>JAYVVP010000130.1:0-34358 GCA_043786935.1 Pseudanabaena sp. | reverse complement strand
TCTACTCCCTTCCCACCCATAAATTAGACATATATTAGAACCCAGAAGACTGGAAAGTCGGCTTTTCAAGTGTCTAGTTTTTCACTGGGAAGGGAGTAGTTATTGATTGTTGGTTGATGCGATCGCCTATCTTGCTAATTAAGCTAAAATCTTCTTTTAATATTCAATCTAAACTATTAACAATTCTTTTAAGATTGCCAATGTCGCATTATATTTTTTTGTGTAGCGCGATCGCTTTACCCTTATATCTCGCAAATATCCAATCGGCGATCGCTGATCCTGTTGGGCAATTACTCGAAACTAGAGCCTGTCCCGAATGTGAGTTAAGCAATGCTAATCTAGTTGAGGCAAAACTCAATGGCGCAAATCTGAGCTTGGCAAAAATGAGGGCGGCGGATTTGCGTAAGGCAAACTTGATTGGTGCAAATCTGATCGGCGCTTATTTAAAGGATGCCAACTTTCAAGATGCAAATTTGCGCTGGGCAAACTTTACTAATGCAGACTTAGAAAATGTTGACTTTCGAGGTGCAGACTTAAGGGGAGCAAAGTTTAACTCAGCTTTATTTAAAGATGTTGAGTCAAAAACAAGTAAGTTTTGTCGAACGATCATGTCTGATGGCAAACTAAATAACCGCGATTGTCGATTGTCGAGCGATTAAATATAAGAAAGCATCGCTTCGCGATGCTTTTTTGTTTAACGTAATTTTATAATCTCATTGACCCAACGTAAACGTTCGGTATGGGTGAGGTTGAGAATATCGTCTTTTGACCAATGGAAGTAAAAGGCAATGCAGGCTACCTCCTCGTATAACCTCTCCGAGGGATAGCCTATGATTCCCCCGATGCAGTCACGTTTTGAGGTTGCAAGTTGGTAAATAGATTTTGTAAGTAGATAAAATCTGGCAAAAATAGTTGCTCTAGTTGGTACGTGGTGACTTTAGTTAAGTTTCCTAATTGTGCGATCGCCTGAGCTAGTAATAAAAACACTAAATCTGTATTAGGATTTTGGCTCGACAATTCCTGCACAATCAGTTCATCTTTAGCGGTCAAAAGTCTCATTTTGCCCTGACGATGCAATTCTCGATTAGCGTCGAGCAATCCTTTGGGCAACTTAAACTCAAACCCTTCTTCCATTGTGATCAATCAATTACGACACAAGCTATCATAACTCAGAAAGTAAAGACGGCGCTTTACGTCATTTTTGTTTTCTAATTTTTTTCTAAATCTTATTTTTGGCTAGGTGGAACCTCTGACGGCGTGAGCGTTCCTCCTGATCTGCGATTGGGAACAGCAGGAATTAAGGGAGAATCGATCGCAGGTATATCTATCTCTGGTGGCAAAGCGATCGGCGGCGGTGTCATCTCTGATTTGGGCGCAGGAGGTGGAGCGATCGTTTGGACAATAAATGATCGCATAATTATTTGCCCGTCGGGATTAGTCACTTTCAGGGTATAAGTTACTTCTGATGACTTAGGACTGAGAGGGAGCGCTAATTGTCCAACTGCGGCAATATTCCCAGGGGCAGGAAGTAGATCGATTTTTGCCCCTGCCGAAGCTTCGACTTTCCATGATAGGGTCAAAATCATCGGGATGTCAGGATTGAGATTGAAAGAATATTGCGGTAATGCGTCCTGACCATTTACTTTGAGTTCTAGAATCTTGGCTGGGTAGGGAGCGATTTTGACAAGCTCAGTTTTTTTGATCACCGCGATCGCTTTAGGATCGACAGGAGGCTTAGTAGGGATGATTGTTAACTCAAAAATGTAATTACCCGAAGCTTTAGACTCGGTGGGGACATTTTTGCAAATCAGTTCATCATTGGCAAGAGTGCAGTAGGGACGTAGCGATCGCGGCAACCCGTTAGTAAGCACAAAGCTTAAAGGCGGACTCTTGACCTCACCTTCAGGAGATCGCCCCACTAAAGTTAGCTCTTTAACCTGACTAGCGGCGGAGATGCGCCAGTTTAGACGCACTTCGTTATCTAGATCGGGTTTTGGTTTAATTAGCCCTACTTTTGCCGCATCTACATTAATTCCAACCGCCATCAAAAATACCCGTTTTTCGAGTAATCCTGCGATAGAACTTGATTCTGTGACTTGGGGTATTGGTGGATTAGGTGATGGATCTGGTGATGGATTGGTGGGTTGCGAAGTGATGGGTTGCGAAGTGGTGGCGTTGGTTGGCTGGTTTACATTAGATGATTCAGGGCTAGGTGCATTCGCTGCTGATCCAGTTCTTGGTACAGCTTGAGCAACTGGGGCAACTACAATTGTCGGCAAAATAGGCTGTGACTCAGTATAAAGAGGCTTAGTTGAGCCAAACTCCAAAATCTGAGCACGAGGAATTGGCTCCACGACAATCTTTGTGGTTTTTGCTAATGGCAATGTTCCAGTTTTAGGGCTTTTAGATGCCAAGTTCATCTGAAAAACGTATTGGCTGGGCTTTCGAGCGTCAGTGGGCACGTTTTGACATAGTAATTCGCGATCAATCACACAATATTCTTTTAATTCTGAGGGAATTCCATTCGTAAAGTTATAAGTTACCTGCTGACTGAGGATTTTGTCATCCGCTAGTCCTTCCACTCTTAGTTCACGTAATAGATCGGGATTGGTAATCCGCCAGCGCAAACGGATTGCTTCATTGTTCGCTTCTTGATAAGTGGACGACTCTGAAGTGAATTCAACTACTTGGGGAATGCTAGGAGGTCGAAAAAAGAACCACCAAATCAAGAAGATAATTATGCCGATAATACCTAAAATAGCAATTATCAATAAGACAAGCTGCCACCAAGGACGGGATGGAATTAATAAGCTGCCTATAAAGCGATCGTTTGGTAAAAGTGCGCCATGCTTGTCTTCAACTTCGACGATGAAAGTAAAGTAGCGATCAGCAAAAAATCGCGGCTTACATTTTTTGGTTGGTTGGACTTCTAAATTGACTCTAGCAGTTCCAAAGGGAGAAATTGTGATTTCTTCATTGATCAAGCTATAAAGCAACATTCCATCTTGTTCAGGACTGTTAGCTCTTAAAATTAATTCACGGGCAATATTGCTATTACTTTTAAAGCGCATTTCATAAAGCGATGGAAGACGCTCTAATCTTGTAAGTAAAGTAATTAATTGGATATCGATTTGATAAGTTGGCAGAATTTCAAAATAAACAATATCTAATAATGCTAAATCAGGATTATTAGCAGAATGAACGCGAATCGTTGGTGAATAAATACCTGCCCAAGTATCTAAAGGCGGTCTAAAAATCAGGGTAATCTGTCCTTGGGTATCAGGGTTTAAGGGCAGCCCCTCAGCAGCCTCGACAACTCCCATCAAAGCTAAGCCTTCAGGATAATAAATTGATACCCATTTAGGATCTACGTCTGGGATCGTGACTCGAAAGCGATCAACTCGCTCTGAGCGATTTGTGACCAAGACCAGAATTTGCAAGAGTTCTCCCGATCGCATCTGATGGGGATCGGCAGATGAAGTACGCGGTCGGGTTACAAAGGTAGGATCGTTTACTCTGACGACTTCTTGGATTGAGGGAAGGACAATTACTCGACCTTTGTACTGAATCGGTGTGCTTTCTGGATAATGTTGGGGTGCATCGATAATTAAGGTGTATTTATACTCTGCGGGAGGAGCAGTGGGTGGGACTTGAATCAGAAAAACCACCTCACAACTCTGTCCGACACTAAGTGCTAAACGCTCTGAGGGAAAGGCACACCAAGCATAAATTGAGCTAGAGTCTTGATCGATTGCGACACTAATTACGGCACTACGATCGCCTTGATTTGTGACGGTGACACATAACTCAAAACTCTCACCTGTAGCGATCGAGACGAGACCAGATGGATTGAGGATGATCGATAGCGGGCGGAGCGCTACTGAGACAGATGGGATTGTCTCAATATTTTCTGTACTTTGTTGGCGGCGAAAATCGATTTTATAGTAGACAACGCCCTGAATTTGCCGCGTTTCTAAAAACCCTTGATTAATTAAAGCTTCAATTTCTGCTAGCGTTTCTTCTAGGTCAGCTTCAATGTATGTAGCGATCGCTTCAAGAGTTACCTCGAGATGACGCATAATCCAATTAATAATTTGCTGCTGTCGGGTAGATAACGTCAAAATATCTACATTACTCGATCCTACATTTTGCTCTGTACTGAGGTTATTGTCGTTGTCTGAAACAAATATGACGGGTTCGCTCCTCATAATACACAGAATTTTTTTGTTAGTAGGACAAAATCTATATTAAGAATACAACCCAACGTCTTAATTTATAGCGATCGCTAACCGAGTTGAGCCACACAGTCCAAAAAGGAGAATCTTAGCAAAATCCGAAAATATTAAATCGGCGATCGCGTTACTATTAAAGCAATCGCCTATTAAATCAATCGAGAACAAACTAAAATTTAGGAGAATAAATCATGAATGAGGATGAACTTAGAGAACGCATGAATCTAGAAATGGAAACGATGAGCATCAATAAGTTAACGGAAACTGGAAATATGGCAGTATCTCTGGGCTTAATTGCGGGGCATGGTTTTCGCGGCGGTAAATATGAGATTTTGCGGCAAGGACAGGTAGTATTGCTACCACTTACCGAAGCCGATACTTATTTGGAGCAGTTGATCAAGACAGTAACTGAATTATGACAATATCGCCACCTTCCTCTTTGCCTGTCCATATCAAAGATTGGTTAAAACTCAGTCAAAGCAAGCTATTTACGGCGATCGGCAAAGTTCGCTTTGCCTTAGAAAGAAAAATTGCTGAACGAAAAGGTGAAATTTTAGACAATAAATTTCTTGATATCGCAGAATCAGACAAGTTTGATAGTCATCTTGATCAGCTATGTGGAAGTTTTAATCTATCTGTATTTGAAAGAGGTATTTTACTGTTATGTGCAGGGATGGAATTTGATGCAGGATGGGGACTGCTTTGCGCCGAAATTGCTAACGATGCTAAACAAGTTTATCCCACTTTTAGTTTAGCGATGTCAGTATTAGAAGAGACGGACTGGTCAGCACTGTCCCCAGCATCAACTTTACGTCGTTGGCATTTAGTAGAAATTGGGTCTAGCAATGCACTCATCTCAAGTCCATTGCGGATTAATGAACGGATTTTGCATTATTTAATGGGAGGGCAAGATCTAGATGAGCGTTTACTAAGTCTTTTAGAACCTGTAACTACCAACTTGGTGCAGATTGATTCCCATCAACAAATTGTCGATCAAGCGATCGCCACTTGGTTTAATAAAACAGGGTCAGACACAATGTCTGATACAACAGAACTTCTACCCGTTTTGCAACTATGCGGTGAAGATGTCTCTAGCAAAATCGCGATCGCATCGCATCTTTGTCATGACTTAGGGTTAAATCTATACAAAATACCTGCCAACATTCTTCCTCATGATTTAAGTAACTTACAGCTAATTGCTTCGCTGTGCGATCGCGAATATATGCTAGATGATATTGCTTTATTACTGGACTGCGATCGCGATGAAGCTCCCAATCAAAATCAAGACTTAGCGATCGGCTATCTGATCGAGATTCTTAAGTGTCCATTAATTATTAGCAGTCAATCTCGTCGCCGTCAGCATCAGCGGACGATCATTACCTTTGATGTGCGATCGCCTTCCATAATTGAACAACAAACACTTTGGGGACAGGCTCTTAATGATGTGAAGAGTGATGTGGATAGTGATGTTCAAGACTCAATCTATGAACTTGTCTCCTATTTCAATCTCTCACCTACCCATATTCAAAATGCCGCCATCAAAGCTAAAATTTTACATGATCCAGAGTCCGATTATCCATTTCAAAAGTCGCTCTGGAATGCCTGTCGTGCTCAATCTCGTCCTCGTTTAGACGAACTAGCAAAGGGTGTAGAAACTACCGCAACTTGGGATGATCTCATATTGCCCAGCAAGGAAAAGTTTATTTTGCATGACATTGCCGCTCATGTACGCCAACGGATGACTGTATATGAAAAATGGGGTTTTGCAGAAAGGAGTCGGCGCGGATTAGGGATTAGCGCTCTCTTTGCGGGATCTAGCGGCACAGGTAAAACGATGGCAGCGGAAGTATTGGGCAATGAGTTGCAACTTGATGTCTATCGCATTGATTTAAGTTCTGTAATTGATAAATATATTGGCGAAACCGAAAAGAATCTGAAGCGAATATTTGATGCGGCTGAAGGTGGAGGCGTGATTTTACTATTTGACGAAGCCGATGCTTTATTTGGAAAGCGGACTGAGGTTAAGGATAGTCACGATCGCCATGCCAATGTCGGTGTCAGCTATTTGTTACAGAGAATGGAGGCTTATCGCGGCTTAGCCGTACTAACTACTAATCTTAAAAATTCTCTTGATCAAGCTTTTTTACGGCGATTACGCTTTGTCGTTCAGTTCCCCTTCCCCGATAGTGAGCAACGCGCCGAAATCTGGCGCAGGGCTTTCCCTACTCAAACCCCTACCCGCGATCTGGATTATATTAAACTCGGCAAACTAAGCGTGGCTGGTGGTAATATTCGCAATATCGTTCTTAACTCTGCTTTTATGGCTGCCGATCATAATGAACCAGTCCAAATGAAGCATATCTTGCAAGCCGCAAAAATCGAATATATTAAACTCGAAAAACCAATGATGGATATGGAAGTAAAAGGATGGGTATAAGCAAAATCGCGATCGCTATTTCTCTGATATTGGCGATCGCTTCAGCTAGCTCTGTCCTCGCGGCAAATCAAAATCATGTCGAGCAACTGATCAAAACCAAAGAATGTTCAGAATGTGACTTACCCGATGCAAAGTTAGCGGGAGCCGACTTGATTGGGGCAAATATTAGAGATGCCGATCTTCGCAAAGCCGATCTGCGTGGGGCAAAGCTAGACGGGGCAAAGATGATGCGCTCAAATATGCTAGGTGCAGATCTACGGTTTGCTTTATTGTCAGGAGCAGATTTTTTGAATGCAAATTTACTTGAAGCAAAATTTGAAGGCGCGAATCTATTTCGGGCAAATCTGAAATACGCTAACCTCGAACGAGCGATTCTCAATCAGGCTTCTTTTAAAAATGCTGATCTCCAATTTGCAAAACTGATCGGCGCTAAACTTGAAGGAGCAAATCTGGAAAGAGCAAATCTGGGACTTGCCGATCTGGAAAAAGCCGATCTAACTAATGCTCGACTAAAGCGAGCCGATCTCCGCAGAGCAAATTTTAGTGATGTAAATTTGACAAGGGCAAACCTTGAAGGGGCAAGTCTGGAAGGGACAACTTTCGCAGGCGCAAATTTATTTCATACCGATCTGCGATCGAGCAAAATCGATAGCGATACCTTTTTTGATCCTAAATGGTTTCTAGTCTGGAAAATAGTAAACCAGCGTCTAGATGGACAAACTTTAGTTGCGGCAGATTTGTCAGGCGGGAATTTTGAGAAAGCCAATCTCGCGGGCGGAAATCTAGAGGATGTTAACTTTACTCAAGCCTATTTATTTATCACTAACTTGCGTCGTAGTAGTCTCGTTCGCGCCAAATTTAACGAAGCAAATCTACGTTATGCCGACCTAACTAAAGCCAATCTCACCGAAGCTGACTTTGCAGGAGCGCAGCTCTCGGATGCCAATCTAGAAGGAGCCAATCTACGTTTGGCAAATTTGCGTGAAAGCATTATCAATGAAGAAACAATTCTCGATCGCAAGTGGCGCACTGTCTGGGAAATCGTCAATCGCGGCGGCGAAGAGCGCAATTTTACTAAGTTCGATCTGTCTGGAGCAAATTTGCGTTTAGCACGTTTACGTGGTGCGCGGCTAGTTGATGCAGATCTCAGTCAATCTGACTTACGCGGCGCAGATTTTGTCGGTGCAAATTTACAACGCGCCAATCTGTCAGGGGCAAATCTCGACGGCGCAAATTTGCGGGGTGCAGTATTAAATGGCGCAAATTTTTGTGGTGCAACACTGACCGATGGAACTGTAGGGAAATGCAAGTAATGTACGCTGTATTTCGGGAAGGGAGAGAAATACTTCTAGGGAAAGGATTTGTTCTTTTGCTAGCGTCGTTACCATTAAACCTTTTCTACGATGTCATGTAGTTTGATTATAAATTAGGGCATCAAGTGGGGATGTGTATTCGATAATTTGTTTGTGCATGGTGTGATTTCTTTGCCATAGTTTACTTTTGAGCGACTGAAAACTATCTCAATTTATTATAGCTATGCTATATCTAGTAGCGATCGCCAGTAATCACAAATAGGCGATCGCCTTGAAGCAAACCCAATTTTACTTTTTGAGTGTGCGTTAAATATTATGACGACAGTAATTAATAACCATATTGAGATTACTCAAGGTATCTGCGGAGGGAAACCTCGGATTGCTGGACATCGGATTAGGGTTGAGGATATTGCGCTCTGGCATGAACGGATGGGGTTGTCTGCTGATGAAATAGTCTCTCAATATCCAACTATCACGCTGTCGGATGTTTATTCTGCATTGGCTTACTATCACGATCATTTTCGAGAAATTAGACAACAGATCGCTGAAGATGAGGCTTTTGCGATAGAAATGAAGGCTAAAACGACTTCTCTTTTGCAACAAAAGCTGAGGGAGCGTTATGGCGGAATCAATTAAGTTTCATTTAGATGAGAATGCTAACAATGCGATCGCGGATGGATTGAAAAGACGTGGTATTGATGTAACTATCAGCGTTCAAGCAAATCTGATTTCAGCATCGGATGAGCAACAGTTGGCTTTTGCCCATGCTCAGGGGCGGGTGCTTTTTACTCAAGACAGGGACTTTTTGGAATTGCATTTCTGATGTTAAGCATTCGGGAATTGTGTATGCGATTAAAGGAAGTCGGACAACTGGCGAAATTTTGAGGAGTCTGATTTTGATTTGGGAGGTGTTAACGCCTGAAGATATGGCTGGTAATTTAGAATATTTGTAAGTTATTCTTAATGTTTTACATTTTTACTGTAAATTTCACATAGTCGCCCCAAACCAAACCCACTTTTTACCTTTTTACTTTTTCCTTGAAATTATGACTCCATCGGAATTAGAAGAACTTATTGAACAGGCAGCGCGGGAGGAATGGGAAGAACTCAATCTGGCGGGGAAGGGAATTGAGGTATTGCCAGCAGCGATTGGGAATTGCACAAGTTTGAAGAAATTAGTTTTATGGGGTAACAGTCTCAGCGCGATTCCAGACTCGATTACAAGGTTAACCAATCTCCAATCTCTTAACCTTAGAAACACCAGTCTCAGCGCGATTCCAGACTCGATTACAAGGTTAACCAATCTCCAATCCCTTGACCTAGAAAACAATCAAATAACTAAAGTACCAGCAGCAATTTGTCAGCTAATTAAGTTATCCAATTTAGATTTAAGTAAAAATCCAATAACAGAGCCTCCCTTAGAAGTAGTAAAAAAAGGCATCGAAGCCATTCGCCAATACTTCAAACAAATAGAAACCGAAGGCATAGACTATCTCTACGAAGCAAAACTCCTGATTGTCGGTGAAGGTGGCGCAGGCAAAACCTCCCTTGCTAATAAAATCATTAATCCCGATTACGAACTCTGCGAAGAAGACAGCACCAAAGGCATTGAAGTCTTACATTGGTCATTTGACCGCACCGATGGCAATCAATTCAACGTCAATATCTGGGACTTTGGCGGACAAGAGATCTATCACTCTACCCATCAATATTTCCTCACCAAACGCTCTCTCTATCTCCTTGTTGCCGATACCCGCAAAGAAGACACCGACTTCTACTATTGGCTCAATGTCATCGAACTTCTCAGTGACAACAGCCCGATCCTGATTATCAAAAACGAAAAACAAGACCGTCAACGGGAAATTAATGTCAACCAATTGCGCGGAGAATTTGGCAGTTTTAAAGATATTTTTGCCACCAATCTCGCCACCAATCGCGATTTAAGAAAAATCCTGACCGAAGCCCAACATCAACTCAACCAACTCCCCCACATCGGTCAAACCCTACCAAAAACATGGGTCAAAGTCCGCCATGCCCTAGAGAGCGATCCCCGTAACCACATCAGCCTCCATGAATATCTGCAAATCTGCCAGGACAACGGCTTTAAAGAGCGTAAAGACGCATTGCAACTTAGCGAATATCTCCATGACCTCGGCATCTGTCTTCACTTTCAAGACGATGAAATGTCCCCCCTCTATCAAACCGTCATCCTCAAACCCAAATGGGGAACCGATGCTGCCTATGCTGTCCTCGACAACCCCGAAGTAATCGCTAACTTTGGGCGCTTTAGTAACAAAGCCCTTGCTCAAATCTGGAGCGCAGACGAATACTCAGGAATGCACGGCGGCTTATTGGAATTAATGAAAAGGTTTCAACTCTGCTATGAGATTCCCCCAACAATTTCTCACCGTAAGGGCATCTACATCGCCCCCCAACTCCTCACCGAAAACCAACCCGAATATACTTGGGATGAAACCGAAAACCTCATCTTTCGCTATACCTACGACTTCATGCCCAAAGGACTTGTGCGTCACTTCATCGTTACCATGCACGAAAGTATCGAAGCCCAAAATGTCTGACGTAGCGGCGTAATCATCCATAAGCGCGAGTATGCCAACACCCACGCCGAAGTCATCGAAAACTACGGCAAACGCGAAATCAAGATCCGCGTCTCTGGCAAAAACAAACGCGACCTGTTAACAGTAGTCACCCACGAACTCGACAAAATCCACAACTCCTACAAACGCCTCGCCGACAAATATCAAAAGCTCATCCCCTGCAACTGCAACACCTGCAAAGGTAGCCAAAATCCCCATTTTTACCCTTTCGATACCCTTCAAGAATTTTTGAGCGATCGCCAACTAGAAATCCAATGTCAAAAGAAACCTTACAATATGGTCAATGTCCGTAATCTATTAGATGATATTGAAGAAACAGCGGAAAATGAGAGACAAATTTTAGGAAAAAGAGAATGGCAAAATTCCAATAATAGTCAAAACTTTATCGAATTTAAGCCACAGATTACTGTTCAACCTCAAGTCACTATTCAACAACAGCAACAAGGTGGCACAATGGATAACCAACAGCAACAACAAAGCAATTCAGAAAACTCTCAACAACAGCAACAATCTAATACATCACCTCGTATTAAAAGTGCATGGGCAAATGGCTCATTTTATCTATTCCTGTTTGTAGTTGTAATTGGTGGAATAGGATATTTAGCAGGTATACTCAAACTCCTCAATCTAATTGCTATAATCGTTGCTGGCATAGTCTTTATTCCTCTTGTTGGCGCACTCCAACTCCGTCAAGATGATCGTCTTTCCGAGCAAAACTTTATGGAATTAATCAAACTTGTCATCGCTCAACTCCCTTTAATTGGCAATATTTTTAAGCCGTTTTTAGAGAAAAGCAAACCCAAAGATTAGTTTAAGTAGTTTATGTTTAGATGAATCTCTTTATCCTGATATAGCTTTATTTTACGCAATTGTAATTTTCGGGCTGTTATACCAGTTATAAGTCGAACTATCAGGATCATCATCCACACCCAACTTACTTTCAGCCCCATCAATCCTTATCCGCACTAAATATTCACCAGCTTTAATATTGGTAATTGGAATCTCAATTGTTGAATTAGCACTCGGCAGCGGTGGGCGATCAAACATATAGACAATCGGACTATCAATTGTCCACTCATTTAGAGCCAAAACCACCTTCTGTTTTTCGCGCACCAGTACATCCAATTGAACGACAACTACCGCCGATCGCATATTATCTTCAATAATTTCAAGATTCTGGACAGCAATACTTACAATCGTTGGACAGAGGACAAAAGGCACGACATTAGAAGCGATCGCATTCGTAATCAGAGGCGAAGTACTAGCGATGCGATGCACTACTTGCAAACTCTGCACCCCAGCTTGGATCATCGGTAAAGAAAGCGAATCAAGGGAAAAGATAATTTCCCGATCTTTAACATCAGTTGGAATAATCACCAAATCATCAATATGCACTTCCACCGTTTGACTTTGTAAATTGCGCCCCCGAATGATCAATATACTACCAATCACAATCGGCTCAAATCGATTGCCCTGAGCAACTACTTGCTCAATATACGGAGATGCAGGGAAAGGAGCCAAACCTGCGGGAGAACTATCACGAATCGGTAAAGCTCTCTGAAAGTTTTCCCGACCTTCTATAAGAACTAGACAAGCTTTATAAGCAATCGATAAAACATAGGGAGCTTGATAAAATACCGACCATGCCTTAGAAAGATCTTCTAGAGAAATATCCACAGGCACAATATTTACTTGTTGGATTTGGTTAGCAAGATCGGAATCAACCAAAAACGGAAATGTAGAATCATTGCATGTTGAACGGATCAATTCAGATGTGAGAATCCCCTTATCACAGAGAGTGCTGACCACACTTCCCAATACCCGTTGAGGTTGCAGTTCTGCATCATTGCCATAGCAACTCATCATATAAAATAAATCAATAGCAACTTGACGATTGAGAGGATTGCCCTTAGTGCGATTGGGCGTAGAGTCATAGTTAGCTAGCGAAGGATTGCTAGTCACTTGATATAAGAAAATGTTTACCCCTACTTCTGGCGCACCTGTAGAAATCCCCCCTGGTGGTAAAGTCGTTGCTCTCGCCCCTTCGATATCCTGTTGGATTACTGATTGCAAAATTCTTTGGAGAGTGGCTGTTACCGTTGCGATCGCTAAATAATTACTCATCAGTATTCACTAAACCTAATTTCAAAGCCCTCACAATTGCTTGGGTGCGACTAACCACGCCCAACTTATCAAACACACTAGTGAGATGCGCTTTGATCGTCGCGATCGTTACATGTAGATAACGAGAAATCTCTTCATTTGAGGCTCCTTTGATGAGCCAATTCAACACTTCCTGTTCGCGATTGGTCAAATGAATTTTGGTTTCCCCTTGTAGCGATCGCCCTGCATAAAAGTGAAAGATCCGAAAGAATCTGGTCGCAATATCAGGAGGTAAAAAGATTTCATCATGCATAACTGTAGATATTGCATCATAAAGTTGACTGCCAATCCGATCTTTAGCGACATATCCTCTTGCTCCCAATTGCATCGCTCTAAACACTAATTCATCTTCACGATGGGCAGACAAAATCAAAACTTTACCATGATAATCCAATTTCTTTAAATCCATCAAGACTTTTAGTCCACTATCTTCAGGTAACTTTAAATTTAGTTGCACATCCAAAAGAATTAGCGCAGGTTTCTGTTCGATCGCCAATTTAACCGCTTGGTCACAAGAGGTCGCTTCCCCAACAATCTTAAACTGAAGATAACAATCATCACTATAAAAACTTAGAAGTGTATGCAAACCCCTACGGAAATTGGAATCGTCTTCTACTAGTAAAACCGATACGATTTGAGACGTGATTGTCATAGATCATTCTTTAGGGATCTCAACATTACGATCAAAAGTATAGACTAAAGTCTAATAACTCTTAATTTAGATATTCCTTATTGTATATGCCTATAGACTTAGATTAGAGAGCAGCAGATGGCACTAGACTACTTCGCCCCGGGCGTATACGTCGAAGAGGTTGATAAAGGCAGTCGTCCCATTGAAGGCATTAGTCTCAGTGTGGCAGGATTTGTCGGTTTTACAGAAGATGTGCGTGGGGATGCTGAGCTTTTCAAACCAATGATGGTGACATCATGGGATCAGTATCGTGAATACTTCGCTGCACCTGGTTCAGACGGATACACAGACTTTGATGCTTACTTACCTTTCGCCGTTAATGGCTGGTTTGTAAATGGCGGTGGACGCTGCTGGGTTAGTAGCATCGGCACAAGACTTCCAGGCTCAGAACCACCCGCCCCTGAAGCCACTGCTCTCCGTATTGGTACCTCAAACAGTAAGCCAGCTTTGATGTTTAACATTAAAGAGGCGGACGCTTCTCAAAGCCAATTGGCTTTACCATCAACAAGCGATCGCATTAAAGTGTTGATTCGAGAAGGCACACCCAAACCATTAGCCGAAGATGCCGCTGATGCTGCTGAGCCACCGCTAAATACAGGGGAATTTTTTAACGTCGTCGTTGTGCGCGGTGATCAAGAACTCGAAAGATTCGAGAACGTATCGATGAATCCACAAGTTGCCACCGAAGTTGCTGACTATGTAGTAACTGCGATCGCTGATTCAGAATATGTCACCATCGCCGACATCTCCGTCAGTGGACAGCCTCTTTCTCGTCGTCCTGCCAATGGCTCTTACGAAATTGCTCCACCTCCTTATATCTCCACAGTTGAGCGCTTTGCTCGCGACCTTCTAGGACAAAGAGATGATCGCACAGGCATCCAAGGGATGTTTGAAATCGATGAAACAGCAATGATCGCCTGTCCAGATCTAATGCGGGTATACGAAGCAGGTTTGATCGACATCGATCAAGTACATGGGGTCATGGAAATGATGCTCAGCATGTGCGAAAACTCCTTCCCAGGTCCCGCATTCCGCATGGCAGTGATTGATCCACCACCGATCAAGCCATCCAAAGGCATGGAAGCCGTATCACCCGATCGCCAAAAGCCTCAAGACGTAGCTCAATGGTTGAGCATGTTCAACCGTCGTTCCATGTTTGGCGCACTTTACTATCCTTGGATCAAAGTTGCCAATCCTCGTAAAGGCGGCAAACCTTCATACGTGCCACCTTGCGGTCATGTTATGGGGCTTTGGTGTCGCACCGACCAATCACGCGGCATCTTCAAAGCTCCTGCCAATGATACTCCCAGAGGAGTCTTGGGCTTAGCTTACGAAACTAACATGCGCGAACAGGAAATGCTCAACCCGATCGGCATCAACTGCATCCGTAACTTTGCTAGTTACAATCGTGGATTCAAAGTTTGGGGCGCACGCACTTTAGTCGAACCAGACAACATCCAATGGCGCTACATCAGTGTCCGCCGCTTGATTAGCTATATCGAGAAATCGATTGAAATTGGGACGCAATGGGTCGTTTTTGAGCCAAACGATACAGATTTATGGGCGCGTGTAAGTCGCACCGTCAGCAATTTCCTTGAAGGACTTTGGCGTAACGGAGCATTGTTTGGCGGCGCATCTTCGGAAGCGTTTTATGTCAAATGTGATGCTACTCTCAATACTCACGAAACCATGATGATGGGGCGTTTGTATATCGAAATCGGCATTTGTCCAGTACGTCCTGCTGAGTTCGTGATTTTCCGCGTCAGCCAGTGGTCGCCTAATAGTTAATTATTTTGATAGCGTCGAGATGCTCGGCGCTATTAAAGTAGTTAGATGTATAAGTTAGATATACAAATGATAAGTCAACAGCACAAATCCAAAATTCAGATTTCAGGGAGGAAAAATGGCTGATCTTTTACCAATTCCTACTAGTCGATACTACGTAGAATTTGACGGTTTGACCGATAAATTGATTAAAAGTGTTGCGGAAGTTAGCTTTACAGGGCAAACCCAAGGACATGAAAAACCGCTTGCTTCAACTAAAGGCGGTAAGACAATTTGGCAAAGTACCTCAGCAGGTTTTGAACAAAACCCCAACGTCAAGCTTGAAGTATACGTCACTGAAGGCGATATGGACTTTTACAACTGGATGTTGGCGACAATGCCAAAGAGTGAGGGCGGACAAGGTAAGTGGTCTTCCAATCGCAAGAATGGATCAATTGTTGTTTACGATAGTGAAGATACTGAAGTAATTCGTTGGAATCTAACTAACTGTTGGATTAAATCTTATGAAGTTAGTACTTTTAGCGCCGAAAGTAACGAGTTAGCTGTTGAGACCTTTGACATTATTGCTGAGCAAATCAATCGTTCTAAGTAAAATTATTTACTTTCCATATCATTAAAATTTTGAGGGCAAGCGACAATGGCAAAAGGCGAAATTTTAGCCTGTTCTAAATACTACTTTAATCTATCTGGACTTGACGACTTAGTCGTCAAAAGCGTTAGTGGTATTAGTTCTACTCTACAAACCGCAGGGGATATGGCATCTTATGGCGTATCCAAAAATGCAAAATCAGTCATTCAGGCTACTGTTACAGGGGTAACTAATAATAAGATTACGGTTGAGTTTGTCTGTACAGTAGGAGATGACCGTCTGATCAAATGGTATAGTTCTTCGCATTCGGAAACATTTCTCGGCGGCGGCTCAGAGAGTAAGGGTGAGCTGAAAACAGGTTCTATTACTCTTTACAATCAAGGCGGTCAAGCCGCAGCTACTTGGGAAATGACTGGAATGATGCCCTCTAGCTATAAATCAATTAAGTTAGAAGCTGGATCTGAAGGTCTAGCAACTGAGACGATTGAGTTTGTCTATCAGACTTTGCACCGCAAAAAATAAACCCAGTCATTTTTAAACCCTGCTATAAGTACAAAAAGTAACTTAGGTTATTTTTTGTACTTATAGCAGTTGTTGATCAAACCCACTACGACAATGGTCGCAGGGCGAAGCCCAGCAACGGGTTTTATATTATTGTTTGTGGTAGATTTGAAAGCAAATTGCTGTAGTTAGTTCTATATCCTGTGGTGATCTCATGGCAGACGAACCTCAAGTTGAGTTTTTATCTAATTCTCGATTTTATGTCGAAATTACTTTGCAGGGTAGTCTGGAAAAGATTGATGGCTACTTTATGGAATGTAGTGGACTATCACGCAGTCAAGAAGTAATTGAAATTGTGGAAGTAACTCCTCAAATATGGGGTAAAAGTGGTTCGACTAAAGGGCGAGTTGTAAGAACAAAAATCCCTGGGAATGTCAAGAGCGATAATATCATTCTTAAGCAAGGGCTAACCCTATCCATGACCATGTGGAATTGGTTAAAAGCGGTTGAAGACGGCAACTGGGCCCAACAGTTCCGAGATGGAGATCTCACCATTTACGATCAAGCTGCTATAGAGAAAGCAAGATTTCGTTTCAATGGAGCTTGGCCAGTTCGTTATAAGATTTCTGATTTTAAAGCCGATGGTGGCGAATTTGCGATTACTGAGGTAGAGTTAAGCGTCAGAGATTTTTTACGGATTAGTTAAACACCAATGATTCAAACTGAGTTTGAATTTACGCTCCCAAAAGGCTATATCGATAGTGATGGCAATCTACATCGTAAAGGAGTGATGAGATTGTCAAGAGCGATCGATGAGATTACGCCAATGCGCGATCCTCGTGTGAAGAGTAATCCTGCCTATGCAACAGTAATTATTTTGTCAAGGGTAATTATTAAATTAGGGGGACTAGAAGAGATTAGTCCGATGGTAATCGAGAATTTATTTGCTAGTGACCTCAATTATTTACAAAAGTTTTATCGTCAGATTAATGATCTAGAAGATACAGAATGGACAAATCTTTCTGATCAATCAGAAAGCATAACTGATTCATAGCGTTCTTTCTGAGACTGCTGATTGATATACTTTTTAGTACGGCGGTTTTTACACTGGCACTTTATGGCACTCAAAATCGGTAAACTTGAGATTGGATATCGCTTGCTAGTCTCCCTCACTGGTCTAGCGATCGCCTATGGGTACTTAGGAAGCACCCTATGCACATTATTGCGTTATAACAATTATCCGATCGCAGGGCTATTGTTTATGCTAGCTATAGCAGCAATATTTGCGATACCTCAAAGCCTTGGTGGGCTGTTGGCAGCGATCGCATCAGTATTAACTGTCTATTGGCAATCTCAATCTAATCTTACTTACACCTTGATTACAGCGATCGCTTGTTTAGGGCTTTACTTACTCGGTTTTCAAGATGTCCGTTATGATTCTGCCTCAGACAAAAAGCTATCCATATTTGAGATTGTCGCAACCGTAATTACGATCGCCTTTACAGTAACAATCTCCCTAATCATCTTACAAACTCAAGCGCCTTTAAACTGGATAATCAGTGCAGCAATTGGCGCGATCGCTGCCTCGATAACCCTAATTGGTAAGCAACTCATCTACGTTGATTTAACTCAAAAAGCAATTTGGCGATTATTTGGCATATTGAGCATGAGCAGTCTTGCGATCGGGTTTGCAATCAGAGCATTTTTATATGCGACAACTAAAGTTATTGAAATATCGTAAATCTTTTTTGGGAGAACTACAGAGATGCTTTGAGACAGGGATTAACCAAAACTAGGTAAATGCTTTTGATAGTGATTAGTATGTTTCTTTCAATTATCTTACCTGCTTACAATGAAGAACAACATATCTTATCTTCTCTAGATCAACTCAGAAAGCAACTGCCGTCTATCTGCATGAAGATTGAAGGATATCCGTTAAGCGATCGCTTTGAAATAATCATTGTGAATGATGGCAGTAGTGATCAGACGGGGACAATTGTTCGTCAATATATGAGTCAATTTCCCGACTTTATTTTACGATTGATTGAACTACCTAACAATAAGGGCAAAGGTCATGCTGTTAAAGTTGGTGTAGAAGTAGCAAGGGGCGAATACATAGTATTTATGGATGTGGATTTATCTACACCACTCACAGAACTTCCAAAGTTAATTCATGCTCTTCAAAAAGACTGCGCGATCGCCATTGGTTCACGAGGCTTACCGCAATCTCAGATAGTTAAACACCAGCCCATTTACCGCGAAATGATGGGTAAAATGTTCAATGTTTTAGTGAAGTTATTTGTGATTAAAGGTATACATGACACACAATGCGGATTCAAAGCATTGCGCTCCTATGAGGCAAAACAGATTTTTGGGTTATTGCAAACCCATCGATTTAGTTTTGATGTAGAAATATTACTAATAGCCCAAGAACTAAAAATAATCGTACGAGAAATTCCTATAACTTGGCACAACTCTTTTGGTTCTAGCGTTTCTCCCATACGAGACTCATGGGAAATGTTTTATTCCTTACTGCAAATGAAACGACAAGTTCGCAAAAATATCCTAGCTATGCCTGTGGAAGAGAGTGTATTGCATGGAAACTAAACTTTATCAAGAGATGTATTGTGTTGAGAATCAGCATTGGTGGTTTCGAGCGCGGCGGAGCATACTCAGCAGCCTAATTTTGAAATACATACCTCAAGGCAAGATACTTGATGTTGGCTGTGGTACAGGATTTATTTTGGAAGCATTAAAAACTCAGTATGAAGTTTGGGGAATAGATATCTCCAAGATTGCAATCCAGTTTTGTCAAGAAAAAGGACTAACCCAAGTTACTCAAGGAGTTCTCGACAAGAATACTCTGCCAGAACATTATTTCGATCTAATTATGTTTCTCGATATGATTGAACATCTAGAACATGATTTATCAGCCTTGACACAAGCCAAGCATTATCTAAAATCTCAAGGACAGCTTTTGATTACAGTCCCTGCTTATCAATTTCTCTGGAGCGCCCATGACGAGATTCACCACCATAAACGCCGCTATACCAAGCAGCAAATTATAGAATTACTCTATAAATCAGGATATGAAGTTGTTTTCATTTCTTATTTCAATACATTTTTATTTCCCTTAATTGCGATCGCTCGTTTAGTTGGCAATCAATTAAATCGTCATCATCGTTCTGATGTTAAGCTACCTTCAGCTTTGGTCAACCATGTTCTTTATCAAGTTTTTAGATCAGAAAAAAATTTGTTTCCTAATCTGTCTTTTCCCTTTGGAGTGTCGCTTGTCTGCTTAGCTCGTAATCTTGAAACTCATAATCCAGAATAAGGCAAATTTTTATATAAAACTATGGGGCTTAGCTATACACAAAAATATTCTGATTTAATCAAAACGGGACTCATCGGCTTACTTTTATTTGGTATTGCCACGATCGCAACAATACCAATGCTTCTGCATAGCTATCCCATTACTCACTCCACGCAATTTAATCTTAGTTGGGCTTTCCAATATCAACGCCAATTTTGGAGTGGACAAGTTTATCCACGCTGGCTAGAGTTTTCTAATTTTGGCTTTGGTAATGCCACCTTTGTCTTCTATCCGCCGATGTTGATGATTGCCACTTTACCTTTTAATCTATTAGGAATGGATGTACCCGCATCTTTGGTGGGCAGCATGGTATTAGCTGCTTTTACGCTTGCTTTGGGTATATACCTATATGCAACTTTATACTTCCCCTCTTGGTTAGCTTTAGGAATTTCTGGTTTAGCAGTTGCTTCTCCTTATTTCTTGATTGACATTTATCAGCGGGGCGCGATCGCTGAAGTTTGGGCAATCGCCTTTATCCCTTGGGTACTGTTGATAACGCATAAGTTAATCGGTCAAATTCATTTGCCACAAATGCAACGAACCCACACCATTAGTCTGGCGATCGCTTGGGGGATGCTTGGTCTATCTCATTTACCGACATTGTTGATTAGTTTTTTAGCTTGGCTGTTTATGCCTCTATGGTTATTAAAAGACCTCGCAAAAAGTAGTTCCCTAAAAAAATATGCTATGGAAGTTGGACGCTGCTATTTCAGTGCCATTTTAGGATTTATAGGGATCAGCTTCTTTTTACTGCCCGTCATATTCGATCAAAAATTAGTACAGATTGAATCAGTTAACTTTTCCCCTGAATATTTGCCCCAAAACCGACTTTTGCTCAATGGGTTACTAAGTCTGCATCCTAAGCTTTCAACGCATTGGTTTGAAGCTAGTTCAGGGATGATTCCCTATTTCTGGATATCACTTGCTGTGGTTATAATCAGCGTCATTTCATGCTGGGCTAAACACTTCTTGTTCGCAAATATATCATTTCAAGTAGAACTGATTCAAATAGAACCGAATGGCAAGCCTGAGTCACTCATTTTTAGTCAGCCTAGCCTAGATCGTGCAACATTTTTTTGGATTATTATCAGTGCGATCGCGTTTCTGATGACCACAGATATAGCCTCGTGGATTTATCAACTATCGCCGACATTACAGAGGATTCAATTTTCTTGGCGATGGTATGGCTTGATTGTGACCACGATACCTTTACTATTAGGAAGTTTGTTTTGGCAATTATGGCAGGGAATTTATGCCAATCAAACTTATATCAATAGGATTGTCCAAAATCCATCAAATTCTGACCTTAAATCTATAATCAAATCCATAATTATGATCTGTCTATTGATTGGCTTGGTTATCACCAGCTATATCTATACAAACAAAATCGTGTTTGAACATACTGGATTTGATTCAGCGATCATTACCAGATTTTCTAGCCTTGCTAGTCAAAAAGAATTCCCTAAAGAGCCGAATGCTGAAGATAAAGGAATACCAATTCTTTCATGGCATTGGATATTTCCAGATGGTTTAGCGATCATTGATGTGCCAGAATATCGAGGTAAGGGCGTAACTTTTCCGATGCCTATCCATCAAACTCAACCATTAGCTGCATGGCAAGAAGATGGTAATGAAGAAAATATTCAAATTAGGCAATGGAAATTTGGATTGCGCGAAATTTTTGTAGATCATCGTTCATCTGTAAATACATCAGAAACAAGCAAATACCTAGCTTTGCGTATGTTTTACTATCCCGCGTGGCAAGTATGGATCGATGGCAAAAAATCATTGCTAGAGAAAACCTCACAAGGACAAGCCCAGATCGCCGTGCCTAAAGGTAAACACTTAATTTTTGTCAAGTATGTCGGCACTCAATCTGAACAATGGGGTAGAACAATTAGCTGGTTGGGAATAATCCCTACAGGTTATATATTCTGGCTAACCAAGCAGAGAATAATTGAAAGTGCTGTGAAATAAATCTAGAAGCGTGAGTTGTCCGTTAAGGGGGCAATTGCTTCTAGATTTTGGTTTTCAACTAGATCCAATTAAATCCTTTGATAGGGCTATTCGGCTGAAACCACATTCGTTGATAAAAGGCTTGGGGCGATAGGGGCAAGCCCAACCAGATCGGCATAAAAAATATCTGTGCTGAAAATATAATTGTGATCATCATCACTGCTATAGATTTGCCCCAAATTTGCTTTCGCTGATACAAAAAAGAGATTGCTACAGCCAGCGCCATAAAGCTAAATACAGAGGGACTCATGTAGTGATATATAAATAAGCACCGCTTGACTGCTAACCAGGGTAAGTAATTGGCTATGTATCCTACTGATATATAAATAAGTTCTGAACGCATTTTCGCTATTCCCCAACACGCGATCGCCATGATCGCGAAAGTCGATAGCCACCATAAAATTGGATTTCCTAGAGCATGAACATCCTGCCAAATCCCTTCGTTAATATGGAAATAGTAACCAACAGGTCGCATGGAAAGCGGCCATGATATTGCGCTAGAGCAGTAAGGATGAATAGGATGCTCAGGCGAACCAACAGAACTAGCAGATGTATTCCATATATAAATATATTGATTACTAATTACCAGATGTTTGCCAAAAGCTTGTAGCCATTCCCAGCCTTTAGCATTGGGCGCAAAGGTCTTTAGTACCATAATGACGTGCGGAGTCCACTGCCCAATATAGGCGATCGCAGGCAAGACGATAAAACAAACTAAATACTGATACCAAGGTAAGGTTCTTAAGTCTGCCAAGAAACCCAACCTATCATTTATTTTTGGGATAAGTTTTTGAGTGATGGTACTTCGTGAGATTAAGGCGATCGCAATCAATATCCAAGTCATCAACCAAAAGCCTGCACCGTTCCACTTCACACCAGAACAAGCGCCGAGCATGATTCCTGACAAACTCAGCATCACCCAACGCTCTTTTGCTTGGCGTTCCAACCCAGCCAACAAGAAAATTTGCGAAGCTAAGCCCATAGCCACTAGAAAAACATTTAGTAGCCCATAGCGTGACTCAACCAAAAGTAGTCCATCTGCAAAAGTGAGCATTCCCGCTAATATTGCAAGGACAGTCTGAGATGTAAGACGATAAGTTAGTCCTGTTACTAGCAAGGGAATACAAGCGCCTATGACCATACTCGCTATACGGTAGCCAGTCTCGTTATGACCAAACAGCATAATTCCCAAAGCAATCAAGTATTTACCTAATGGGGGGTGACCGTCATTGGGCGGACTTCCTGAAAGATAATTTTCAGCAAATTTCGGAAAATGGACTTCATCGAATACAGGATAGGGAAAGCGATCAATATCCCACAATCTCAATGAAAGAGAGCCTAAAAGTATTAATCCCCCTCCAAAAATTAATAGCCAATTGTGCTGACTTTTTTTTATAAACATGGTTTGAAAGTAATTTGTAATTTCTCGATAGTTTTGAATCCCACACAAATTAAGTAATTTCAGGCAAGGGGCTTAAGTCGCTTACCTGACCATAAAGGCTTTAATCTGAACTTGCGATCGCAAATTCATGTCACAGCATTTGTAACTTTTACAACTTGCGTGGGTAGTATATTGCTGTCAGGTTGGTAAAAGTGTATGTCTGATTCCAAGCAAAGCCGTAAAATTAATCGTTTTTTTGCCGAGTTTATTGCCAAGTTAAGAAAATGGCTGAATAAAATCGGTAGTCCAGTTCGCATTAGTCGGCGGCTCGTACGGCAACTGCTAGGCGCATCAAAGGGGCAACGCAAGGGCGCTAGTAAAGCGGCTGGCTTTGTATTACCAACTGTGACTTTGGTGACTTTAATTGTCACCCTATTAGTAGTGACGACTATATCGCGCTCGGCAGAACGTTCCCAAAGTGCTTCTAACGCTCGATCTGAGCAAGTTTTTAAAAGTGCGGCTACGCCGATCGTTGATCGCGCACGAGCTAAAATTGAAGCCTTAATTAATGACGACAAACTACCTCGGACAACTCCACCTGAAATAATCCTTGACAGTGTAATTGCAGGTACAGGTGACAGTGGTAAGTACACATTGCCCGATGAAACACGATTGCAGCTTGTCTACGATTTCCGTAATGCTACTGTCAATACTCCAGACAATCGAATCAATACTAATGATGACAGTATTGAGAACCGAGAGTATGTCTCTACTGCATGGAAGTTCCCTATTGACACAGATAATAATGGGAAATTTGACTCCTATGGTTTATACAGCATTCTCTTTCGCGCTCGTCCACTGTCGGTTGTAAATCGGGCTATTTCTCCGATTGAGTCTAGAGCACTGCCAATGGATGAAACCACTTTATCAGGCTCTTGTGTCTCTACTGGAGGAGTTTCAAACATTGCTAGTGAAGGTGGTTGGACAATAACTAGTGATAAAAAACTCAGAAAGGCATTTTTTGTTTACGCAGTTACAGTTCCTATTAAAGATGCGTCAAGTTTTCCTGCTGATGCTAATCAGAAAGCACTGTTTGAAACCTACAAAGGCGTAACTTCAATTAGTGCTGTAGAACTACAGCAAGATCGGGCAAGATCACCTCAAAATAATAATGCAGTTTTCTTTGAAGGAGATTTAGAACTCGTCAACGTGGCTACCTTCCGTCTCAATGGTCGGATCTACACATCAGGTAGTTTAATGGTAGGTTCCAATGGTAATCCAATCACTCTCTACCAAGTCAGTAGCTCAGGTGGCAATACTAACGGAACTGTTGCTACCTCACCCAATTTGTTTGGTTCTTGCTATTACACGAAGGAAAATAGTGAGATCATCGTTGCTGGAAGTGTGGTAGAGGGTGATGCAGTTAGTGATAACACTGCGACACTATCGTCAACTGGATCTGTAAATGTGCATTTGTTCCAAGGTGCTGGCAGTCCACCACTAACGACATCTACTAGTGGAGTTAGACAAATTACTGAGCTAGTACAAAGCGTTGATAGCGCAGTTCCTGGCAACAAAAGCTCAGATCTAGCACTTAATGAGTTTGCTTACAATCGACGTATTAACAAGTTAGTAGACTTAGCTGTAGCAAGGACTACACTGACTAAATCTGCCATCACTTCAACCTTTAAAGCTAGTGATCTTAATTATGGTGCTCTTAAAGATCCACTATCTGTTCAAGAAGATGCCTTAAAGCGAATTAAGGAAGAAGCTTTATCTTCTCAAACAGAGTGGGATGCAGCAAGGCGGAATGCTTTAGCCGCTTATTTTGGCGAACGTATTCGCAAAGTCTCTTATCGTGATGTTCCATTTTTAACTAATGAGGACTTTACTACTGTTGCTCTAGTAGAAATTCCTGTTACTAATACGGTTCCAGATCTAGCAGTAAACCGTGTCGATTGGATGTTTCCTAGTTTTGCAAATGCTGGATATGGATCGGCTCTAAGCTTGGCTACTCCTAGTGGGTTTAATGGTAGGGGTGGTATTGCGGACTCAGTTAAGGGCTTTACCCTACTAGCAACTGGTAATAGCCTCAAATTGTCAGCGGCCGACCCTACTATAGTTGCAACTCAAAATGAGAAGTTATTAGGCGATCGCGTTTTAGTCGGCAACAACTTACCTGCAAAGTGGCTCAAGTACGTAAACGGCAAACTTGAGTTTGTAAGTGATCTGAGTAACCCAATTGCTAGTGTTAGTAATGTCAATACAGTTTTTTGGAATGATAATACTAATCCTATTAGTGCACCAGATGCAGTGACGGGCAGCGAACGTTCTCGCCTTACCCGTTCAATCAGCCTTAGCAATCTTGGGGTAACTGATCGAGGCGGATTCTGGGAAATCTCGGCAGCTTTAGACCCTGCGATTACTAATCCATTTACTCCTAGTGTAAAGACCCCTGAAATTTCACCACGATCTGGTGGCTTGCGAGTAGTCACTAATGCTGGTATTTACAGCCGTCGGCCTCAAGACACATTTTTACCAAGATTTAGAAGTGGAGTAGTTGATAATCCTACTACTACTTTAGATTCAGACGAGTCTAGTATTCCTCTATGGAATGGACAACCAATCGATAATCCGATCACGAGTTTAGTTAATGAGAGTAAGTTTGCTGTTGCGGTAAACGGAGTTGCTGATGAGAGTCGTAGCTATGTAGTTTGGCCAGACTCGATGCCGATGACTAACAGCAATAGCCTTGACATCCGCAAAGGTGATTTGCAGATGCGTGCATCGGCAATCTACCACTACAAATACAGTGCTTATAATGCGATCGGTGAGCCAAATACATATCAAGCCCCGATCGCTTGCGTCAGCAGTTATTACGACCCAACAGACTCAACCACAGCCAAAAACTTCTCAGGTGCGCCTTGGAATCCCAATGCTAATGGAAGATCAAACAATGGATTAGTCTATTCATTAGGGACAGGTATAACCTCATCTTCGACAACTCTAGACTTTAGTGCTATCAGATATGATGATACGGTTGCTAATGGCGGTTATGGAACTGGATTGTTTTACACCACTGGAATACTGAGTACTCCAGCATCAGGCATCTTTAGAATTGCAGACAGTGCCCGCATCCTCACAGGTGTGGGTAAAGGATCGCTCAGCGATCGCTTAGCTTATCAAGCCAATCTCATCTTTCCAAATGGCAGATTTGCTAACGAGCCATTGAGAACTGTCTTAAATAAAATCGTTACTGGTACTAACAAAACTGCGCCGACGGCGGGACTCACTCTATCCCAACAATCAACGATCGATGCCAATCTCTGTGCTTTGCAAATTTTAGATGGCACTCTCACGGTCTCAACTGCAACGCCGCCTGTACCAGTTACAGGAATACAAGTACCTCATGGCTCATTCCGTGAAAGTGCATTTCTTGATGGAAGAGAAGTAAAATCTCTCAATCGTAATGAATCAATAATCGAAGCAGCAAATGGCAATAATGCAGCAGCTACTAACGGCTTGGCAAAAGCCACTAAAAATCGAGGCGATTTATATGATCTTGACATCGAACAGCGTCAACCGCTCGAAATTCGCACTACCGATATTGATATAGATCGCTTGAGAGGTTCCACTGCTGCAGGCACAGTCAATCCAAATCTATTGACAGATTATCTACTGCCCTATAGTGGTGTAGTTTATGCCACTCGCGAAGACTCACTCAAAGATCTTAGTTATTACGATAAAGATGCTTCTGGTAATCCAGTCAGTACTCTTGAAACGGATCGCAATAATCTTAGCTCGACTGATTTTCAACTCGATCCTACGCGTAAGCCCAATGCTATCCGTCTGATCAATGGCTATCGACTATGGCGCAGCGCCCTGACGACGGCGAATTTAGGAAATACAGATGGAAGGCTGCCCTTAGCTAACACCACCTATGCCAGCTATCCATGGACTGACGCAACTAAAGGCGAAAAAGGCTTAACTTTAGTTTCCAATGTTCCTGTTTATATCGAAGCTCAATATGATCCTGCAAATCCAACTAGCACAACTATTGTTCCCTCTTTTAATAAGCATACAAAAGAAGAATTCGTAGTACCGCTTAATGAGAATGTTGCATCTCCTACTACAATTTGGAACAACTTCTATACTCGCCATGCTAATAATGGAACTGGTGATAAACTTGATGGCGATTTTGCTTGTCGCCCTGGTCAAGTCACAAGCTGTCCTGTAGGTGATCAATGGAGACCAGCGACCGTTATCGCTGATTCGATCACTATTTTGTCGGCAAACTTCCGTGAGGGTTATCGGACTGATGGTGACTTCGATCTGCGTAATAACTCCAATACATCGACTAGTGTCAATTGGCAGTCACAGCTAAATCCGACTGTTGTAAACGCATTTGATGCGACCAAGATAGGGCTTGAACCTCGCAAAGATAGTAGATATACCCTTGACAGGCGCCGCAATGGTTTCTTCAACAACAATTTTGTCACTAGTTATTCTTGGCTAAAATCGAAGAACTCTGATATTGGTACAGGGACAACTTCAAGCACTTGGCCAGGCGCTCCTGATGCTGCATTTCCTGTCAATGGCAACCTTGCTAGCTACAACGCTAATGGTGTCACACCGATCCAACGTCGAATTAACTTCAATGAATATGGCATGGAGATGTGCCGCAAAATCCCTGTCAGTGAGTGTACTTTCTCGGACTGGATCAAGGATGGCGCTGGTACAACTACTTTGCCAGACTATGATGCGACCACAGGTTTAGTCAGCACCGCTACAACTACACCGCGATTTATCGCTGATAGTGATACTCGCTATGCTCGTCGTTTGTCATTCCTGCGATTTGATGACATTTACCAAGATGGTAATGAGCAGTTAATCTTTGCGGGTGGCTGTGGTGATAATAGTATCGTCTGGCCGATTCCCATTGGGGTTAACAGTGGCAACCTTGCAACAGGTTATACTTATCCGCAGATTATGGGTAATCTCGGCACTCCTTTTCAGTCAAGCAGTAATAATAGCTATGGCACAGTGCCATGCCCTGAGACAGGGATGACCGTCGAAATAACTGGAGACAATGAAAACACCGCAGAAGGACGGAGAAGAGATAAAAATACAGGTAAGGCGCTTGAAACTCAGCTAGGTGTAAACACACTGCCTAATCCTTTATGGACAACTAATGCTCAAGGTGATTCGCCTGGTGTGACCGTTGTGCCTCCAGCAAGTAACGTTGGTAGTGTTACCAATAGTGATGACGCACCTTTAAATATTGCAAGTGTAAATAATGCCGTTTATAGACGGTTTGATTTTAATGTCTTCCTTAAAAATCGATCGCTATTACCTGTAGGTCAGACTGTCCGAGTCAAGGTTACCTTATTCCCTCGCACGGATACAGGCGCATATGCTGGAAATGGTGGTGACACCTTCCCCTTAATTGGAGATGCTGCTAATAATACCAAAACTGATTTTCTCCGTGGCCTTTATAACGGCAGTGGGGTAGCGATTAATTTGACTAATAAGGCTGGTACGACTGTCCCTGTTGCCATTGGTGGTCTTTATCCTGCAAATGTTGTTGGGACTGCGATCGCTACAGGCGATCCTGAAGATTCTCTATGTCCTAATACAGACGGAACCAACAATGAACAGTTCTGCACGGTCGTTACATGGTCAGGACGCACCTCAGTTCCTGCACCTGATAATGACCCAGACACCAAGACACTTTCAGTCTTAGTTGTTCGGGATAGTTATCAAGAGAGCGAGAACGAAGAATTTAGGCTTAGTTTAGATAACCTCAAAGGCGTTGGTGTTTCCTACGCTGCGGGTATTGGCACTGCTGGTGTTAATGGTACTGGTGGAACTAATCAATCTATCCGTCGCGGGCGCATTCGCACTTCCAACCCCAATATTCCTGCTACTCCTGCTTGTGGTTCTGGGCTGACATCAGCGACATTTGATAACAATGATGATGAACCTCAGACTATAACGGCAGTAGCTTGTCCAACTGCAACTCCAACTCCAACCCCAACTCCAACTCCAACTCCAACTCCAACCCCAACCCCAACCCCAACCCCAACTCCTGGGGGCAGTGGTAGTGGTGCTGTGACGCTACCAGTCTTTGCAAGCTTGCCCAAGTCGCTTAGCCCCTTTGCGATGATATCGCCACCTGCCGCTGCCTATCCTTTCCCGCATAGTAATGATATTTACTACCGACCATTTAAGCCCCCTTCTGACATAAGCATTAGTGGTGCAACTGATGGTACTCGCTATGTCTGGGGGAATGATACGAATGGGGACGGTACATTAGGTAATGCAGGCGACGATAACACTATCTTCCCAAATATTCCTCCTCGTCCAGGTCCTTTAGGCGAAATCCCGATGTTGCCTGGCAACTTTGCTAAACCTACTACTAGTACTGATAACAATGATCAGATGAGCAAAAGTCGTCCTAATACTGCAGATAAAACTTTGTGGTTTAGAACTGCTGGGGATGATGGCAACTGGCCTGGTGAAGGTGAAAATATCCGTTACGATAGCCGAAATCTTTTTCTCAATCAGCTCAGCTTCCCTCAAATTGGTGGTGGAAGTACTGGCGGTTTAAAAGCGAACTTAAGTACTACGGGTAGTTTGGTTTTGCCAAATACAGCTTGTATTAATTTGGCTGATGGAACTGTGGACGATCGCTGTACTACCAAGTCTTATAAATTTGGCGAAAATGGAACCTACGCATTAGGCAGCACTACGACTACAGTTGAGACCCCAGCAACCACTCTGTTAAATCTCAATCTTCCTTATAACCCACACTTTCCTTCGGATAATACCAGTGCGGCAAATATAACCAGCGGTAATCAGCCCGCCTCTAGCTTTGTAGTTTGTGGAGCTACTGGCAAAAATCGCAACTATCAAGCGATCGAGCGTCCTTTGATAAATAAATATAATATTAGTAGTGGTAGTTGTGATCAAGCAGCAAATACGGCTGGTGAAGCGATCAGAAACTTTGTAGGGACGACCACAACCACAACAATTTCAGGTAGCGGCAATAACCCAGACACAACAAGTCTTACAGGTGGTACAGGGTTACTGAGTCTTAACCTTTTGCCTAGTAACGCGGCTTTTGTGGGATTGAATCCTGACTTTAGCAAAAAGAACGATATTACTCAGGCTAGCTCTCTCGGTACTACGGTCGGCACTACAATTGATGTTGCTTTGAGAGCAGTCAATACCTATGCCAACAACAAGGTTCATGTATATAACATTGGCAATTTAGGAACATTAGATGGCGGTACTCGCAACTTAACTGGCAAGATCACATTTAGAGCTAATTGTGTCACTGTTGACTCAACGACAGGCGTTGACACCTCTAGTCTGTGTAGTGCGCCAAATAGTGTGCGCCGTGGACCTAGCCCAGTCTTTATTGTGAGGGGTGATTACAGAGAAAGTATTAACTTTAAGGGCTTACAAGTTAAGCTCGATGGAGTCGATCCGAATAATATTTTCTGGGTATCTTCTCGCACCCAAAAAAGACTAGGGGCTACAACTAGTAGTGGGAACTTCGTCCTTGCACCAGGAAATGGAAAAGACCCAATGATAGCGGTAGGTCAACGCATTGTATTTTCAGATAAGGTTAATCCAGTACCTCCGCCATTAACTGTAAATACTACCTACTACATTCTTACGAATAATGGTCTAAACGGTCCTTCTTCTAAAATTACGCTTTCAGCAACGCCGCCGCCAGCAGGAGTTGATTGCTCAGTCAATAATCCGCCTGCAAGTTGTCCTGCCGAGGTTAGTAATAATTTATTAGGCAGTCAAAATTTTGCGGTCAGTGCTGAACCTAGCTTCATTTTTGAAGGCTCTATTACTAATCCAAACATACTTATTGGCAACTTCCTAGGTAATACTAATCCTTCGAGTACTACTCTCAATGAAGACAACACATCAGTATTTACAGTCAAAAATAAGTTTTCTTCTTTTAGAGGTGTACGCTTCCTAGGTCTCTATGGCGACGGTCCTAAAATCAATGCTGAAACGTTATTTGTGGCGATGACTGCGGTTGATGAGCCAGCGCTGTTGCCAGTGTTGCAACTCCATGTTCCTGATGCAACTAGTGGTTCAGGCGACATTAATCAGCCTGACGTTAATGCTGGTCAGATTAGCGGGTTCAATGGTATACCCGATACAAACAAAGGACAATGGACGATCCGCCCTACCCAAACCGAAGTAAATGTCTACTTAGTAGGCGGCAGCTCGCCATCTAGAAACGGTGTACCTTATACCACTTCTAGTACGATATATAGGACGGTTTCTTCTGGTATAGGCATCTCCACAGGCGAGACAGGCGGAGGCTTAGCTAACTTTGTCCGCTTCCTTGAAAATTGGGATAATGTCCCAGTTAAAATCACAGGTGGTTTTATCCAAAACACAAGAAGTCGCTTTGCTACTGCACCATACACACCAGCATCACTTAGTACAGGTGTAAGCGATCTGACCAGCATGTTTATGAATCCAGCTCAGCCTGGTACGGGACAGACTAACGGGCAGATTGCCAGTGGTTATAACTTGCAATATATGTCTAAAACTGTAAATAGAATCCCCTACTATACGCCTCCGCTTCGTCTCTGGGGCTATGATGTCGGGCTATTGACACAGCAACCCGATCGCTTTGCTGAGAGATTTGCTGTACCGATCGCAGGTTCAAATGAGTTCTTTAGAGAAGTTAATAGTGATGATCCTTGGGTTGAGTCTCTACTCTGCGCTTTAGAGCCAGCAAACCCCGTAGCCAATCGGACAGGAACTTTGCCTACAAACTATGACCGACGAGTATTGCGTGGTAGCGATGCTCGCTCTGCGTGTAGCATAAAACCCGCCTATGGTGGTGCAGCTAATGTAGGGGGTACGGTTTTGATTCCTTATAATTAGATTTTATGGCTCTTACCTCAGTCCCTCATCATAGGTCTGAAGGATAAGAGCGATCGCTGCTTTCAATCTCAAATGCGTTATCCTAAATTTCTCTGTGATGGTGCTTTATGTTAAGTCCAAACAACAAAACCCAAATCGGCAAAAATCGCAATCTCTACGCGATCAAATTTTATCTCGCTTACTTAATGAAGACTAAGCGATCAGCTGAATTGGGATTTACCCTAATCGAATCCTTGATTGCTGCTGCTGTCGTTGCTATTTTGATTGTATCGATCTCGCCGATGGTAGCTCTCTCGACTACTGCTAGAGTCAATGCAAGGCGGCTTGATCAAGCGACTCAAGCTGCTAGATCATATATAGATGCGGTCAGAGGTGGTGTGATTGATGTTTCTCAATTCCCTAACAATTTAGTAATAAACAATGCGGTAGCCTCTAGTAACAACGCTCAAAGTCAGTACACTTTTGAAGCGATCGCTGCACCGACCGCTACCACCTTTCCTAATAGCACAATTTGTACTAACCCCAACGCTACAACTGACAATGTACCATCAGGAAAAGTGCCAGGGATTTGTGTTGACTCTAATGGTGATGGTTTTAGGATCAGCGATCCTCAAGACCTTTTTATTCAGCCGATGCGAAGTGGTCCTTTAAGAACAGTCGGTACAGTATCAACAGATTTAACCAATCAGGGCTTTTGGTTAGCCGTGAGGGTCTATAGAGCATCTGCGCTATCAGGAACAACTTTACTAACAGAAACTAATAGCGATTGTATTGCTAAGCCAGCATTTGCGAATGCTAGCCCCGTAACTTGTCCAATTGTGACTATGCGATCGCAGATTTATCTAAATAGAACGACTCCAGTCAACCTCGATAATATCAAAACTGGAATTGGCTCCCCCTAACCATCATGCAAGGTAATTTCGTCCTATGAAAAGGCTGCTACAAAAACTGAAAAAAACGGTGTTGTTTCGACAACGCAAAGGCTCTATTCAGGCTAGAGGCTCTGTAAATCGTCAAGGTTTAGTATCTGGTTTCACCCTGATTGAGTTGCTTGTTTCGGCTCTGATTGCCTCAGTGATGGTGGCGGTCTTACTAAGCTTTTTGGTGACGGTACTAGATAGCGATCGTAAAGAAACTGCAAAGTCCAATGCTCAAGAAGAAGTTCAAGCTGCCATGAGCTATATTGCGGACGATCTCCAAGAAGCTGTGTATATCTATGGCTCTGAAGCACTAGCTAGTGTCAATAGCGAATTGCCTCACAGTCAAGGTGGAACTGCTAGTGAATGTAATTCAGGCAGTGCTTCTGTTTGCACTCCAGTTTTAGTATTTTGGAAACGGTATGTCTACAACCCATCAGTCATAGGTACTTATGACAGTACAGGGGGCAAAGATAAAATAGGTTGTATGCCTTATCTTGATAAAACTGCCTGTAATGCTGCGGCGATTCCATTTGGAGGCGATCGCTACACCTACTCGCTCGTCGCCTACTACCTGAAGCGTGATACTGGTAGCATCACATGGTCAAATACAGCGCGTATTTTAAGATGGGAACTCAAAGATGGATATGTAGCATATTGCAGTACAGGCGGCACAATCGGTACTGATGCTGCTTGCCCTGCATCAACGCAAGTATCTACTAGAGCTGATTCTGCGCTGATTCAAGTTGGGGGAGTGAATCTTGCGGATACGAACCGATATTTTATACTCCCATCTACTGGCTTTCAGCGTCCCGACTTTGTTAGCTCAGGTACTCTGTCCAGCCTTGCTGGAGCATGGAAAAAATTTGCTAACTTTACTTTTAATACCAATCCTTTTGTCACTTTAGTAGACTTTATTGATGACACAGAATACAAAACTGTGCAAGTAGCTGGTAAGTATTCATCAGATGGTAATGCTGTAGCCACTGGTAATGGCACTGCATCCACTGCTGCGATCAAAATCCCCATTGGCGAAAATGACAAGACGGTTTCGCCTCCTACTAACTTAGACTGTAACAATCCTTCAATTGGTGTGGGACAACCTACTACTGGTGGTGTAACTCAGCGTGTTCCTGATGACTTTGGCACTACAGCTTCAAATCCTTCGGGACTAAGTAGTTTTTATGCCTGTATTGCACCTGAAAGTGTCACAGCCAGAATCTATGTACGTGGCAATGCGATCGCGCGATTAACTACACCAACAGTTGATCGTGATTCGTTTATACGTCAGCCAACTCTTAGCAATCTCACCTTCTTTCCGACAGCAAATACCCGTGCTTTTGGACGTAGTGCGATCGGACTTAAAACCAAGTAATACTAGGGTCAAACAAAAAAATGGTCACTTATAATTTTT
>JAYVVP010000129.1:0-5247 GCA_043786935.1 Pseudanabaena sp. | reverse complement strand
TGAAGCGGCTTGTAAAACTTTAATCAAGCAAAGATTATGTTGTTCGGGTATGCGTTGGAAAGAAAAAGGCGCAAGCATAATTTTGAGTTTGAGAGCTTTAATTTTAACTTCAGCTCGTCGGGAGCAGTTTTGGGACAAACTCAATCAGTATGGGTTTCCCCTTGCTTCCTAATAACTGTATCCTATTGAGGTCGCACCCATCTCAAGAAGATGAAGAAGCCTGTTGCCCAGCTTTTCAAGATTAATAGACCTGTTGGGTAACAAAGACTTAAATCGCTGCAACCTCTACAGAGGTTGCTTTTCAAGGTTTTTGATTAAAGATCCTTGAAACCCCTGCCCAGACTAGATTACAAGACTTTTTGAGCTTATTACCCAGCAGGTCTAATCTTTAACGGAAAAGGCGCTTGTAGTGAGAGCTATATAATTGCGATCGCCCTTTGTCACTCTTATCCACATTGTTTAAAGCAGGACTAATCACAAATAGCGTAGTTCTAGCTAAGTTCTCTTTTTGGGTGACAGATGCCATTTCTGATAAGGGAACAGTAAAAATCTTTTCATCCTCCCAACCTAATCGATAACAAATCGCCACAGTTGTATCCGCTGGATAATGTTCCATTAATTTAGCTTGAGCATTATCTACATGATGAGCGCTGAGATATAGACATAGAGATGCTTGGTGAGCAGCCAGACTGGATAATTCTTCGCGTTCAGGAACTTGAGTACGTCCACTAATCCGCGTGAGAATAATTGTTTGAACTAATTCAGGAACAGTTAGTTCCACTTGTAAACGGGCAGCGGCTAATTGGAAGGCACTGACTCCTGGAATAATTTCAAAGGGGATTTCGGCTTCACTGAGGGCGACCATTTGTTCTTGAATTGCACCGTATAAGCTAGGATCGCCATCGTGTAGACGGACTACTAATTTATGCGATCGCACTCTGTCAATCACAATTTCCAAGATCTCTTCCAGAGATTTGCTAGCTGTAGGAATAATTTCGGCATTGGCTCGACAAAATTGGAGCATTGAGTCGGGAATGAGAGAATTGGCATAAACGATCACGTCTGCCTTGATTAAAAGGTTGCGTCCCTTAACCGTGATTAGATCAGGGTCGCCTGGTCCTGCGCCTACGATATAGACTGGTTGAAGCATTAAATTTAAAAAATAAAGGGAGTGATTTGCACCTCTTTTATTTTAGAGAACCAATTGCCCTAAGCGATCGCATAATACAGTTCTAATATCAACCTTAATATCTGTATATTTCTGAATATAGGCTGTAGCGCGTTGCGTAATTTGCTCGGTAAGACAGTGAAAAATCTGGCGATCGCAATTATGTTCAAGTAATAATTTATGCACAGCCTCAGCAGTAGGCGATCGCTCGATTGCTTGAATTATTTCTATTGGCAGATTTTCATGGACAGCCGCCCGAACAAGAATGTCTATTCGTGCATCGGCTAAGTGACTAGAAGTGTTAAAAATCCCACCTGCTAATTTTAATAATTTGCCATGATAGCCAACTAACGTAATCGAAGTTATGCCTAAGAGCGCTGCTTCCACTAACATTGCTCCAATCCAATTGGCGGTCTGGACTAATTGAGCAGATTGGAACCCAAGATTTTGCGCCACTTGATAGCCATTTGCGCCAATGTAAAAAGCGATTTCATGAGAAGTAGCAGCTTTAGCGCGTAAATCGGCGCGAAACTCTTCTAGTTTATCTTCTACAGAGAGAGGTTTTGAGATCGCTGAAGTTCCCAATAACGAGAGTCCTTCAAGAATTCCAAAAGCGGCATTAGACGTTCGCTTAGCGAGCGAGCGCCCTTCAGGCAAAATAAATCGAATCTTAGCCGTGAAATTAGGTTGCAATAGAGGGAGAAGATTTACTTCTGCTAAATTATGCGCTAATTTATAAATCGCTGGTTCTCCACTTGCAGTTCTTCCCAATCCTTCTCCTGCTTCTAAAATCAGTCTCTGCTGCGGTTCTATCTCTGTCGATAATTCTTCTAGTTGTACCCATGCCCAGACGGGCGTTCCTGCGGTTAAATCAAGATTGTCGCCAGGGTCGCTAATCGCGATCGCTAGGGCAGTGTTTTTATCAATGATCGCGCTTTGGGCGATCGCAATTTCACTTGTACCAGATTCTAATAAGTTAAGTTCTACTGAAGTTGCACCTTCTTGGCGTAAGGTCAAAATGGCAGCTTTAGCAGCAGCGATCGCAAATACGGGTAATGTATAACCAGATTTCATATATTTAATCGTTTTTAGGAACCTTTAGAATGGTCAGCATTAGGCGTTGACTCTTCTAAATGCTGCTATTACTTGTAATGCTCAGGAATTAATTTTTGTAATCGAACATTCGTGTAGTAAAAGTTGAGAATGCGATCATACGACCACCCCATACGTGCCAAATTATAAGAACCTGTTTGACTCATGCCAACGCCATGCCCTAAACCGCCGCCAATAAATGTATAACCAGTTAATACTTTATCTTTATAGATAGGTTCTAAGCGGAAGAAAGTACTATCAGGCGGATCAAATGCATCGATAATTTCGTCTTTTTTGACGATGATTTTGCCAGTATCAGTAATTACTGACATTTCTAAGACACGACCTGAACTTGCTCTTTTTGATACTTCAAGTTGTCTGATTACATTAAAATTGGTAGTGGTATCTCCTGAAAATCGCAAAAACTTTTTCAGAGACATTTGTAACTCGTCTAATGTGCCGCTTTTACGCCAGCGAATCGCTTTCCAACCAACTTCATTAAAACCTTCTTGACGATCCAAAAATGATTTTAAATTTTTATCTTCGGAGACATTAGTCGATCGTTGACTTTCAGAACGATTAGCCAGATCTAATACTGATTCCAGATAAGGACGTGGGGTTCCATCCCAAATATCATTATAGTTTGCGGTAATTCCACCTGTTGTGGAAGAGTAGAGTGCATCGATCACTCGATTGTTATAAGTCAGAATTAAGCCTCTAGTGTCAGTGATCGCGCGATCGGCAAGCTCTGTAGTGTCTTCTAGTCCACGATAAACTTGGCATTGGGTATCAGCACAAAGCTCGTAATCATCGACTTTAAAGCGATGCAAACTGGCTAGTACATATGTACGCGCTAAGATGGCTTGCGCTTGCACTGCTGCATAGGGCGCGTTGTAACCAATTTCATGGGGAACTACGCCGCGCACATAGGTTTCTAAGGGAACGTTATTGACTAATGTATAACTTTGATGGGCATTAGTTTGTAGTTTTAAACTGCCTGCATAGGAACGGTTTTTAATTTCAGCATTGTTCTCTTTTTGATAGCTAACTTCGATAATCCCTTCACTACTACTAACATCTAGGCGATCGCGGTTGTAACGGAAATCTCCTACAATTAATGAAGCGATCGTTTTTTGAGGGAGGATGCGACGATCAATTTGTACGGTGAGATTACCTTGCGATCGCAGCGTATAGAACATCAAATAGCGCAACAACATCGAATCATAAACATCACGCTTTGCCCAAACTTGCCAACGTCTCGGTTGGGAAATTTCCGTTTGAAGTCCCTTTTCTCCCCAATGGAAAGCACTCGCGGCAGCATTCTCAAAGCTACGGTGATTGCTAAGTACTAACTTCTCTTCAAGAATTGGTTGTGATAATGGCTGCGATGCGATTTCCACAACTACGTGATCGCTAGTTAGAGTTTGAGTGGTTTTACCATCAATTGAGGGAAAAGAAAGGGTGAGTTTGCCACCTGAGGGAGCTTTTAAGGTGAGACGATCTTGTGGTCTTTCCCCAAAACGCTGCACAATGCCAATTTTTAAAATCGGATTTGAGTCTGTTTGAGCTTGAACGAGTTCACCAGCAGTCAGTGTAAATGAACAAATTGTCGCAATAAATGTTTGGTGAACAATACCGAAAGTCTTTTGCATATCAAGCTCAATACTCAAAATTTATTATATTTTTTGCAGTCTAACGACTAAAAGCAGGGCGATCTCCATTTAGATCGCCATTTAGATTACACTATAGTGATCGCTACGCTGATGTATTTACCGATGCTCCAGTACAGTTTGATCAGTTCTTGGTTGGAACTAGTGATGACTTTTTGCTGAGCAGTTTTGATGAGGGTGAGTACTTTAGCAAATTGAGGTTGCAAAGTGTCTGACATTAAATGATTTTACTATTTAATAGTATCGTACAAGTCATCTCAACTTGAAGCCAAGTAAGGCGCATTACACTTCATTAACGAACCCTAGAAGATCAGCGATCGCATTCACGTAAGGCGGAAGCCTCTACCAAGTTTTGTCTGTTACTCGACTCAGGCTTTGAGGCTGGAAACGGGTGACTGCTGACCGTCCGTCCGCGACTCTAAAACGTTTTGACGCTGTCTAAGCTGCACTAAAAACTTGGCAGCATGGCGCTCAAGCAGCCTACTACTTAGCAATTCAATGAATTTGTCCCATGGGTTTAGATCGACGATGTACTTGCCGATTTTTACGCCCAGAGGTTCTAAGTGTTTACCCTCTAGCTTATGTGTAGAATTGGAAATTTTCTAGTCTTTAATTGCTGAAACAACCATAGTACATCGCTGTTTTCTTGAATCTGCTTGCTTTTGCTCTCATCTGTGACACTACCCGCGATCTTATCTTTATCGAACGAAATCAATCCTGTGAGGTTGAATAGCTTGCTACGTTCAATAAAATATTGAGTTTGTTTTCTAGTAGGTAGTACACCCCACCCAACTCGATCAAGAAAACGAGCAAGCGCTTTGATCGGAATGGCACTTTCTGTATCGCTAATATTGGGGGCAACTAACAAAGAGGGTTGGGACAAGATGGAAGCACTTTCTAAATCAGCGCTGCCCAGAATTGCCTCAATTTGCTGATATGTTTGCTTCTCAGTACAAGATTCTGCTATCTGCTTCCAATGCTCACCGCTTAAAAATTCCAATAAGGCAATATACTTACATCCTAAACTGTGTCCCAACCAAAAGTAGTTTACTTTGTCTTGGTAGAAGCTGTTACCTATGTTCGTTGAAAGTTCTTTACGAAGTGCTTCCTGTTCTTTCAACAATTCGATCGCAATGTTCCAATGACGAAAGCTGAACCTGAATGTTAGGGCGATGATTGTGTACCCCTCGTCAAATAAGGTTTGTAAGAAATAGCGGTAGAAAACGGTTGGAAAAGTGCCAAAGAAAGCGCCACCAATGAACTGAATTATCCCTTTGGGTTCAGGATGAATAGCAACCCAGCTAAAACTAACTGGAC
>JAYVVP010000128.1:0-34495 GCA_043786935.1 Pseudanabaena sp. | reverse complement strand
CTTACCTCCGTTTACGTTAGAGACAGCTAAAGCCAAAGTACAGGCTGCGGAAGATGCTTGGAATACTCGCGATCCTCAGCGTGTTGCTCTTGCCTATACCGAGGACTCACAATGGCGTAATCGTGCTGAATTTTTGAGCGGAAGAGAAGCGATCGCTGAATTTCTCAAACGAAAATGGGCTAAAGAACTAGATTATCGACTTCGTAAACAGCTTTGGAGCTTTACTGATAATCGAATTTCTGTTTGTTTTGAATATGAATGGCATGATGACTCAGGCTATTGGTATCGAGCCTATGGAAATGAACAGTGGGAATTTGCCGAGAATGGATTGATGCGCCGCCGTGAAGCCAGTATTAACGATGTTTTGATTCAAGAGTCCGATCGCAAGTTTCGATGGGAGCGTAAGCCTTTATGAACAAACAACAATTAATTACAGATAATTACAGAATTACAGACTACGGTTAGAAACGCTAGCTGTTAAGATGCAGATAGCAGTTACGGTACTAAACGACGCAAGCGTCATGACATTAACCTACGAAAAGACTTTGGCAGATCGAGTCAGAGCAGATTTTGAAATTTTAGATCAAGAGGTCAACGGCAAGCCTCTAATTTATTTTGACAATGCCGCCAGTTCACAAAAACCCAAATCTGTAATCGATGCATGGAAATATTATTACGAGCATGACAATGCTAACGTGCATCGCGGCGCACATACCCTCAGTGCCCGTGCTACTGATGCTTATGAAGGAGCACGAGAAAAGGTCGCCAAGTTCATCAATGCCAAATCATCGCAGGAAATCATTTATACCCGTAATGCCAGTGAAGCGATTAATCTCGTTGCTTACACTTGGGGCTGGGCAAATCTGAAAGCGGGTGATGAAGTGATTCTCTCTGTAATGGAGCATCATAGTAATATCGTGCCTTGGCAAATGATTGCTCAGCGTACAGGCGCAGTTCTAAAGTTCCTAGAGCCAACGCTAACAGGTGAATTGAGTATAGAGCAATTCAAATCTTTGCTTAACTCTAAAACCAAGTTGGTATCAATTGTTCATGTTTCCAATACCCTTGGCTGTGTTAACCCAGTGGAAGAGATGATTCCATTGGCTCATGCTCAAGGTGCAAAAGTATTACTCGATGCTTGTCAGAGTGTGCCGCACATGCCCATTGACGTACAGGCTTTGAATTGCGATTGGCTGGTGGCTTCGGGGCATAAAATGTGTGCGCCAACAGGAATTGGCTTTTTATATGGGAAGCGCGATTTATTATTAGCAATGCCTCCATTTATGGGTGGTGGTGAAATGATTGCCGATGTATTTCTCGATCATTCCACTTATGCAGATTTACCACATAAATTTGAAGCGGGAACTCCTGCCATTGGTGAAGCGATCGCGCTTGGTGCGGCTGTAGATTATCTCACAGCGATCGGCATGGATAAAATCCACGCTTACGAACAGGAATTAATTAATTACTTAATGGATTGTCTAGATGATATTCCTGACATTAAAGTATATGGTCCCCGTCATCATCGCGCAGGTTTAGCAGCATTCACGATTGCACATGGCATTCATGCCAATGACATCTCTGAACTGCTCGATCAAGACGGTATTGCCATCCGTTCAGGACATCACTGCACCCAGCCACTACATCGCTTTTTAGGCATTAATGGCACGGCGAGAGCAAGTGTTTATTTCTATAACACCAAAGCCGAAATCGATACTTTTGTCGCTTCTCTTAAAGATGCGATCGCCTTCTTTAAAAGCGTAATGGCATAACTCAAATGGAAAAAGCCTACTGGCTAGCATGGTCGCAAGTACGCGGCATCGGTTCTGTTTTGATTAAGCGGCTTTATCTAGCTTTTGGCTCAATGTCAGAAGCTTGGCAAGCTTTGCCAAGCGAGCTGCAAGAGGTCGAAGGCATCGGTGGTCAAACTCTAGAAACAATTCGTCAAGCCCAGCGAGAAGTCGAGCCATTGTCACTCTTGGCAGTACATGAACATAATAATCTCAATTTCTGGACTCCTAGCGATCGCGAGTATCCACAATTACTTTGGGAGATTCCTGATCCGCCGCCAATTTTGTACTATCGTGGTCATCTCACTCAGTGGAATGAGAGAAATACAGTAGCGATCGTGGGAACACGCAGGTCAACTCCTTATGGAAGACGTTGGACAAAGAAGCTAGTCACTGCCTTAGCAGAGCGTGGATTTACAATCATTTCGGGAATGGCAGACGGTATTGATGGCGAAGCGCATAAAGCTTGCTTGGAAGTTCGCGGTCAAACCATTGCTGTAGTTGGGACTGGCGTAGATCAAATCTATCCCCATAAGCACAAAGATTTATATGGACAGATCTTAAGTTCAGGATTAGTAGTGAGCGAATATCCGCATGGTACTACTCCCAATAAAACCCATTTTCCTGCGCGTAATCGGATTATTGCAGGACTCAGCCGCGCAACTTTAGTAATCGAAGCCCCTTTGTCATCAGGAGCCTTGATCACCGCATTTCAGGCAAATGAATATGGGCGTGATGTCTATGCGCTTCCAAATTCTCTAGAGGTAAACGAGGCAAAAGGTTGCCTGAAGCTATTGGGTAAGGGCGCACAGGCGATTTTGGGTGTGGATGAGTTGTTAGAAACTTTGGGAATGTTGCCTAATTTAGATAAGCCCGCACCTACTCTTGCTATTTCTGAGCTTCCGCTTTTGCAACAAAATATTCTCAATGCAATCGGTTTTGGCGATCCTGTTGGATTAGATTGGATTGTTGAACAAACAAAAGCTGCTTCGGGTGAGATATTGGGTGCTTTAACGCATTTGGAACTCATAGGCGCGATCGCACCTTACCCTGGTATGCGATATCAACGCTTAGTATGAACGAGCAACGGTTAGAAATCATTCTGTTGCTCTTACCACAAAGCCTAAAGGAGCTTTAACTTCAAATTTCATACCTCGATTATCTCATATTGGCTTCTTTGGCTCTTGAATCATTGTGTCTGTTGCGATCGCTTTGCCAGAATTATAAACCGATAAAATAATTAGCAGTATGAAAAGCGCGATCGCTAAACAACCTGATTTAATCACCATTCAATTGCAAAATTGCCATGAAAGCTGCTTGCGGAACTTCCACCGTGCCAATCGACTTCATGCGTTTTTTACCTTTTTTCTGCTTCTCTAGCAACTTCTTCTTTCGTGAAATATCGCCGCCATAGCATTTACTAAGAACGTTCTTTCTCAAAGCCGAAATATTTTCACGAGCTAAAATTTTAGAACCGATCGCAGCTTGAATGGGAATTTGGAACTGTTGACGAGGAATAAGCTCACGAAGCTTGGAAACCAGTGCACGACCGATGTTATAAGATTTGTCACGATGGACGATACAAGCCAACGCATCTACAGGCTCCTCATTCACCAGAATGTCAACCAATACGAGATCGTTTGGACGATAGCCAATTACTTGATATTCCATGCTGGCGTATCCCTTAGTCCGCGACTTCATTTGGTCGAAGAAATCCGTTACCATTTCGGCTAATGGAAGTTCATACATCAGGGTTGCTCGCTCAGTAGTGATGTATTTTGTATCAAGAAATATGCCACGCCTTGCAACACATAGTTCCATTAATGTACCAATGTAAATTTGCGGAGTCATAATCTCTAACTTGACATATGGCTCTTCAATTTGTTGCCTTGCACTTGGCGGAGGTAACTCGCTAGGATTATCAATCATCAAAATTTCATCAGCGATCGTCGTGACACGATAAATTACTGATGGCGCAGTCACAATTAAATCAAGGTTGTATTCGCGTTCGAGTCGTTCCTGCACGATTTCCATATGCAGCATCCCTAAGAATCCGCAACGGAATCCGAAGCCCATCGCATTTGAAGTTTCTGGCTCATAGTTAAGCGCCGCATCGTTAAGTTTAAGTTTGGTTAAGGCTTCGCGCAATTCTTCAAACTGATCAGCATCGGTGGGAAACATCCCGCAGAAAACCATCGGTTTAGCTTCTTCATAACCAGGGAAAGGCTCAGGAGCAGAGTCGATCGCGGACGTAATCGTGTCACCAACTCGCGCATGAGCAACCGTCTTGATCGCGGCGGCAAGATAACCCACCTCACCCGCGTGTAACTCGTCGACTTGAACTTGTCCTGGGGCAAGTACTCCAAGCTCATCAATTACATATTCTTGTGCCGAAGCCATAAACTTGACGCGGTCGCCTTTTTTAACCGTGCCATCCATCACCCGAAAATAGACGATTACGCCCCGATAAACATCGTAATAACTATCAAAAATCAAAGCTCGTAATGGTTGATCGACCGTGTCCTTAGGCGGTGGCACTTGTAAAACGATCGCCTCAAGAATCTCGCGAATACCGACCCCCTGCTTTGCCGAAGCTCGGATCGCCTCAGAGCAATCTAAACCAATTAGCTGCTCAATCTCAGTGGCAATGCGATCGGGATCGGCTCCTGGCAAATCGATCTTATTTAATACAGGAACAATCTCTAGATTGTTTGCCAAGGCTAAGTACACATTAGCCAGAGTTTGGGCTTCGACACCTTGCGATGCATCAACTACCAGTAAAGCTCCTTCACAAGCTGCCAAACTCCGAGACACCTCATAGGAAAAGTCCACATGCCCAGGAGTATCAATTAAATTAATCGTATAGTCTTCACCGTTGAGCGCCTTATAATTCATCCGCGCCGCTTGCAACTTAATCGTGATCCCTCGTTCTCGCTCCAAATCCATATTGTCGAGAAACTGAGCTTTCATATCCCGATCCGCCACAGTGCCTGTAAATTGCAACAAGCGATCAGCAAGTGTAGACTTCCCATGATCGATATGAGCAATGATTGAAAAGTTGCGAATGTGAGAAACGTTTACTTTGGTCATAAAATCAAAACACTAGGTCGAAACATTGAAGGGGAAAACAAAATGTTGCAGGGCAAAATGCGGGACAAAAACTGTGACACTATCCGATCCTACCTTAAAGTAAAGTAGTGTAAGCATTTGTAAGAATGCTAACTAGCTCATACATAAAAAATTATTTTTAAATTTAGGTTTTAAAGCGCTTTTTAGAGTTAACGTACAAGAAATAATAAATTAAGTGAGATTTTGCTAAAGTTTATGAGCCAAATTTTTTAACTGCTTATAATTACTAGTCTGTATGAGTAATAATAGCTATAGTGGTTTTATCTAAAAAATAAAACTTAACTCGCTAGCCTGTTTAGCAAAATAGCTATGCGCTTCTAGGATTAACTATGGTCAATGTAATTCAGTCAATGTAATTCAACCTAGCAAAAGATAGGAAGCCACTTCTATGTAAATTCAATTTCACCATGTACACAGTTACGCAGGGCAGAGTAAGCAATGAGTATAAGCAATCGAGTTCGACTTTATGAACTTTCACGAGAGCTAGATATTGACACTAAATATGTAATCGCAGTGTGTGAACAGCTAAACATAGTTGTTAAAAGCCATAGTAGTACAATTACAGAATCAGAGGCAGATTTGGTACGTATCAAAGCTCCTCAAGACTATCCTAAAACTGCCGATCCAAGAGCTTCTGAAAAGAAAGTGGCGACGGCAAAGATTAAAGAGCCCGAAGCTCGTAGTGCCAAGCAGCAAATCCTTGTTGTCAGCAGCAAACCAACTATTCGGCTCACCTCTCCGCCTGTTGCTGTTAATGCAGGAGACCCATCTCCTCTTAACCCATCTCTTAATTCGCCTAATGCGATCGCTGAGCATATCTCAGCACCTCCTGCTAAAACTGCTGTTGTTGTTAACCCTCTCTCGCCCATGTCCCCTGCTTCTTCATTAGTCATACCGCCTACCCGTCCTTCAGTCTCAGATGGCGAACCTGCAAATTCCGAAAATATTCCTGTAGCTAAACCAGCATCTAAAATTGAATTGACTGTACAAACAGCATTGAACCCACCTGTAATCCCCCAAGCGATCAAAGAACCCCAGTCAGTATCGCCACAACCTGAGCCAAAAACAGAATTGACCCCACCTCCAACTTCGCCCAAAGCATCTGACAAAATTGCGTTGGCTAGCGTTGCCAAAGGGGTAGTTGATCAGATAGGGACTGCGCCTGTAAGTGCCCCTATAAGTGCCAATGTCAATCCGCCCATCAAAGAGAAATCACCACGCAAAGAGTCTCCGCGATTAGAGCGTCCATCATCAGAAAAAGCAGAACGCCCTCTTGCGCCAAAGCAATCTTTGGTTAGTGTGTCACCTCCACAAGTTAAATCAAATAAACCTGTTGCCGCAGACCGACCTAAACCTCCTACTGCACCAAAATCACCTGCGGCAAAGCCCTCAGACGAGTCAAGGTTATCTGCTAAGTCTACTCAAGATAAGTTTGAACAGGTTAGATTTGATTCAGATAAAATCGATCTCGACGTTGGTATTGATAATGATCGCAATAGCGTTGTTGCTGAGCCAAAGAATGAAGTTGTTCAGGTAGCCAAGCCTGAAAGACCCAAGCTAAACAAACCTGTTGCTGAACAACCGACGAGCGCACCTAGCGGCGGAAGACCTCAAAGCCGTGGTCCCAAACTAGTCAAAGACTCAGTATTAATCGAGCGTGGGATCACCGCTCCAACCGAACCGCCACATAATTTGCGTCCACCGATGCCGACATTGATGCGTGCGCCTGAAAAGCCTGTAATTGCTGATAAGAACGCTAAGAAGCCTGAAGGAGCCAATGGGTTTAACCCATCTACGCCTGAGCTTTTGGAAAAACCAACCCTCCCTGGTAAAGGTAACAAGCGTAAGGGTAAGTCTAAAGAAGAAGAAGAAAAGGATTTATTAGAGCTTAAAGAAAAAAATCGCCTGAATAAGCCCAAGCGCTACTTGCGTGATTTTGATGATGAAGATGATGACGGTGCTGATGCTGATGCTGCAAATGAGCTAGCTCAGATCAGCTTATCTCTAGCTCGTCCCACCGCTCGCCCTAAGGCAGCTGCTGTGCCATCGAAGCCAACTATGGCAGCCGATATTAAGCCAACTCAGCCCAAGAAGAAATCTGCGCCTAGTCGCGATCGCCGTAATAATCATGTTGAAGTCATTCCCGAAAAACCCACTTCCGTACAAATCAACGAGGGTATGACAGTTGCTGTACTTGCTAAGCGCCTAGCGCTTTCAGAAACAGAAGTAATCCGCACCTTGTTCATGAAGGGCATCATGGCAAATATTAACCAAACGCTGGACGTTGCCACTTCAAAAATGGTTTCGGCTGAGCTAGGTTATGAAGTCCACGATCCCGAAGTTATTGAGCTTGCGCTTAAGACTGAGATGATTGACGTTGGTGACCTTGACAAGCTGCAACGCCGTCCGCCAGTTGTCACAATCATGGGACACGTTGACCATGGTAAAACTACCTTACTTGACGCAATTCGCAAAAGTAAAGTCGCCCAAGGAGAGGCAGGCGGCATTACTCAGCATATCGGCGCATATCATGTTGATGTTGAACATAATGGTCAGAAGCAACAGATTGTCTTCCTTGACACCCCTGGTCACGAAGCCTTTACCGCGATGCGAGCGCGGGGTACTAAAGTTACTGATATCGCCGTCTTGGTGGTTGCCGCTGATGATGGTGTCCAACCGCAAACTATCGAAGCGATTAGCCATGCTCGTGCTGCGAAAGTGCCAATTGTCGTGGCAATTAACAAGGTTGATAAAGTCGAAGCTCAGCCCGATCGCATTCGCCAAGAGTTAACCGAGTACTCCCTAGTTGCGGAAGAATGGGGCGGCGACACCATCATGGTTCCTGTCAGTGCGATTCGCCGTGAGAACCTTGATACTTTGCTAGAAATGATTTTGTTGGTGGCAGAAGTCGAAGACTTACAAGCTAACCCTAACCGTACTGCTAAGGGTACAGTCATCGAAGCTCACCTTGACAAGGCAAAAGGACCCGTGGCTACATTGCTTGTCCAAAATGGGACATTGCGAGTGGGTGATATCTTTGTGGCTGGTGCTGCCTTTGGTAAAGTACGCGCCATGGTGGACGATCGCAGGGTGCGAGTTGACAAAGCTTCGCCATCATTTGCAGTCGAAGTGCTCGGCTTGGGTGATGTACCTGCGGCGGGTGATGAATTTGAAGTCTATCTTGATGAAAAACAAGCCCGTGCGATCGCTGATCAACGCACAATGGATCAACGTCAAGCCCGCTTGGTACAGGCCATGGCTTCTCGTCGAGTTACCCTCGGTACTCTATCGGAAAAGGTCAAAGAAGGCGACCTCAAGGAACTCAATATTATTCTCAAGGCGGACGTACAAGGCTCCCTCGAAGCAATTCTGGGTGCATTGGCGCAATTACCTCAGCGCGAAGTTCAACTCCGCATTCTCTTGTCGGCTCCAGGTGAAATCACTGAAAACGACATCAGCTTAGCGGCGGCAAGTTCGGCAGTTGTACTTGGCTTCAATACCACGATGGCTCCTGGTGCAAGACAGGCTGCTGATGAAATGGGTGTTGATTTCCGCGATTACAACGTCATCTATAAGCTCTTGGAAGATATTCAAGACGCAATGGAAGGCTTGCTCGATCCTGAAATGATTGAAGAATATCTTGGTCAAGCTGAGGTTCGCGCTATCTTTACGATTGGTAAAGGTGCTGTGGCGGGCTGCTATGTCCAAAATGGTAAGTTAATGCGTAACTGCAATGTTCGTGTCAAGCGTGGCAATGAGATTGTTCATGCAGCCGTGCTGGAATCTCTCAGACGGGTCAAGGATGACGCTAAAGAAGTCGCCTCTGGTTTTGAGTGCGGTATCTCTCTTAGCAAGTTCTCTGCATGGAAAGAAGGCGATACCATCGAAGCCTTCCGCATGGTTACCAAGCGTCGCACGCTAGCTACTTCTTAAATAAAAAAGCGCCCCTAGGGGCGCTTTTTTATAGAGGAAAGGACATTAATTGCAATTCTAAATTGAAGGTTGTGGAAAAGGTCTGCGCGATCGCCTCTTTTACCTGTTCAATTCTCACATCAGGTACAAACTGATTTAGGTTACAAACTTGGCAGTCGGTAATTCCACAGGGGACAATACGATTAAATCCTGATAAGTCCATATTTACGTTAAGAGCAAAGCCATGCATAGTAATCCATTGGCTGACTTTGATCCCAACTTGAGCAATTTTTTGATTTTGTCCTGCAACATTTATCCAAACGCCTGTTAAGCCTTGAATGCGTTGCGAAAGCACATCAAATTTAGCTAGCACTTGAATAATCACCTCTTCAAGTTGACGCAAGTACCAATGAAGATCTTGTTGATGATAATCAAGATTAAGAATTGGATAGGCTACTAACTGCCCGATCGCGTGATGCGTAACTTCACCACCACGCTCGACACGATGGCATTCGATATTTGGATCTTCTGGGCTAAATTTTAGAAACTTTAAACTCGAACCCTGACCAAGTGTGTAAACGGCGGGATGTTCGAGCAGTAGCAAAACATCAGGCAAATCTTGTCCTTCTCGCCTCGCTTGTTTGCGTTCCTCAACTAACTCTTTTTGCCATTGCCATGCTGTTAAATAAGAGACTGGGCGATCGCATTGGTAGAGCAAACAAGTTCGGCGCATAGCAAAATCCTTAACAGCTAAATAAAAAGCACCTTTCAGGTGCTTTTTATTTAAGTATAGAGTGCGCGAAGCATGGTCAATTTTCTAAAAGGGAAATCTAGGTAAGCTAGGAATCGGAATACTGGGGATGGGAATACCAGGGATTGAAATTGGGAAATTCACGCCTGGAAACAGTCCATTAAAAACTGCTTGAACTTTATCTATTCCTGGGATTTGATTAGTAAAGCCTTGAAATAAATTCCCTTTGAGAAGATTCACAAATTCATTTTCTGTGAGTTGCTGAACGATTCCTAATGTTCCCTCACTAGCGACTTCAACTTTTTCACCCGCCTTCAAGACAACTTCATCCTGTTGGTTAGTAGGTCGCTCAATTTTAAGGATTGGTTTATCATTAGCTACATCAGAACCTAAAGGACGTGCTTTTTGAGGATTATCTTGAGGCAATACTGGTCGTGTATTTACATTTGCGGGCGCAGAATTTTTAACAGGGGTAGGGAGGCTAGGAGGGACAGTAAATTGCTTGACTTTCGGTGCGGTAGTTGGAGAACTTATATTAGGTTTCCGCGTTGATGGCTTGGTATTGGGTTTAGTATTAGTTGTCGGTTTATTAGTTGGTTCATCATCTTCATCAACTAAGGGTATGGCATTTCGTTTGACAATCACCTCACCTTCTAATACTTTGACCTGTTGATTGCCTAGCTCATCAACTTCTAGCAAATAAGTTGTACCACGCACTCCTGTAGTAATTCCAGAGGAGCAAGCATTAACTGCTCCATTGATTAAAATTGTTCCCTGCTTCAGGCGCGCGCATTGACCAATTTTTAAAACAGAATTTGCAGATAGTCGCGCTACTGCACCTGTATTAAACAAAAGTGCAGTTCTAGAATTGCCTGTACGAACTTGTTGTTGCTGTTTCGCTACATCATTGAGAGAGGCTCTCTGGTTTTGGATAAAAACTTGATTGCCGTCAAGAATTTCTTGAACAGTGGCTTGCGTTGATTGAGCAGATGCAGGGGCTAACTGAGGCGCAGCTAAGGCAAAGATGCATAAACCTGTAAAGAAAAGAGCAAGCCGCTTTTGTTGCTGAGGCAGTCTAAAAAAATTCTGTAAATAGTTCTGTAAGTGGTTCCATAAAAACATATCTGATTGTTTCCCTTATTTAGCTTGAGACAAGGTTTAATGAATTGAAGGCTGCGTCCCAATTCCTCGATCGCTAATCCCAAAGACAGATACATTATGCAAAAGGTTTCATCAACATCTGATGTAATTCCTGATATTGTGGCGATCGCTGCAAATCAAGTGAGTTACCAAACTAAATTTCGCACACTTTTGACAAATATTTCTGTAGCGATCGCCAAGGGGAGCAAAACTGCATTAATTGGGGCAACAGGTTCAGGGAAAACCACATTTTTGCGTTTGCTCAATCGTTTGACCGATCCATCGGCAGGGACAATTAGGCTTAATGGCAAAAATATTCAAGAGATTTCCATTCAAACTTTGCGTCGGCAAGTGCTACTTGTGCCACAAGAGCCAAGCTTATTAGGTATGACTGTAACTGAGGCGATGAGCTATCCTTTGCGATTACAAAACTTGCCGCCCAGCGAAATTGCCAAGCGATCGCAAAAATGGGAAGACAAATTGCAAATTGATCGTAAATTGCTCAATCGTTCCGAGATCGAGCTATCGCTCGGTCAAAGGCAATGGGTAGCGATCGCCAGAGCCTTAATGATGGAGCCAGAAATATTATTACTGGACGAGCCGACTTCGGCTCTAGATCGGGGTTTATCGCATTTATTACTAGAGATTTTGACAGAACTAACTCAACGACCACAACCCGTAACAGTAGTGATGATCAACCATCAGCTCGATTTAGTGCAACCATGGTGCGATCGCTTGATTTGTTTACACCAAGGACAACTAGTTCAAGATACCGAAGCTAGTCTTATTAATTGGCAAGACATTGATGATTTGTTGAGACGTGATTCTAGTTTCCAACAAAGCGATAATTGGGATTAAAGTTAGCGAAACCTGTCTTAATCTTTCTAGCCAATTTGATAAATTTGATTTCTACCTAACTCTTTAGCGCGATAAAGAGCATAGTCAGCGGCGGTAAGCAATATTGAAGGATTAGAATCAATCTGGGGAATTAAAGCGGTTACGCCCATACTTAAGGTCACAAACTGACTAACTGAGGAATCATCGTGGGGAATTGCCAACTCTGATAGATTTTGACGAATAACTTCCGTAATTGCCAGTGATCCTTCTATATCAGTATTCGGTAAGACTACCACAAACTCTTCGCCACCATATCGAGCCGCCAAATCCGCAGGACGACGTACCGATTGCTTAATCAAAAGTGAAACTTTGCGTAAACAATCATCACCCGCAACATGTCCATACGTGTCGTTATAGTTTTTAAAAAAATCAAGATCACACATAATCAAAGATAACGGTAGTTGTTCTCTCGCCAAACGTTGCCATTCTTGCTCTAGATATTCATCAAAACATCGACGATTGGCAAGTTGAGTTAAGCCGTCTAAATTAACTAATCTTTCTAACTTTTCATTAGCTTCTTGAAGCAAGGTTTCGGCAATGATGCGATTATTGATTTCTTGCTTTAGCAGTTCATTTTGTTCTTGCAACTGTTTTTGTAATCTTCGCAATGTCAGCTGATTTTCGATCCGTGCAAGTACTTCAGCAATTTGAAAAGGCTTGGTGATATAGTCTACGCCTCCCACCGCAAAGGCTTGCACTTTATCTAAAACTTCATCTCGTGCGCTAATAAAAATGACTGGAATCTCACAAGTAAGAACGTTTGACTTTAATTGTTGACAAACTTGAAATCCATCAATATTTGGCATATTAATATCTAACAGCACCAAGTCAGGCAATCTCTTCTGTATATCTGACAACGCTACTAAGCCATCAATTACACCCTGCGCTTCATAGCCTTTACGTGTCAACATTGTTAACAGCAATTGCAAATTAGGGGGCGTATCATCTACAACTAAGATGTATTCTTTTCTAGGGGCGGCTTCTGATAGTTGCATTTTGCTCTTATCGATACGTCTTTGGCATTATTTTGAATGTAGTTCTGAAATTTACTACTACTTGCAAAACGGCTTAATCAGTTAAGATACACAATAATAGCGGATATTTCCGTAAAGCCATCTCATAAATTCCTTAAGCTTTTTTTACTTTCATCGTGTTAGCCAATGTCTGATAGTGCATCTCAAAGAATTGATCTCTCAGGAAGCGCTTTGGGAATGGTCTCAACTATTAGTTTTCCTGCAATTGTTGGAACAGCTGACACAATGCTTAAGTCGGCAACTGTAAGACTGGTCGGGTATGAAAAAGTTGGTAATGGCTTTTGTACAGCGATCATTCGAGGGCGAATTACTGACGTTCGCATGGCAGTAGAAGCTGGAGCCGAAACAGCTAGAGAATTTGGGCAGTTGGTTTCGACAATTGTAATTGCTCGTCCTTATCCTAATCTAGAAGCGATTTTGCCGATTAGTAGCCGTCTGAGTCAATTGACGGACGGACGATATAGCCGTCTTAGCAATCAAGCGATCGGATTGCTGGAAACACGCGGATTTCCTGCCATGGTTGGGGCTGCCGATATGATGTTAAAGTCAGCCGATGTGCATTTAGCAGGCTATGAAACGATCGGTGCAGGCTTATGTACAGCGATCATTCGGGGAAATGTGGCGGATGTAGCGATCGCGATCGAGTCAGGCATGTATGAAGCCGAGCGCATTGGCGAATTCCACACTTTAATGATTATTCCTAGACCTCTTGACGATCTCGAAGAAACATTGCCAACTTCAGAATATTGGATTGAGTCCCCAGTTCCTGTGAGCATTCCTATGATGGAGCTGCAAGAAAAAGAGCGAGAATTGATCCAACTGCCAAACTTAGAAATTATGGAGCTGCAAGAAAAAGAGCGAGAATTGGTCGAACTGCCAAGCTTAGAAATTGTTAAAGCTGAAGCTATATCGCTTAATGAGCATAGTCCATGAACTATAGATTAAGCTTCGCGTTCACTTTCCACTTAATTTCTACTTGATTTCGCCAAAATTTTGACAAAATAAGTCTTCTTTATCAATGCTATATAAATTTATCATGGCTACTTATATTGTCAAATGTACCGCCAGTGGTTATTGTATATATAAAGATAGATTTGAATACATTAATATCATTCAATTTATCTAATTATTCAGATTTATAATGACCTTCTCTGTAGTAATAAATACTTATCTGTTTTTATAGGTAGTAGATTACGTCAAAAAGTCAAAAAGTATCTGTGATTAGCTGCGAAAAAGTAGCTTTTAAAAGCTGGCTGCGAAAGTAACAAGCGTCATCTCATTTTTATTTTGTATTAAAAATTTTAAATTTGATGTTTTAAGCGAACCGATCGTAGCTAAGATCAATGGTCGCGCTCGTGCATCTATATATTTTTGATAGATAGAATCACGAAAACTTCTGTTTTTTAAAGAGTCGTAAGGATACTAGCTTAAATTATGGCGATCGGTATTGGAATGATCGAGACCAGAGGCTTTCCCGCAATTGTAGAAGCGGCAGATGCCATGGTCAAAGCAGCTCGAGTTACCCTTGTGGGTTACGAAAAAATCGGTAGCGGACGGGTCACCGTCATTATCAGAGGTGATATCTCTGAAGTGAAAGCATCCATCGCTGCTGGTGTTGAAGCTGCAAACCGAGTCAATGGGGGCGAAGTTGTTTCGACTCATACCATTGCTCGACCACACGAAAACCTAGAGTATGTTCTACCAATTCGCTATACGCGAGAAGTAGAGCAATTTGCTTTTTAAACTACTTTTTTGATTGTCTCGAAAAGATTTTTTCAAAAAAGTATCAAAAGACTGAATTTTCATTATTTTCATTATTTATTTTTTCAGGAGAGCATGAATTATGGCGATCGCAGTTGGAATGATTGAAACCCTTGGGTTCCCTGCCGTTGTAGAAGCAGCAGATGCTATGGTCAAAGCTGCTCGTGTCACTTTAGTAGGATACGAAAAGATCGGTAGTGGTCGTGTGACTGTTATCGTTCGTGGTGATGTTTCAGAAGTACAAGCTTCAGTAGCCGCAGGTACTGAGTCTGTAAAACGTGTAAATGGCGGACAAGTACTTTCCACACATATCATTGCTCGTCCTCACGAAAACCTTGAGTACGTTCTACCTATTCGTTATACCGAAGAAGTCGATCAGTTCCGTGACAATGTAAACTCCATCCGCCCAATGAACCGTCCATAGTATGGGTTTGACTAGCTTTGTTGCTTTTACTTCACTATTTTCTCTGTACTTGACTAGCCTTCATTTACATCTGTACAAGTACCCCTAACAATATGCAAATAGCTAAAGTTTACGGTACGGTCGTCAGCAACTATAAAGAGTCCAATCTATCTGGAACCAAGTTTTTGCTCTTGCAACTCGTTGATTTGCAGGGGCAGTTACTTCCAGACTACGAAGTGGCATCTGATACTGTTGGCGCGGGCATAGATGAATGGGTTTTATTTACTCGTGGTAGTGGTGCTAGACAAGTACGAGATAGTGCAGATCGTCCGATTGATGCGGCAGTTATCGCGATCATCGACACGATTAGCCTAAGCGATCGCACTCTCTACAGCAAAAAATATAGTGAGAGAATGCATTAGCGGTATTTAGTGATAGATATTCGGCGACAGCCTCTAGTGAATAAGAATAATCCGACGTTTTAGCTTAAGTTGTTATTTGGAGGTGCGCTTTTAAATTATTTATATTCTCGGTTTTGACAATCAAGATATAGGCAAAACTTAAAAGTGCCGATTTACTATGGTAGTTCGTAGCTTTGCTGCTCCTCCTACACCTTGGTCTAGGAACTTGGCAGAACCCAAAATTGATCCATCTGCCTACGTTCATTCTTTTTCCAATCTAATTGGCGACGTTTATATCGGTGCCAACGTTTTGATTGCTCCTGGCACCTCAATTCGTGCTGATGAGGGCAATCCTTTTTATATTGGGAATGGCACGAACGTCCAAGATGGCGTAGTTATTCATGGACTAGAAAAAGGTCGTGTGATTGGCGATGACGGTAAAGAATATTCCGTCTGGATCGGCGATAACACCTCAATTACGCACATGGCTCTAATCCATGGGCCAGCTTATGTTGGCAATAACTGCTTTGTTGGGTTCCGCTCAACGGTGTTTAATGCGCGAGTTGGAGACGGCTGCATTATTTCATTACATGCTCTTGTCCAAGATGTAGAAATTTCTGCGGGTAAATACGTCCCTTCTGGTGCAGTGATTACAACGCAGCAACAAGCTGATCTGTTACCGAATGTGCGGGAATCAGAACAAAACTTTGCGAGTCATGTTGTCGGTGTCAACGAGTCCTTGAGACAAGGTTATCGCTGTGCTGATGATATTGCGTGCATTACACCGATTCGCCAGCAACAAAATAATTTAACAAAATCAAGCAGCACAATTACTGCTGACTTTATTAATAATCAATCTTTTAATCAAATTAATCAAAATCTTACAAATACACCAGCACAGAGGAATGAACCAATGAATGGGGATTTAGCGCAGCAAATACGACAAATTTTAGCTCAGGGCTACCATGTTGCGGCTGAGTACGCAGATGAGAGAAGATTTCGCACTGGGTCTTGGCAATCCTGCGCGATTCCACATACCTCTGAAGCATCAACCGTAATTTCCGCTGTCCAAGCGGCTCTTATCGAAAATGAAGGTGAGTATGTCCGCTTGTTTGGAGTTGATCCCAAAGCGAAGCGTCGTCTTACTGAAACAATTATTCAGCGTCCAACCGATAAGCCTGCTGTAATTAGTAATGCGGCTCCTACTAAGGCATCTAGCAATGGAGCTAGCTATAGCGCACCCAAATCTTCATCAAATGGTGCAGCTAATGCTAGCAATGTTGATATCTCTGGACAAGTGCGGCAACTTCTTGCCCAAGGCTATCGTATTAGCACTGAATATGCTGATGCGCGTCGTTTTCGTTCGGCTTCGTGGCAAACTGGCCCCGCGATCGATGCTTCCAACGAATCTACTGTAATCACAGCTTTAAATAAGATTCTTGCTGAACATGAAGGCGAATATGTACGTCTAGTTGGTGTTGATCCAAAAGCTAAGCGTCGTGTCGTCGAAACCATCATTCAACGTGCTGACACTCAAGCTGTAAATATTGGTCAGTCCCGTGGCAATGGTTCTGCATCCGCAAGCTCCACTACTCCCCGCAATGGTAATGGTGCTGCCATTGATGTCGCAACTACAGTGCGCCAACTTTTGTCTCAAGGACATCGTATTAGTGTCGAACATGCTGATGAGCGCCATTTTCGGACGACTTCTTGGCAGACGCTTCCTGCAATTACTGCAACTAATGAATCTGCGGCGATCGCTGCTTTAGAGAATTATATTGCTGAGTATAGCGATGAGTACATTCGTCTTGTGGGTGTTGATACCAAAGTCAAACGTCGCGTCGTGGAATTGCTAGTTCATCGTCCTGGGGGTCAGGCGATCGCCACACGTACCGCAGTTAATAAAGTAAGCAACTCTAGCCATAGCTCTTACGGTGGTGGTTCGGCTGGTAGCCTCAGTGCAGATATGCTGTCACGCATTCGTCAACTCTTGTCTCAGGGTTATCGTATCGGTACTGAACATGCGGATGAGCGTCATTTCCGTACTAGCTCTTGGCATAGCTGCTCGCCAATTCCTGCCTCTAATGAGTCTGAAGTAATTCGGTCTTTAGAAGCTTGTTTAGCTGAGCATGGTGATGAGTATGTGCGCTTACTAGGCATTGACCCCAAAGCCAAGCGCCGCGTATTTGAGGGCATCATTCAACGTCCTGCTAAGTAATTAATTTGTATAGAGAACCGCGCTTTGCGCGGTTCTCTATTTAGTGAGTAATTAAAAAATAATGCAATCGAACCACTTACCACCTTTAGAGCCAATCGGAGATTTTCGCTCCTATGTTTGTGGGGATGTAGTGATCGATCAAACTGCGGTGATCGCTTTGGGCGTGTTAATTCAAGCCGATCAGGGTAGTCGGATTACGATCGCGGCAAGTGTTTGTATTGGTATGGGAACCGTGATTCATGCTCAAAACGGACTATTAGAAATTGAGGCTGGGGCAAATCTGGGGGCTGGAGTTCTGATTTATGGAACTAGCAAAATTGGTGAAAATTGTTGTATTGGGGCTTCGAGTTCGATAGTCCGCGCTGTGATTGGCAATGGAGTGATTGTGCCGCCATGTTCTTTGATAGTTGATCAAGCTGAACAGACGACTACACTTGTTGAAGAAACTGTTGCTAAGGAGATAGCTGAGAATGTTGCTGAAAATATTCTTCAGCGATCGCAGCCGCAAACTTATGGGCAACCCAATATCAATGTAACTTCTGAGAGTATTGCTGCTCAACCAGAACAATCTTTACAATCTCCTGATATGTCTGGAAGTAACCAAATTGCACAGACTGAGCAAATCAACACATTTATAAATCCCTTAGGGGCAAATGTTTCAACGCTTACAGATGCTAATTCTGCTCAGTCGAAGGCATATGCTCAATCTCAAATTAATCGATACATTAAAAGACTTTTCCCCCAGAACTAAATTATCCACCTAGAGCTTTGAAACTGTTACTCAAACTTTTAAAGTTAAAAAATGTGTTTAGAATCTCTTAATTTAATAGATTTTATAGCTTAGTTTCGTTATAACCAAAACGCCAAGAATCAGAATAGTGCTAACTATGAGATGTGACTAAGATCACTTAAAACTGAAATTAAAATTACATTTTTATTTAAATTTACCGATTAATGTAGATATTATTAACGCGATTTTATGACTTAACTTAAGCTCAAGCGATGTGAAATAGTTTTTTATATGCAGCTCAGCTAAGGCATAGGAAACAAAAAGACGCAAAGTTTAGTCATTGGACGCATTGGGACAACATTGTTGGAGGAATATGAAGATGAATAACACTTTTAGTCTTAAATCTAGTATTGCCTTGCTAATTTTGGGTGTTGCCATAATTGGGACTCCTTATCAATCTCAATCAGCAAAGTCAACACTCGTCGCACCTAGTGATTACCAACTTGCGATCGCTTCTTCTGCGGTTGGGCGCGATCGCTAGTAATAAGAAATTTCTTAAGAACACAAAATAAAAGGAGGTGCTTTGCGCCTCCTTTTATTATTAAGCGTCTACCCGCGCGACGTAAGCCACAGTTAAAAAGGTAGAATATTAAAGAAATTTTTGGCTTTGGTGGACAAGGGGCAATTTTGGAAAAAGGTACGCTAGTCGAAATCAAATTGCATGGCGATCGCCGCCTTGTTGTTATTGATCGTCCTGAAGGCAAGAAACACTTTCAAGCGATCGATGAAAATGGCAATACTCATACAGTCCACCCGCGCGAAATTAATTACACCATCAAAGCTAATGGTGAAAACTCAAGCTTTACCTATGCTCAGATACCTTCTTTTTTGCAAAAAATCGAGAAATTTCTTGATCCTTCGAGTTTGGAAGTTGCTTGGGAGATTTTAATTGAAGATAATCAAGCGACTAGCCCTACTGATCTCGCTAATCTTCTATTCTCAGAAATCTCAGCGGTTACTTCTTATGCTTCTTATTGCTTATTAAATAATGACAAAATTTACTTTAAGCAAAAGGGTGATTTGTATGAACCTCGCTCCACTTCACAAGTTACCGAATTAAAACATCAAGCTGATGCTGCCGCGCAACGCGCTAAATTAATTGAAGAGTTTCAGCAAAAGCTGACTACTCGACTCTCAGGCGGAGAGGTGACGTGGACAACTAGCGATCGCAGTCGGTTAGATTGTTTAGAGCGTTATGCTCTTCACGGCGATGAATCCTCCGATAAATCCGCTGCCCAAGAGCTTTTGAGTTTTGCTAAACGGTCTAAGAATGAACAAGCCGCGTTCCAAATGTTAGTTGATTTAGGCATTTGGGATGAACATGAGAATCTAAATTTACTGCGTAGTCAAATTCCCATTCGCTTTGCCAACGAGTTAATCGCTGCTGCTCAAGAATGTTTTACTGCGCCAATTCCTGACAATATGCAGGATTTGCGGCGTGACCTTACCCATCTGCATGTTTATACAATTGATGATATTAGCACCACCGAAATCGACGATGGGCTTAGTATCGAGACTCTGGCTGATGGTCGCAAACGCATCTGGATTCATATTGCCGATCCGACCAGATGGCTTGATCCTGAAAGTATTTTAGACAAAGATGCTCGTAAGCGCGGTACGAGTGTGTATTTGCCTACAGGCGTGATCCCGATGTTTCCGATGGATCTTGCCACGGGACCAATGAGCTTGATCCAAAGCCAAGTCTGTCATGCGATGTCCTTTGCAGTTGATCTCGATGAGGTAGGCGCAGTTAGTCATTATGAAATTATGGCGAGCTTAATTAAGCCCAATTACCGACTCACTTATGATGATGTTGAAGAAATGTTACAACTCGGCGTAGAGGATGATCTTGAACGCCTCGCCGACTATGCTCGTCTTCGCAAAAAATGGCGCGTTTCTCAAGGTGCGATCGAAATTCATCTGCCTGATACTAGTGTCAAGGTAGATTCTAAAGCTGATTCCCAATCTGATTCTAAATGGGGCGATCGCCTAACTTTAGAACTAATGGAGGATACCTTCTCGCGTCAATTAGTAGCCGAGATGATGATCCTCGGCGGTGAAGTTGCCGCCAAATTTGCTCAAGCTAATAATATTCCGATCCCCTATCGCTACCAAGAACAGCCTGAATTGCCGCCCCTTGATACTTTGATGCAGTTGCCATCAGGTCCAGTGCGTGAATTTGCGATTTGTCGGTGTATGACTAAAGGTTCTTTAGGACTATATGCTTCTCGCCATGCAGGGTTGGGACTTGATGCTTATGCACAGATAACTTCACCGATTCGTCGTTATAGCGATCTGCTTGCCCATTGGCAAATCAAAGCTTTTTTAAGAGAGCAGCCTTTGCCATTTACTGCCGAAATGCTTACTGAAATTTTACAAGCGATCGATCCTGCAATTTGGGACGCTAATCAAGTCGAAAAGCAGTCAGTGCGTTATTGGAGTTTAGAATATTTGCGCCGTAATAAAGATACGGTGTGGGAAGCGTTAATGCTTGATTGGTTGCGTGAAAACGAAAAGCTAGCTCTAGTGCTAATTGAAGATTTGGGCTTGAAATTACCGATGCGAATTACTCGTCATATTCAAGTTGGTGATAATCTTCTAATTAAAACCTCTGAAGTTGATCCCCGTAAAGATATTATCTATTTCCAAGAAGTTCAACAGTCTACTTCAATTCTAGAAATGGAGATGGAGCGAAGTAGTGATCGGATTATTGATCATAATAGCGATCGCCTCGAATCTGAGTATGTAACCACTTAATCAACGATTGAGGTTTTGGACACATAATGCATCTAGCTTTTTAGCTTTTGACCATGCCTTCTAGTGTTAAAGTGTCTGGGTGAAATTCGCCAAAAACCTTACCTGAGACATTACAAACTCATTGCCACATGAATAACGCCTCACCATCTCCTCGATATTCTACGGGGGATGAATTTAAAACAAGTATTACAGATAATGGGGAATATCCAGAATTCTGTGATTTAGCTGTGAAAGACGATCTCTTGTTCAGTAACTTTCGCAGAAATCCAATTTACAATTACGCGCTTGAGCATGATTCTGCTGAACAGGGAGTGGAATATTTAGCAGTTGCTCAAAAGCTAAAAAATTTGCCAAATCATATCGAAGAATTTAAAAAGAATGATCAGGTTGGCAATCCAGTTGTGTCAACTTATGTAGGTATCGGTGAAATATCTCCTACAACTACTCGCTACATAAAAATTCTCAGCGATTTGCAACAGGAGTTTGGAACCCTCGACAATTTAAACATCTGTGAGATTGGGGTAGGTTATGGCGGGTTATGTAGAATAATTGACAGCTACTTTCAAGTGAAAAGTTACTGTTTAGTTGACTTGGAAAGTGTCCTCAAACTTGCTCGAAAATATTTAGAGCATTTCCAAATCAACACTTCATTAACTAGTAAGCCAATGGAATTGTTGGCGGCAGATGACAAATATGATTTAGTTATCAGTAACTATGCGTTTACAGAACTCAGAACAGAAATTCAAAATGTTTACTTAGAAAAAATTATTCTTAAATCTCGTCGAGGCTACATAACCTATAACAATGTCAATCGCCCCCACTTCAGCTCTTACACCAAAGATGAATTGGTGAAAATGATCCCAAATGTAAGAGTCTTAAAAGAAATTGAGCTTACCAACTCTCAAGATTGCATACTTGCTTGGTGAAACCATAAAGTAAAAGCGACGCAAAGCGCCGCCTTTACTTTAGTTTGTGGTTAGCGATTACCATGTAGTCCCCTAGAACATTATAAGAATCTCATCGCGAGCTTATAGCGTTAATAACGATTGGAGCGACGCGAATTGTTTCTTACGGGGATGGGGATCAACTCAGGTTGGGGTTGATTTTGTCCTAAAAGGGTTTCCAAAACGCGGTTTAAAATTTCACCGATATCTTGCAATACTTTTTTGATCGCTTTCACTATGCTTGGCTCCCTATGATCATTTAAGGTTTATTTAATTAATCATAACAAATCTTTTTCTAAACAAATCTAAAGCTGACATTACAGTCGCCTTTCTAATCCAATTTCTACCTCTAGACGGATTAAAACGCAACTCGATCGCTTCAACTTTGCCGCTAGGGTAAGCGATCGCTACATAAACTAAGCCAACTGGTTTAAACTCTGTGCTACCTGTTGGCCCTGCGATCCCCGTGATGCTGATCCCCCAATCCGATCTGAGCTTTTCTTTCACCCCGATCGCCATTTGTTCAGCAACGATCGCACTGACCGCACCATTTTGATCAAGCACTTGGCGATCTACATCTAATAAATTTACTTTGACATCATTGCTGTAACTAATCACGCCACCGAGAAAATAACTCGAACTTCCTGATACTTCTGTGAGCATCTCGCCTAACCATCCACCTGTGCAGGATTCAGCAACTGCCAGAGTTTGACTGCTTTCCATCAATAGCTTACCTGCTACAGTTGCTAGGGTATCTTCATCAGTGCCATAACAAAACTCGCCTGTGAGTTCACGGATCTCAGCTTCGACGGGAGCAATTAAGGCGATCGCCTCTTCCTGAGTATTTGCCCTTGCGGTAATTCTTAGTCTCGCTTGTCCATAGTTGGCATACGGTGCAACGGTAGGATTTTTGAGATCGAATAAATGATTAACTTTGGTAGCTAGGGTGGACTCAGCAATCCCCCAATAAAGCAAAACTTTGGAATGAAATGTGCCTTGACCATAGTTTTTAGCTTGCAGCAAAGGTGAAGCGGTTTGCTGCCACATTTCATAAAGTTCGCTAGGTACACCAGGGAAAGTAAGGATCAATAAATTGGGCTGTGGTTCCCAAATCATGCCAGGAGCAGAACCAACAGGATTGTGCAAAATATCTGCACCCTTGGGTAGCAATGCTTGCTTGCGATTATTTGCCGTAAGCGTTCTACCTGTTTGGGCAGACATTTGCTGGATACGTTCCCAAATTTCAGGGCGTTCTTCCAAGGGTGTATCAAAAAAGCTAGCGATCGCCTCAGTAGTAAGGTCATCGGGAGTAGGTCCAAGCCCACCAGTGGTGATGATCAAGTTTGAGCGGCTAGCCGCGATCGCTAAAGCTTGATGAATGCGATCAGGATTGTCACCAACGACAGTTTGATAAAAATGTGGGACCCCCAATAAAGCCAATTGTTGAGCTAAATACTGAGCATTGCTATTAAGTATCTCGCCTAGCAATAACTCTGTACCAATACAAAGGATTTCCGCGCCTACATTCATCTTCTTGATTTCACTCTATGAATTTATGTACAAAATAAAGGGGACACAATGCGCCCCCTTTACTTTGTTAATTTGTGGTTAATTTGTGATTTCGCGGCGTTTCGGCTTCTCAACATTAATCCGAGGACGTTCGGGTTGTAATTCTTGACTTTCTTGACGCTCTGAATATCGATCTTGATATTCGTCAGATGAGGTATCGGGGGTAGGATCAAAGATTTCCAATCTAGCACTATGACCAACTTCTTCGGCTGCGGTCATAACGACTGTCCGAATCGCTTGGACTATTTTTCCCCCTTTGCCAAAAATTTGCCCTCTATCTTCTGGATCGAAAGCAACTCTAATCCAAATGCGATCGCTGTTAGCGTTTGACTCAAAATCTACCTTCAAGGCATCTGGATAAGTCAGTAATGGCTTTAGCAAAAAACTAATTAAAGCGTTGTAGTCAGGCACAGGTTTTGGTTATTTTAGGCGTTAACGAGATCGAATACCTTTGCTTTCTCAAGGATGCGGCGTACTGTATCAGTAGGTTGAGCACCTTGTTTGATGCGAATGACGATCGCAGGCACATCAAGTTGGGTTTCTTTGGTGCGAGGATTGTAAAAACCAAGCTCAGCAAGGGGACGACCATCGCGACGGCTAGTGCTGTTTACGGCAACAATGCGATAGCTGGCTTCAAACTTTTTGCCAAATCGCTTTAATCTCAACTTCATCATGGGTTTATGGCTCTAATTTTCTGCGTGATTTGGTTCAATATTTTAGCAGAATTATAATCCTAGCATTATTAGAATGTGTTTGAAAAGTATGACTGAAATGAAAGGTAAAGTTTTTATTGTGGGGGCAGGGATAGGTAGTGTGGACTTTTTGACAGTTCGGGCTAGGGATTTGATTAGCAAGGCAGAAGTGCTTATTAGCGATGCGTTGGTTGATCGCTCTTTATTAGAACTTGCGCCGCCAAAATGCGATCGCTTGATTGCTGGGAAACGTGGCGGTCAGGTGAGCATCAAGCAAGATGAAATCAATCAAATGTTAGTGAATTATTGCTTGCAGGGTAAAAGAGTTGTGCGTTTAAAAAGTGGTGATCCTTGGATATTTGGGCGATCGCTGCCTGAGATACTTGCCTTGCAAGCTGTGAATTGTGAATGGGAAGTAGTAGCAGGAATCTCCAGCGCGATCGCGGCTCCGATGTTGGCAGGGATTCCGCTTACGGAAGTTGAGGCGAGTTCTTGTTTTGCGGTGATGACAGGGCATGATCTGAGTCAGTTACCTTGGGAAGCGATCGCTCAAATTCCGACGCTAGTGATTTTGATGGGAACAAATAATCTAGCGGGATTGTTGGAAAAATTGAGTGCGGGTAAATCTGTAGATACGGCGATCGCGATCGTGCGTTGGTGTGGAAGAGCAGATCAACAAGTGTGGGTAGGAACTCTGGCAGATATTAAGTCAAAATTGCCTGAAGGATCGCTGTCGCCATCGGTAATTATTGTGGGAGAAGTCGTAAAGTTTCATCAGCAATTGGCGAATTCTTCTTTTAAAACGTTAGAAAATTTTGAGCAAAGTTTAGACAAGGAAAAGTTACCATTGCAAGGCAAAAGAATTTTAGTCACAAGGGCCGCAAACCAAGCTAGCCAGTTTACGGATTTATTGACCTGTCGAGGCGCAGTAGTAATTGAAATGCCGACTTTAGCGATCGCACCGCCGACTAGTTGGAAAATGCTAGATCAGGCGATCGCCGATTTATCTAACTACGATTGGTTGATTTTGACCTCTGCGAATGCGGTTGAAAGCTTTTTTGGACGATTGCAACAGGCTGAGAAAGATAGCCGTGCTTTGTATTCTCTAAATGTGGCTGTGGTTGGACGCAAGACAGCGGAAGTGCTGGCAAATTATGGGATTGTGCCAGATTTAGTGCCTACGGAATTTGTGGCGGATGCTTTGGTCAAAGCTTTTGTTACCGAAAATCATGTCTTAACTGACAAAAAAATGTTGTTCCCACGGGTGCAGTCGGGAGGTCGCGAGATATTGGTAGAGCAGTTGCAACACCATGGCGCGATCATTGAGGCGATCGCGGCTTATGAGTCGGTTTGTCCAGAAACAATAGACACTGTTGCCCTACATGCCATTCAAAATCAACGACTTGATGCGATCGCATTTGCTAGCTCTAAAACTGTGAAGAATTTTTGCCAATTACTTGATCGTGCTGCTCCTAGGGACACTTGGCAATCATGGATTTCGACTGTGAAAATTGCTTCAATCGGTCCCCAGACATCTAAGACTTGTTACGAATTAATCGGGCGCGTCGATTGCGAAGCTTTGGAATATACCTTAGATGGCTTGGTTGAAGCGATCAACAAAAGTTTTAATAACTAGTTCAAAGCATATTAAAAACAAGCAATTTCTGACATTTACAGTTTTTTTCTATACAATAAATTACATGGTAAATTAAACGGTTCTTTTGAAGTTGTAATGTACTTTTTGCTTCATGTTGATATGAATAATAGAAAAATATCTATTCATTATCTTCCGAGTGTAAAGACGGATGCAAAAGAGCCAATTGATTAGCTAAATGAGATTTTTTATTGAGGCTGAACTATATGGAACTTGTTGCTTATCTTCATAGTGAAATGCTTTGCGATCGCTTACAGCAAGGCGAAAATATTGATCAGAATTTAGATTGCCAGTTGCTTGATACGATTGCTCAGTCTTCGCATCATGCTAAGTCGGTCTTGTGTATGGGGTTAGCAGCAAGTGCGATCGCTATCAATGCCATGCCCATCGCTGCATTTGCCTACACGCCAGAAATTGCTAGTATTCAAGAACTATTAGCTAGACGTGGTTTTGACCCTGGGGCAATTGATGGTGTTAAAGGTTCATCTACTACAGAAGCGATTATTGCTGCACAAACGTTTTATAAATTAGAGGCTGATGGCGTAATCGGATCAAAAACTCTTGCTGCATTGCAATCTGACTTTTATGAAGATAGGCAAACAAATATAGCCACGCCTTCTGACACCGCTAATCCTAGCGATAAATCTGATGCAATTAAAGATTTGCAACAGTTACTCAGCGATCGCGGCTTTTATGGTGGTGCGACCGATGGGATTTCGGGATCAATGACCAAAGAAGCAATTATTTTGGCTCAGAAGACCTATGGCTTAACGGCTGATGGTGTTGCAGGATCTTTAACGCTTGCGGCTCTAGAAGTAGGTAGTAACAATGTCGTCCCAATTGATTATAAAGAGCCTAGTAATATTTCTAATGGTTTGGGCAATAACTCGATCGCAGAAGGACAGCGGCTATTGAGCAGATTGGGATTCTATGAAGGCGCGATCGATGGTGTGCAAGGCTCAAAGACTACCGCCGCTATTAAAGAAGCCCAAGCTTTATATGGTTTAACTGTCGATGGAGTCCTCGGTTCACGAACTTTAAGAGCTTTACAGTCATAAAATTTAATAAGATTTAGGAGGCACTCTTTGCGTGTCTTTTAAATTTTATGGATAATAAAAGCGCAATGTGCTGATTAATTTATGACTGCTATTATCGATCTGAATATTTCTAAAATGGCGATCTCACTTGGAATGGTGGCGATCGCTATTAGTTTCTCGGTCTGGCAAAAGCTGGCGATCGAAAAGAATTTATTAATCGCTACTTTCCGCAGCGTTATTCAATTGATCGTAGTAGGATTTTTGCTGGATGCAGTATTTGAAATTAAGCAGCCTTTAGTAATTTTAGTGATCATTTTATTGATGAGCCTGATGGCTGCGCGTGAAGCTAAAAATCGGGTGCGTGAAAAAGTGCCTTATGTCTTGCCAATCATGTGGATATCAGTTGTAGTTGGTACTGGTGCAATTCTCGCTTACACCACATTTTTAGTCGTGCAACCTGATACTTGGTATTCGCCGCAATATTTGATTCCGCTTGCAGGAATGATTTTAGGAAATTCAATGAATGGTGCAGCGATCGCAGCAGAAAGATTTACCCAAGATTTGGTTACGCGATCACGAGAAATCGAAACGCATTTATGTTTGGGGGCAACACCACAACAGGCGATCGCTAATTATCAATCTGATGCAATCAGAGCCGCGATGATTCCTACCATCAACGTGATGATGGTTGCGGGTGTTGTGTCTTTGCCAGGGATGATGACAGGTCAAATTTTAGCGGGAGTATCGCCTTTACTGGCAGTACGCTATCAACTCGTGATTTTATTTGCAGTTACAACTGCCAATTTAATTACGGCGTTAATTTTAACTAATCTGGTTAGTCGCCAGTTTTTTACACCCGCTCAACAATTAAAATTGCCGTAACAAACAACATCTACATTCTATAATTCACATTCTTCCTAAACAGACATCTGCTAAGGGCATTAGTACATTTTGATAGCGAACAAGCAACGATATGCCATCTATATTTTTGCAGTACAATCCCCCTAATGCTATAAAAACCTCAAACTGATTTTGAATTACAAATGTATGCAAAAACCACTTGATCGCATTACATTCAATTTGCAAATTATGGGCGGTAGGGCTTGCATTCGGGGAATGCGAATTACAGTTTCTTTGGTATTAAGCTTGATTGCGAATGGTTTAACGACTGCGGAAATTTTGAGCGAGTATCCCGATCTTGAATCGGAGGATATTAAGGCGAGTCTTTTGTATGCGACTTTTTTGGCGAATGAAGAGGTGCGGAGTTTTGTGGGGATGAGTGCGTGAAGCTTTTGGCGGATATGGGAGTTTCCCAAACGAGCGTATCTGACGAGCGTTATCGACTAAGACGCTTACCAATTTAGCTTTTTTCCTTTTACCTTTCTACTTTTGCCTTGGCGGAATGCCACACATCTGTCTGTCCTCATCACTAGCGTTGGGATTATTAACGAGATAGTCGCGCAGCCACGCGCAACCCTTTGCCATCAGGTCATCGAGATTTAACCTTCCACAATTTGACGGTTTTGTCGCCACTGCCAGTGGCGATCGTCTTGCCATCGGGACTAAAGGCAACGCTACTGACCCAAAAGCTATGCCCTTTGAAGGATTGGAGTTCTTTACCTTCCAGATTCCACAATTTGACGGTGGTGTCGTCACTGCCAGTGGCGATCGTCTTGCCATCGGGACTAAAGGCAACGCTCCTAACAATATCGCTATGCCCTTTGAAGGATCGGAGTTCTTTACCTTCCAGATTCCACAATTTGACGGTGGTGTCGAAACTGCCAGAGGCGATCGTCTTGCCATCGGGACTAAAGGCAATGCTACTGACACCAGAGCTATGCCCTTTGAAGGATTGGAGTTCTTTGCCTTCTAGATTCCACAATTTGACGGTGTTGTCGAAACTGCCAGTGGCGATCGTCTTGCCATCGGGACTAAAGGCCACGCTTCTGACACTAGAGCTATGCCCTTTGAAGGATTGGAGTTCTTTGCCTTCCAGATTCAGATTCCACAATTTGACGGTGTTGTCGGTACTGCCAGAGGCAATCGTCTTGCCGTCGGGACTAAAGGCTACGCTCCTGACACTACTAATGTCATCAGCCTTTTTCTGTGCAGTTACCACAGCCAGATCGGTATTTGTTAACTTGTCCTTTACCGCCTTCTCCGTTTTATTAACATTAGCCTCATTCACAAATTCAGTCGCCGACACACCTGCAACCACAGCCAGCAAAATAGTTCCAGCCAAAATTGCCGAGCCAATTTTTGTACGCAACGCCGCCTTTTTCACTGCCTCCTGAAGGCTCGCCGCCGCCCAATTATTTGCCTCCTCAATCTCGCGACTGATTTTAATATATGTCCTCTGAATCTCGGTTGGCTGCGGATCTTTACCCGCACCATTCGCTAACCATATCTCACCATCTTGGAGATCCTCCCCCCGCAATAAAAAACCATCCTTTCGCCCCTTATCATTCCACTCGATCGCCCTTACTAACAACCGTGTATGTGCATGAATATGCGCGATGTCTATAGCAATAGCTTCAATCAACCTTTGAAAAGCAATATTAAAGTCATTGCTTTCTCGAAAGAAAATCCACTGATGTCTAGATAAAGCAGGATGGATATCCCCTTCACTACCCATGACATCTCTACGCACAATTGGCAAAATCCTTTTGTTAAGGCGATCAGCGTGTTCGATTTCCTTACCGCAATATTCGGAAATAATCGAATCTGGACTAATCACAAAGATAAATGTATCGGCTCCCTCGATCGCGCGCTCGGTTTCATGCCACCGTTCGGATGTAGGTAAAATATCTTTCCAGTCTACCCATGTTTTTTGTTGGCTATTCTCTAGAGCGTCATGGAGAATCTGAGCAAATTCTTTATCTTTACGAGAATACGATACAAAAACATCAGCCATATTAATTCCTAATTACCTATATTTTTAGTTGACGACTGACTTTCCGATAGTGTATCAGGTAGATCTAAGCAACTTAATACAAATCAAAACCTGAAAAGTATGAGCAGTGTAAATTGTCACTCATATTTTTCAGGTTTTATATTCAAACAAATATTCTTATGCGCGACAATTAATTCTACATACTAGGGATTGATTGATTTAATAGCTTGAACTTGCGTCTAACAAAACGCAAGAAAGTCAACCATTTTTGAGCTGGGTACTCATAAAAAGAGAAAATATCTCCAAAAGCAGCAAAGGCATTTTGATGATGCAGCCAATGTCTTTCTGGAGTAGTAATAAACAACAAATTACAAAAATATTTAACTGGTGCTGGCGTTTGCCATTCAAGGATGGAAACATGTCTCCAAACCACATGAAACTCACCTAATAAAAGTCCAATAACAGTACCTAAAGCCGATAATTGCCACAGCCAAGGAGTAAATATAAAATAAGGAAGTGCGCCTAAAATGCCATCTAAATAATACGAGTGGATTTTTGGTCAAAACTGCATAGTGAAGAAAACTGCGGTTTTTGCCATGATGCACAATCGAGTGAAACTTGCCAAATACATGTTCAGGAACATGATAAAAAAATGTTGAGAAAAAGTCTCCTACCAGAAGTAACAACCACGCTGTTATAACTGCCTTAATGCACTCTAAAGTAACTTCTAAAAAAACTTCCAAAGTAAACCCTCACAATTAGATTTAAGCCTAAGAGATAAAGTTAAAATTGAGTTTATCTCAAGGTTAAGAAATGAAGTACAGTAAGTAGATGTGCTCGGATCGCTCTCAAGTCATGCGTCTAACTTCGACTTAATTTTCGGCTAATTTTCTTTCTTAATAAAAATTAAAGTTGTGATGAGGTATCTGCTAAGCGATCGCTTAAAAAGCTATACCAGCTTGCGGCAATGTCTATATCTGTAAATTTTATACTAGTCATTTCGCCAGTTTTTAACACCAATTCCAGCGAGATTTTCTTGGCACTTAAAGGAAATTCAGCATCTTTTTGATCAAAAAACTGGTTGTCGATCCGAAATCTGATCCGAGAAACATCTTGAAAAGTTACTGTCTGAATATCTAAGGGATCTTTACGAGTCGGCTTTCCCCACGTGAGGCGATCGCCTTTTTGACCTAGGACTGCATAGATATCATATTTATGTCGCTCAAATTGCTCAGCCCAGCGCTTATAGGACTCAATCTTTTGGTATTCATTCCAACCCGCCCAAGCAAGCCAAAAGAAAACCACCAGCAAGGGCAACCACAATAATCCACGTTCCATAGATCAAATATTCAGATTATTTACTAGCAAAAAAATTGCATTTACTTAAATAAACTCTATTTAAAGAGTTGCTTAGCGATCCTTTAAATAAATTGAGTTTTGTATGATGACGAGTATGGAGGGGTTCGAACCCCCGACCCTCAGGACCGGAACCTGATGCTCTATCCAACTGAGCTACATACCCTTACTGAGTCCCAATATACCATAAATTATTGCTAAACCTGAAGCGCTATCCCCTCCTTTAAATTTCATTAATTGAAAGAAAATCGTCTTACTGCTAGCAAACTTCCCAGTACACCAATTACTGAGCCAAAGATGATTAATATGGCAGGTAAAAGGATCTGTACTCGTAAATCAGTTGTCAAGCCTAAAGTCAATGATTTAATTAGTTCTGGTTGATTCATAATCGCACCACCCAACAAATTTAAACTTAGCATTAGCATCCCGTAAGCGGTAATTGCTCCAGTTACGCCAAATACTATCCCTTGCAAGACAAATGGAAAATAAATCCATGCGGCTGTTGCTCCCACTAGTTGCATTACCTCGATTTCGCGCCGCCGTGCTAACACAATCAACCGAATTGTCGTGGTAATTACCGCGATCGCAATCACTGTAAAAATCGCCACGATCGCCACACTGCTATTACTTAAAGCAAGGCGCAGTTGTCCAATTCGCTCCACGACCTCATTGGTATACCAGACCTCATTAATACCTTTTAAGCCCGAAATCCGTTTGGCAATATCAGGCACGCGATCGCTTGATACTGCTCTCACCTTAAACTCATCAACTAGAGGGTTTCCGCCAATTTGTTGAGTAGCTTGACTAAGATCGTTTTTACCCAAATCTTTCATCAAATTTTGCCATGCGTCCTCCTTAGGAATAAGCCGCGCTGATGCAACTCCATCTACCAAAAGCAATCGCGGCTGCATCGACTCACCGACCGTATTTTCATCAAGATAAACCGAAATTTCAAGCTGGCTGCCTAGTTGACCTAAAACATTTTCTAATTGCCAAGAAATTTGTAAACTTGCCCCAAACAAAAATAACAACACAGCTACGGTGCTAATTGCTGCCCAATTCATCCAGCCACCACGCCGCAATCCTAAAAAGGTTTCGCGCAATAGATAATCAATTTTGGTAAAGAATCGAACGACGTTTTGCACCATTGCAGTATTTCCTTTTAGCGGGGACAAAGCACGTGCTCAATAATTACACGATGTAGCCATTTTGCAAATGCAAGACAGGATGGTTGGCGGCTCTAACTAACTGCTCATCATGAGTCGTCAAAAGTACTGTTACTCCGAAGGAATTCAGCTTTTTCAAGATTTTGATCACCTGCCAAGCATTGTCAGAATCAAGATTGCCTGTTGGCTCATCAGCGAGGACTAGAGGCGGCGTATTCACGATCGCCCTTGCAATACTTGTGCGTTGCTGCTCTCCACCAGAAAGCTCTTCAGGAAAGCAATCTGCTTTATGCATTAATCCGACCATCTTAAGGGCAGGTTGAACACGACGCTGGATTTCCTTATAGGTAAAGCCTTGAGCCATCAGCACAAAAGCCACATTCTCGGAAACAGTACGGCGCGGTACAAGTTTGTAATCCTGAAAGACAATCCCAATCTTGCGACGCAACATAGCGAGATTATTGCCTTTCAACCCCTTCAGGTTAAACCCATTCACGATTACATCACCATCGCTAGCCTGTTCAGCGCCATACAGCAACTTCAGTAATGTAGACTTTCCTGATCCTGAATGCCCTGTAATAAATTTAAAGTCTCCTTGATAAAGTTCGATATTCACATCGCGTAAGCCCACAGCACCATTAGTGTATGTTTTACGAACATTTTCTAATTTGACAATTACCGACTTTTTATTACTAGTATCTTTTTCATTAGAGACTTGGGTTTTACTTGTATGAGTTGAGGTAGAACTTGGCTTTGTTGGCAGTTTTAGCATGGGCGATCGCGTTTATATTCTTAAAAAGCTGAACATCAGTTACGAGATATCCAATCTTTCACATGAGATTATACAGACCTCGTCAAGCGATCTACATCAGCTATCTACTGCAAAAAAAGAAAATAAAAGGGTTGTTTTGCGACATCAGCTATTTTCTGGATGGCTATGTGTTAAGTTATTGCGGGTTTATAACTCTAGTTAATAATCTGAAAGATATAGTTAGATTTTTTTACCTATGCGATATCATGGGCAAAATTTTAAAATTTTATAAAACCTAGTAAGCTGTTATTCTTCTGGTGCTTTTACCTAATAAATAAGGGCTTGCGATCGCTATTTTTATACAAAAGCAGCTATCCTGTCAGTGACAGTAATGTAATAACTAAAGGAATTAGCTAACAAATCTATATGTCTATTTACCAAACCAACTGAGGGGTTATCAGCAGTGGCAGCTCACAAAATACTAGTTATTGATGATAGTCGCGTAATCCGCAACATGGTGCGTGATATGCTCCCGCCCGCAAACTTTGAGGTGCTAGAGGCAGCCGACGGGATCAAAGGACTGGAGATGATCCATCAGCAAAAGCCATGGATGATCATGTTAGATTTTTTACTGCCTCGGATGAGTGGCTTTGAGGTATATGAGACATTGCAGCAGAATCCAGAACTGAGACGTATTCCTTTAGTTTTGATGTCTGGTCGCAAGGAAGAAGTAACGAGTAAGATTTCCGAGCCATTTGAAGATAAATATCTTGTATTTATTGAAAAGCCTTTTGAGCAAAAAGAGTTAATAACTGCCATCAAAAGAGCGATGGTCTTAGCGCAGAAGCTCCAGAAGCTCCCGCCTGCAACAGTTATAACTGGAGGGGTGTCTACAGAAGCTCCTAAGTCAGACCGTACAGATGAGGCTTTAGTTAAACGCGTTGAAGAACTAGAAGCTAAGCAAAAATTATTAGAACAACAGATGGCTTCGCAGCAAAAGCAGTTCCAACAGCTAGTGGACTTTATCAAGAAAAAATTCAAGTAAGGGACTCAGTAAAACCCAAAATTGTTTTAGTAAAGTTTGTGGAATAGTCTTGGGTTTTATTTAATTTACTATGACAGATTGGTTACAACGTACAGAATTACTGATTGGGACTGATAGCATCAATAAACTCAAATGTGCCAATGTGTTAGTAGTTGGCATCGGTGGTGTTGGTAGTTTTGCTGCGGAATTTTTGTGCCGCGCAGGGATTGGACAGATGACAATTGTAGATGGCGATCGCGTTGACCCATCTAATAAAAACCGTCAGCTTGTCCCGCTCGATAGCACTGTCGATATTCATAAAGCCGATGTGATGGCGGCGCGAATGCATGATATTAATTCTGAAATGCAGCTGACTCTGATCAAAGAATTTTTAACTCCCGACTTGATGATGGAGTTAGTTACGAC
>JAYVVP010000127.1:0-5301 GCA_043786935.1 Pseudanabaena sp. | reverse complement strand
TAAATGAGGCAAACTTACGCCTTGCAAAGCTGAGTACGGCTGTTTTATATCGGGCGAGTCTAGGTGATGCAAATCTCTGTGAGGCGGATCTAAATGGTGCTAGTCTGATTAAGGCTGATTTGCATGGTGCTATTTTAGAACGGGCAAATTTAAGAGATGCTGACCTTACGGGAGCTAATCTCAATGCTGTAAGTCTTGCAAATTCTGATCTCACAGGAGCAAACTTAAGTTGTGTGTCTCTGGTCGGAGCTAACCTTGAGGGGGCAAATCTTTCAGACGCATTTTTGAAAGGAGCAAACTTAGATGGAGCAAAATTAAACGGAGCTAATTTTGAAGGCGCTAATCTAAGTGGGGCAAGTTTTAATGAGGCTAATCTTAGTAATGCAAATCTGAGCGCGGCGGATCTTTCGCACGCTAATTTGTATGGAGCCAATCTCAGTAATTGTTTATTAACAAGAGCGGACTTGAGCGCAGCAAATCTAAGTAATGCCAATCTTAACGACGCAGATCTGCACGAAGCGGATCTTAATGGTGCATTTCTTGTTGATGCTCAGTTAAGTAGAGCACGTCTAGATTGTGCAAATCTTAGTAAATCGAATTGCTATAAAGCTGATTTTAAAGGTGCATTTTTATTAGGAACAAATCTAAATGGAGCGAATTTAAATTGTACTGATCTCTCGCATGCTTCTTTGCAACCAGTTGATTAATTAGCAAGTGACGCCATTTGCCGTAGAAACGGTAAAGGTACGTAGATACGTCCTGTCTAGAGAGAGAAATCGATAAAAAGCGATCGCTCAGCAAATAACCCTTAGGAATGAAACATGAACGCAACTACAACAACGTCAGAAACTCTGAAATACAAACGCATTTTATTAAAACTTAGTGGCGAAGCGCTCATGGGCGATCGCAGCTTTGGTATCGATCCTGAAGTTGTGCAAGATATTGCCTTGCAAGTAGCCGAAATTGTCAATGATGGGATTGAGGTAGCGATCGTAGTTGGCGGCGGTAACATCTTTCGCGGTATCAACGGAGCCGCAAAGGGTATGGATCGCGCCACGGCTGACTACATCGGCATGATCGCTACAGTTATGAATGCGTTAACTTTGCAAGATGCTTTAGAACATCTAGATGAACCGATCCAGACAAGAGTGATGTCAGCGATCGCTATGCAAGAAATCGCTGAACCGTATATACGTCGCCGTGCCATTAGCCACCTTGAAAACAATCGGGTGGTTATTTTTGGTGCAGGTTCAGGCAATCCCTATTTCACGACCGACACCACAGCCGCACTACGTGGAGCCGAAATTGATGCCGAAGTGATTCTTAAAGCGACTAAAGTCGATGGTATTTATGATAGCGATCCTAAGAAAAATCCTGACGCAAAACGCTTTAAAACTGTCAGCTTTGATCACGCTTTGATCAATGATTTGCGAGTGATGGATGCCACAGCCTTTGCTCTATGCAAAGAAAATGGCATCCCTATTATTGTGTTCGATTTGGGTGTTACAGGTAACATTCGTCGCGTCGTCATGGGAGAATCGATTGGTACTTATGTTGGAGGTTCTTGTGAAAGTAACTGATGTTGAGGCGCGAATGCAGAAAGCTGTAGAAGCGACCCAGCACAATTTTAATAGTGTGCGAACGGGGCGTGCTAATGCTTCGTTGTTAGATCGAATTACGGTGGAATACTATGGTGCGGAAACGCATCTCAAGACCATAGCGAATATTTCCTCTCCCGATGCAACGACTTTAATGATTCAGCCTTTTGATCGCTCAGCTATGCGAGCAATTGAAAAAGCAATCTCTGAGTCAGATATTGGTCTAACACCGAACAATGATGGCAGTAGCATTCGTTTAAATATTCCTCCTTTAACTACTGATCGCCGCAAAGAGCTGGTGAAAATGGTTTCTAAACTTGCTGAAGAAGGCAAAGTCGCGATTCGTAATGTGCGTCGTGATGCGATCGATTCGCTTCGCAAGTTAGAGAAGTCAAAGGAAATGTCTGAAGATGACTCAAAAAGCCAACAAGAGCAAGTAGATAAATTAACCGACAAATTCGTTAAAAATATCGATAAAGTCACTGCCGAAAAAGAAAAGGAAATTTCGACAATCTAAAAACTAGGGGTGGCGCTATACGCTGCCTCTAATCGAAAATATTAGAATAAAAATGAAATAATTTAGCCGCGCCGTGACTAGCGAGCAATCTGAAGCTCAGTTTGTTTTCTGATTCGTTTTCTGCCACTGAGCCTGTCGAAGTATCCCGTCACCCATCTTGTAAACGATTAGGGTGCGGGACTTCTCACTCACATTAGTTAAAAATGTCTTTCCGTAAACTGACGAATGCGATCGCAACCTTCGCGAATTGTTTTTAAATCAGTGGCATAGGAAAGGCGAATACAGTTATCTAGACCGAAAGCGATCCCTGGAATAATGGCGACTTTCTGCGCTTCTAGCAATTTATTACAAAACTCTAAAGAAGGGATTCCAAAGGATTTGATACTTGGGAATAGATAAAATGCACCATCGGGTTTGGGACAGGTGATTCCAGAAATGGAAGTTAATAGGTCATACATGACATCACGACGTTCGGCAAAAGCTTTTCGCATGACTTCTACGCAATCTTGGGAGTCATTGAGTGCGGTAACTGCGCCATATTGAGCAAAAGTGCAAATATTCGAGGTGCTATGTCCTTGAATCATCGTGGCAGCTTTGATGATTTCGGGTGCGCCTGCCAAATAGCCAACTCGCCAACCTGTCATTGAGTAAGCTTTGGCAAAACCGCTACTAATCAGGGTGCGATCGTACATGGACTGACTTATCGCCGCGATGCTGAGATGAGTCGCTCCATCGTAAAGAATCTTTTCGTAAATCTCATCGGAGACGATATAAACGTGCGGATGCTGATCTAAGACTTCTGCTAAAGCTTTGATTTCCGCAGGTGAGTAAACCATGCCTGTGGGATTAGAAGGAGAATTGAGAACAAATAGCTTAGTTTTAGGAGTAATCGCAGCTTCTAATTGTTCAGGAGTGATTTTGTAACCAGTTTCTTCAGTCGTAACCACAAATACTGGCGTACCATCAGCAAGTTTTACCATTTCGGGATAGCTCACCCAAAACGGAACAGGAATAATTACTTCATCCCCTTCGTCGAGTATTGCCATCATCAAGTTGTAAAGCGAATGCTTACCCCCGTTAGTGACGATGATTTGTTCAGGTTTGTAAGTTACTTGATTATCGCGCAGGAGTTTGGCAGCGATCGCCTGTTTTAGTTCGGGTATACCTGCGGCGGCTGTATAGCGAGTTTTACCCTGATCGAGTGCAGTTTTTGCCGCAGCCTTAATATGATCAGGTGTGTCAAAGTCAGGTTCGCCAGCACTAAAGCTACAAACATCAATTCCACTTGCCTTCATGGCCTTAGCTTTTGCGTCGATCGCTAGAGTTAAGGAAGGCTGAATATTACGAAGACGGTTTGCCAGTTGCATTTTTTCTGGAGGAGCGGAAGCATCGTTACGGGTTTAGCTTCGCATTGTATCAAAGCATACTTGCTTGAGTTTGCTAGATTTTTAACAATTTGCGATTTAAACCCAGAAAATAATTGCGGCGCGACTATTTTCTTAAAAGTATAAGCAGCTTAATTTTTTGACTTGTAAGCGCGTATCATCGCTTGTGTGCCTTGTTCAGCGCCTTGTCCATTATCAAGTTGGCTCACTTTTTGGAAATTTTGTACGGCTAAAGCGATCGCTGGTAAATCTACAGAAAAATCAAGATTTTGGCGATCGCTAGTTTCCTTAACAAGTCGCAAATCTTTGAGCATATGTTTAATCGCGAATCCAGCCTGATAATCTTCTGTCGACACTTTCATGCCCAGATTAGTCAACGCCCATGAGCCAGCCGCACCACTGCCACAAACATCGACAATCAATTGCGGATCGATGCCCATCTTTTCTGCCATCTGCATAGTTTCGCAAATAGCTAGCATATAGACTGACACTAGGGTTTGATTGCAGAGCTTCACAGCTTGACCACTACCGATCGCCCCACAGTGTTTGATATTGCTACCCATCGCCTCAAATAAAGGCAAACATTCTTGCAAATCGGAAACCGCGCCGCCGATCATAAATGTCAATGTGCCATTGCGAGCACCCACATCACCGCCTGATACTGGCGCATCGAGGAAACGCAAACCATTTGCAATCAACGTGTTAGCAATCGCGATCGCTGCATCACTGCCGATCGTACTAGTATCAACAAATAACGTATTCGCTTTCGCAAAGTTCAATGCTCCATTTTTACCAGTAAGCACTTCCGTAACATCTGGCACATCGCCCAAGCAAGAAAACACCACATCGGCAAAGCTGACGGCTTCTTCTAATGAGTTAGCTAATATACCGCCCGCATTTGTAAATGTCGCGATCGTGGGACGGTCTTTAGTGCGATTCCATCCCAGTAATTGATGACCACACTTGACCAAATTGGCAGCCATTGATCCGCCCATTAAGCCCAAACCAAGAAATGCAATCTTTTGAGTCATATTAGATTTTATACAGCGAGAATTTGATCAACTATTAAGTCTAGTTCTGAAAAAGTTGGTAAAATCAGGCGATCGCTACTTCTGGCTGTAATCGAGTAATTGCAATCATGAATTTTTTCAAAATGCTTAATTTAGATTATAGCGATCGCCAGCATGGTTAAGACATAAACCCTAAACAAGAGAAGCCGCACGAAGCACCGCCCCTAAATCTTTGAGTTTAGGTTGATCGTATGTGTGTAAAGATCGACAACTAACCTATTTTGAAAATATTTATAAAATGACAAAAAATGTATGGATGTTCCCAGGACAAGGCTCTCAAGCTGTAGGTATGGGCTTAGATCTTAGTGGAGTTGGCAAAGATAAGTTTGCTAAGACCGAGCAAATTCTAGGCTGGTCAATTTTAGAAAAATCCCAGACTGATGCTACTGAACTTGCTAAAACCGAATTTACGCAGCCTTGTTTATATGTAGTTTCAGCCATCCTTGGGGATATATTAAAAGAAAAAGGTGCAAAACCTGATGCAGTCACAGGGCATAGTTTAGGTGAATACAGCGCTCTCTATTGTGCAGGTGTAGTGGACTTCGCGACAGGATTGGAACTTGTAAAGCAGCGATCGTTATTAATGTCAGAAGCAAGTGATGGCGCGATGACCGCTTTGATTGGATTTGATCGCTCTCAATTAGAAGCAGCGATCGCTCAAACCGCAGACGTGATTCTTGCTAATGACAACGGAGCCGAGCAAGTAGTGATATCAGGAACAGTCGCCGCCG
>JAYVVP010000126.1:0-14435 GCA_043786935.1 Pseudanabaena sp. | reverse complement strand
CTTAAATCCAAATTGTATATTAGAGCTTTGCAGCAATCTTACTTGGAATGGCAGTCCCTGAAACCTTTTTAGGCTTCTGCGTAACATGAGTTACTAATTCTAGGTTCCATTGATTTTAGAACTATTGAGGAACTTGATGCAGCGATTGCAAAAATTATTAGCAGTTTTTACTTTCGCGATCGCGGTTTTGATTAGGAAAATCGGGAGCGGTAGTTTTATTGAAATAATTTTGATTTCATAAAGAAATTCTTACTAAATCCTGGAGATTTTTTTATTAGCTCACGAATGCAGCATAAGCTAATAAAGTTGGATTTTTGATTTTGCTAAAGCTAAGTTTTTATCGGAGAATTATTATGGCGCATGCAGAGTTATATAAAGGAGATTCCAGTGAAGAGGTAACTCTCCTGCAATCATTATTAGGAATCAATGCTGATGGCGTTTTTGGTGATCAAACCGAGGCTGCTGTCATCAAATTTCAGACCGAGCATAACCTTGGTGCTGATGGCATAGTCGGTTCCTTAACATGGGCCGCTTTAGAAGCAAAGAAAGCCGCGCCTGAACCTGAAGTGATTTCCAGCGCTGTTGGGAAAATTATGGGTGGAATTGGTATTGGTTTGGGTAATCAGACTTAGGTTTATTGGTTCAAGGTCATAAAGTTTTGCATGACAACTCAAGTAAAATAAATTTTAAAAGCTTTACTATGTAGGGCTTTTAAAATTTATTTATGAATTTTGCGTCCTGTCTATTTCCTGAATTTTAGACTAAGCATTAGGACGATGTTACGCTGATTAGAGATAGTGAGGCAAAGCCTTTTATCATCTCAATTTAAATTTCCAATTTTCTTGTCAAAGTTATGAATGCATTAGAATTTTTCCAGAAAAGTGCTGGTCGTTGGCGATCGCAACGTACTACCCATCATCTTGCATTTCGCCGAGCTGAAAAAGGCGGCTCTGAAATTTATGTGAATCCACTTAATGCGGACGATCCTAAAGTGATTGAAATTTGTCAAATGCACGAAGTCGAACCAACTACAGCAATTGGTGGAGCTTATGTAAAATGGGATGGCACGATGGCATGGGATAAAGATGATGACGAGAACCATGCGGGAGAAACCGTATTTGCGCTAGTGCCAGATGATGAAACAGGGCGAAAAGGTAAGCTGTTGCGTGAACGAGGTTATGCTGAGATTGTGCCAGTGATTGGTCGCTACGAAATTGATGATGAAGAGGCGCTTGTCCTGATTACCGATTATCCGTCTATGAGTTCTTATGAACGATTCTGGTTTCCTGCGCCTAATGTACGGATGCGGGCAAGCACAGTCAAGCAATTTGGTGGTTTTAGTACCGCAACTTTCTGCACTGAAGAACTCATTGATGAAGATAACGATGCTGTCAATACTTCAGATAAAGAGAACAGCGCTGAAACTCAACCAGCGATCGCTTCGATTTTTGGTTGGTAAAAAACAAATGGAGCACATCGCGCTCCATTTGTTTTATCGAAATGGTGGTGCGTAAAGTAAGCCGCCATTTTTCCAGAGTTCATTTTGTCCGCGTGGTAACTTGAATGGGCTATCTTTACCAAGGTTGCGATCGTAAATTTCAGCATAGTTACCCACATGCTTGATTACTCGTGCCGTGAAGTCATTGCTGATGCCCATATCCTTGCCTAAGCTACCATCAACTCCTAAAAATCTGCGAATCTCAGCGTTATTGCTTTTTTGTTGAGTCGCTAAATTTTTAGAAGAAATATCTAAATCTTCTCCCTCGATCGCAGCAAATATAATCCACTTGACAATATCTGCCCACTTGGAGTCACCATCACCCACCGCAGGCGCTAATGGCTCTTTTGAGACCACAAAATCTAAAACTTCATGATTTTCAGGATCGGCAAGTCTGGTACGGCGCACCACTAGAGCCGAGCGATCGGCGGTAATTGCGGTACAACGCCCTGACTGATAGGCATTGAATGTCGCATTTACATCTTCATAAACTACGGGTTTGTAAGCGAGGTTGCGCTTACGCATTTGGTCAGCGAGATTTTGCTCAGTTGTTGTTCCCGTTTGAGCGCAAATATCCGCATCTTTGAGATCGGCGATCGCTTTAATCTTGCTAGATTTGCGTACCATCACGCCCTGTCCGTCATAAAAAACTACAGGCATAAAGGCAAGACGCGAGCCAGTATCGCGCCCCAATGTCCAAGTGGTATTGCGGCTCAGTACATCAATTTCGCCTGACTGTAAAGCAGTAAAGCGTTCTTTAGCATTTAGATTGCGAAACTGTACAGCATCAGGATTATCAAATAGTGCAGCCGCGATCGCCCGACAAACATCTACATCTAACCCTGAATATTTGCCCTCTTTATTTACAAAGCTAAATCCTGGTAGCTCACCACTCACCCCACATACCAATTTGCCACGACTCAACACAGTTTTGAGGCGATTAGTACTACCAACACTCGATTGATTTGGCTCTGGGATTGGTTCACAGGCAGCTAGAGTGAATAAAAATAAACCAAAGGCTAGCCAAGCGATTAAACGTTTCCAGATTTGCCTAGAGAATTGCTTATTAAAAAGCTTATTAAGAAGTCTTTGCCAAAAGTGCGAGAAGCTTTTATGACGTGAACGAATCTGCTGATCCATGAAAGTTTTTTGAGTGCCTTTTTGAGTGCATTATAGCGGCTTGTTTAAAATTGCCAATAAAAAGGTTCGCGAAACTCAAAAATTAGAAGCAGCGCTTCTATTAAAAATAAAAAGGCTCGCAACGCGAGCCTTTTTATTAAATACCACCACCTTCAGAGAAACCTTCATACTCTTCAGGACGTTCACGTTCAGAATGGTCAGCAGGCGTAAGATGACGGGGACGTACATACTTGAGCAACTCTGGATCAATGAGATAGCCATTGAGTGGATGCAAAACATGTGATTCTGCATTTTTCTCTAATTGCTCGACACGACCGATTAGCGATCGGATGACATCGCCTTCAGGATCGGGAACCTGAAAATGATCGAGCGCGGAGACTTTTACACCATGACGGTGCACGATACGCCCTGGAATACCAACTACAGTGCAATCGGGAGGAACGGACTTAAGTACAACTGAGCCAGCGCCGATCCGCGAATTGCTACCAACTTCAATATTACCTAAAACTTTTGCGCCCGCGCCAATCACGACATTATCACCGAGGGTGGGGTGACGCTTGCCTGATTCTTTACCAGTACCGCCTAGGGTTACGCCTTGATAAATCAAGACATACTCGCCGATGATTGCAGTCTCGCCAATTACTACACCCATGCCATGATCGATGAACGCACCTTTGCCAATGCGCGCACCTGGGTGAATTTCAATGCCTGTAAAAAATCTTGCCATTTGCGAAATCATTCGCGGAATCACGGGTAACTTAAGCGTATTGAGCCAATGGGCAAAACGATATAAGAAAATGGCGTGGAGTCCGGGATAGCATAACAGCACTTCTAGCCAATTACGCGCAGCAGGATCGCGATCAAAAATGATTGCGAAGTCAGCACGCAGCGTTTTGATGATGTTTTTCAACGGTTTTAAAAACCTTTTTTATGTGCAAGTGCTATTTCTAAGATCCTAGCGGATATTTTGTACCAAAGGAAATTAGCCTTTGGAGTGAGTATTTATAGCTATCTCTATTCCTATGCGTAATAGTAAGGAGATTAAGTAATTAGTTAACTGTTTTGTTAACTAATTATTTAGCCAATTGCCAAAAACTGTTTTGTGTCTTGCCAAATGTTATCTAAATCATTACCAAGCGCATGATCGTCATTTAATAATCTTAGAGTAACTTGCGATCGCCTTTTCATAAATTCTTCACTGAGAGAGGCTGGTACAACTTCATCGTGAATGCCATGAAAGATCAGAATTGGTAGCGATCGCGTTAGTTTGTCTTCTGAGTAGTTTTGAGCATCGACAAAAAATTGAAAGTGTAAATTAACATTACGTTTTAAACCGTAATGATAAAACTCGCGACTGCCATCTTGTTGCCATTTGGCTATATTTTCTTCACCTAAGGTTTTGGCAATTCTCTGACTAAACCCAAAAGCTGGGGCAAACAACACTAATTTTTGTACCAATGGACTTTGGGCAGCGAGTTGTACGGCTAAAAATCCACCGAGGCTAGAACCAATTACTACAAGTGGTTGATTGGACTCAAGGTAAGTGCGATTAAGGTAATCCAGTTGCTCTGAAAGAGTCACAGTTGAGAAGTCAATGAGATTTAGATCAGGAGTATGCAAAGTAAGCCCTAGCTGCTTAAATTTTTGCTGCATATGTCTTGCTTTGGTAGACTGAGGGCTGGACGCAAATCCATGTAAGTAAAGGTAATTCATCTCAATTTGATTTACAGATAGGTTTACGGATAAATAATTGGGAAGTCTTTCATATATTTACTATCACATTCATACTTAGCGCGAAATTCTTGCAAAACCATGCGATCGCTTTCTAATTTATAAATAGCGGATGAGCCACAATCACCAACACCGCGAAACTTAGTAAAATTTGTCATGGTCTGCGATCGCACATTAAATCTGGGCATACCAGAGATCTCGCTGTTAGTTATCCGCTTGGGCTTTTCGCCGTTTTTTGGCTTTGAAAAGCTATCAAATTGAAGTGATACAACCCTCGGTTTAGGAGATTCATCAACCCATAGAACATATTCAAACGCGCCCTGATAAGCACCCAAAAAACACTGAATTTGAACTAAGTATTTTTTGTCAGAGATTTGGAATGCTTTAGAACCCATACTCTTTTGCCCATCTTCAGCACTAAAATTGTCTTTGCAAAGCCCTAAACTTTCGCGATTTTGCAATACATATTGCAATGGCTGAGATGTGGAACCTGATGTACTGGGATTAGAGGAATTTGTTCGAGCTAGATATCGCAATAACTGTTCTTTACTTAAATTCCCATTGGGGAAAGTTACTCGCAAGACAGGTTCAGGATTTTGAGTGGTTGGTGCTTCGAGTGTATATACATAACCATCATTTTTAAACTCAATCGCCCCAACTTTTTGAGGATTATAATTTATCGCTTCTATATTTAATCCGCCGCTGCCATCTTTGTTGCGACTAATGTAAGAAATAGGGCGATCGGGAGCGCTCTCATTCGCGCAAATATAAATTTGATAATTAGAAGTTTCACCATAGGCATAAATTACTTTCGATTTGCCACAGGTGCGATTATTTTCAAGCTCTCTAATATCGCCTACAGCTATAGATTTTGGCGATTCAGAATTTGGGTTTGAGGACTCAACTTTAGGAGAGGGAGTTACAGTTTTAGTGGTTGTGGTAGTAGTAGAGGTTGTGGTTGTACTAGATAAATTATTGGGTGATGGCGATGAGATTGGAGCATCTGGATTAGTACAGCCAATAAATGTAAAGCTTGCCATCACAGCCATTAAACTAAGTCGAATTTGCAACATGAGTCTTGTCCCTGATCTTTAGTAACTTAAGTGAGATTTATCTTCTACTTAATCTTTTGACGATTTATACCAAGAAAATAGTTCCTGTGGTGGCTGTGTTTGGCTTGATAGCTGAACTCATAAAATCATAAATAATGTTAGCACTGCTCTACTTTGAACTGGAATAAACTCAAGTTGTCTTTAGTTGTTGTCTTTAGTTTTAAGATGACCAGTACAAAGCGATGCCTATTCTAGCTACCTTGATGTAATTTTTTATAAAGAACTTCATGAAGCTGGAGAAAAATTAAAACCCCAAAAATACGAAATATAGCTTTGCACTAACGTTCATTTTTTATAGTCACCGCCTGAACCATAGTGCCAAGCATCGATTTGACGCTGTCCTTGATATTGTTGTTCAGGTAGGAGATTGGCGATCGCTGGTTTAACCTGTTCACTAATTTGATTTAAAAAACTATAGGTTCCTAATCCTAGATAATGTTTCATCCAATCAAACAAAGTTAAGATTCCGACTTGTTGCATAATCTTAAAAACTAGAACTGGGTCGGCAATGGACATAGCTAGCATTGTTTTGGCAAGAGGAATAAACTGCACCACATCTTGCAAAAAGGGATAGAGAACCCGATCGCCTAATTTTTCCATCTCTGTAAAAGTTACACTTAGCAGATGATTAATACGATCGCTCTCGACCTGTTGATTGACAGCGACACTCATCGATTTTTGAAATAGCCAAGTCACTGATAAATTTGGCTGATAGGGCTGAAGCGATCGCAAGTCAGCCTTAGTTAACCAATCACCACCCAACGCTGCATCAATTCCATTAGTTAAACGTGGTAAATGTCGCATCATTGCCCCAAATCCACCAAAGCTAAGCGGTGACTGCATCCCTGAACTATCGCCAACCTGCAAAATGCGATGCCAAGGAGTTTGCAAGGGATTTTGTTTATAGGAAGGGAAAAAGCCGAATAGCACGCGCTCAAATTTAAGTTGCTGAAGTTCTATTTCTTGATATTTGGGTAACCAAAATAGATAGTCTTCCATAAGTTGAGCAAAGCTAGGACGCTGTGGATCAGCATCAACATAGGTAAACATATAAGTAGTTCTACCATCTCTAGCAGGAAAAGCTTCCCAAAAATATTGACATTGATTTTGGATTGGCGTAAAGCTATAAATTAAATCACCATAGGTCTTCTCAGGCATTCCCTTAGCACAACTTCCCACTACCATACAGATGCCATCAGGTTTAATGTTTCCCTGTACCTGCGATCTCGCTTGCTGCGCGATCGGTGAAAAATGCCCCATTATGTCTAGCAACAATCGCCCCGTCATCTTTTCTGCGATCGCATTATCTGATTTATGAATTACTTCTACAGATATGCCATCAGGATGCGCGATCGCTTGTCGAAATATTGTTTGTTCTAATAAAATTCCACCAGCGCTAAGAAATTTCTGCTTGAGAACTTCCAACAAATAAATAGGATCTACACCAATATTGAGAATATCGCGTACCCATAGTTCTTTGCCGCCGTGAAAGCCAACTCTAGCGGGATTGTATATTGTCGCGATCGCTATTTCTAGTTCTACCTCTGTAAGCAAATCTAATTCTATAAACGCATTTAATTCTTGACGGGAAATATTCCATTCCTGTGCTCTACCGCGCAATAAGCCCTGTTCGATGATTGCTACTTTCCATCCTCGTTTCTGCAAGGCAGCCGCAATGAATATTCCTAACGTCCCGCCGCAGACAATCACATCAAAATCTTTGTTGCCTAACTTCTCTGGTGTGGTCTGAACAACTTTGGCGATCGCTTGATTTTCCTGCCGATAGCTTGTCCAAAAAGCATCCATGCGCTCTAACTGCGATGGAATCTCAGCAGGCATTTGCGATCGCACAGTTTCAAATAAAGACATAGTTTTTTTGAGGGTATATTTAAAAGAAGAAAGGGGTGAAAAAAGCTCCTGTCTACTGCTTTTCAGGGTTTAAAGTGCTAGCGCTGATATCGAGGATCGCAAAAATCTCTTAGCCATTTATTGCTAGCGTCAGCGATCGCAGCTTCACTAACATCGACAGGCGGCGCTTGTCCGATTCGCATAAACGCCATCGATAATCGCCAACCATTTTTAGTCTGAACTAAAAATAACCAGTAAGCCCGTTGAGAAGTTTCGACTTTACCAGTTTGACGTTCTAAAACCGATAAAAAAATCTGCTGCGGTAAGCGATCGCGTGCTTGATCGAGGGCAAGTGGTAAAGGCTCCAGCTCAGGTTGACTGATCGTCATCACCTCACGGTTGATCCGTAAACGGCTATAGGCGCGATTGAGATAGTCAGGTAAATCTTTGGCAAGTGCTTTACTCAAGCTTGGAAAATCAGCAGGGCAAGTACGCTGATTGATGTAGGTCTGGGCATTTACGGAATTAGGTAAACGCGTAAATGTGCTAATGGCGATCGCCATGATCAGTCTTGACAATTTCTGATGCTGATTCATCCAGATCTTGAACATATTTATTATTAACGCTCCAAAGTTTTAGGCTATAACTTGATTAGTAAGAATCACGATTAATTCAGAAGGTTAAAGTAGGCGATTTGCTTTATCGCTGATCTTCTGATTTTTGTGGGTTAGTTAATCAGGAGATGCTCATATTCAGGTATCCTTTGTTATTAGCTTTTTAGTAAATTTATAAATCAAGCGATCGCAATGCCTCAAGCGTATGTACTGGGACTGGGACAATCGGGAATCTCTGCTGCAAGACTGCTGAAAGCTGATGGCTGGCAGGTAACAGTTAGTGATAGCAATACAAGTCCTAGTCTAGAACAGCGTAAAATTGCCTTAGAGTCTGAGGGAATTGCAGTTGAACTGGGAGGATTTCCCAACTTTGCTAAATTAATTGAAGCAGACCAGACGATTGACTTAGTAACGGTCAGCCCTGGTGTGCCTTGGGATCTCCATGAAGTTGAGCAAGCGCGATTGCTTGGTATTGATACAGTCGGCGAAATCGAACTTGCATGGCGCTATCTTAAGCATATTCCTTGGGTAGGTATCACGGGAACTAATGGTAAAACTACTGTCACCTCATTAACAGCAGCGATTTTTCAGGCGGCGGGCTTAGATGCGATCGCCTGTGGCAATATTGGTTTTCCTGCGTGCGAAATTGCCTTGCAAGTATTACATCACCAAATTAATCCAGATTGGATTATTGCGGAATTGAGTAGCTATCAAATCGAGTCCACTCAGACCGTTAAGCCGAAAATTGGCATTTGGACAACTTTTACGCCTGATCATCTTAATCGCCACTATACACTTGAAGCCTATCGTAATATCAAAGCCAGTTTGATTGATCAGTCGGAATACATCGTGCTCAATGGCAATGATCCATACTTAGCGAAGTTTGGCGCGGCGATGTGGCCGAAAGCAATTTGGACTGGGATTGATGAACAGATCGTCGAAGCGATCGCTGATGGCGCTTGTCTTGATCATGGTTGGGTAAAATTTCGCGGTGAGCCAATTTTTCCGATCGCGCATTGGCATCTGTTGGGTAATCACAATCGCCAAAATTTACTATTGTCAGTGGCGGCCGCAAAACTAGCAGGAATTAGTTCTGAGCATATTGATCACGCGATATCCGAATTTCAAGGTGTACCCCATCGCCTTGAACATATTCGCTTTTATCAAGGTATGGCCTTTATCAATGATAGTAAAGCGACTAACTACGACGCGGCTGAGGTGGCTTTGAAAGCCGTAAAAGCGCCCGTCATCTTGATTGCTGGTGGTCAGCCTAAAGAAGGTGATGCGAGTGCTTGGCTAGAACAGATTCGCCAGAAAGCAATCGCGGTATTATTAATCGGTGAAGCAGCGCCATTGTTTGCAGAAATGCTTAATGACGAGGGATTTAGAAATTATGAGATTGTGGAAACTCTTGAACGATCCGTAAAACAAGCAGCAAATATTGCTCATAGCCGTGTTCACAATCACCCTAGTCAGCCTTTGCCAACTGTGCTATTCTCGCCTGCATGTGCAAGCTTTGACCAGTTTGCTAACTTCGAGCAACGCGGCGATCGCTTCCGCCAACTTTGTCAAGAACTTTCATGACTCCATCTTTGTTACCTAGAGATCTGGCGACTATTAATCTATTCAAACGCCGAACAGTGCTGATCTGGATAATTTTGGCGTTGTCAATGATTGGATTAATCGTGCGCTTAGTTTATTTACAGGTTGTAATTGCGCCAGATTTGCTCGAAAAGGCGCGACGGCAGCAAATGTTTACCTTGCGCCCATTCATTCCTCGGCGCACGATTACTGACCGAAAAGGTACGGTTTTAGCGATAGATCGTCCCGTTTATACATTGTTTGCCCATCCATATCTCTATAAAAAAGATAAACCTGAAGAAATCGCTGCCAAACTCGCACCTATTCTTAGAAAATCGGCAGACACACTGGTAGGTATGTTAAGTCGTGACACTACTTCTATTCAGGTTGAATATTGGTTGTCAGAAGAAAATGCCGATCGCATTTATAATTTGCGAATTGAAGGTTTGGAGCTAGTTCAGCAGCGTCATCGACTCTATCCGCAGCAAGACCTTGCTGCCGAACTACTCGGTTATGTGAATGTCGATCATCGCGGTCAAGCAGGAATTGAACTTAGTCAAGAAAAATTATTAGAGCGCACCGACCAAGCATCTTCTGTCGGTCAAGATGGCAATGGCAAATTAATTCCCAATCGGATTCCTGCGGGAATGATCCGTAGCGATCGCACTAGCTTACAGATGACGATTGATTCACGCATTCAACGCACGGCAAGACAAATCCTCAAGCAGCAAATGGTCAAGTTTAGTGCCAAACGTGGCACTGTAGTGGTCATGGATGTGAGGGATGGCGGTTTGCTCAGCCTCGTTACCGAGCCAACTTATGACCCAAATCGTTATTATGATGCAGATGTCAAACTATTCAAAAATTGGGCTGTCTCTGATTTATACGAGCCAGGTTCTACTTTTAAACCGCTCAATGTAGCGATCGCCCTCGAAGCTGGTGCTATTCAGCCTGATACTGTATTTAATGATGAAGGATCTTTGTCGATTGGTGGATGGCCAGTTGCCAATTTTGATTACGAACAAGTAGGTGCGGTTGGTGCGCTTAGCGTTGGTCAAATTTTAGAGCGATCGAGCAATGTTGGCATGGTGCATATCATTCAACGGATGAAACCATCGGTTTATTATGGTTGGCTAGAGCGGATTGGCATAGGTGATATATCAAATATCGATCTTCCGTCAGAGACTCCTAGCGCTCTCAAACCTCAAGAACAATTCAATGAATATGTGATCGAACCCGCAACCGCAGCTTTTGGTCAAGGTTTTTCGCTTACTCCAGTTCAATTAGCGCAGTTGCATGGCATTCTTGCTAGTGGCGGTAAATTACTTACACCCCATGTTGTCAGAGCCTTAATCAATGAGGAAGGAGAAGAGTTTTATCAGCCCAAGTTATCCACGCCTCGACAAATTATTTCGCAAGCAACTGCGATCAGAGTCGTTGAAATGATGACAGGAGTGGTCGAAAAAGGTACAGGGTTACCTGCGCGTATTCCTGGCTATCGAATTGCTGGTAAAACTGGAACTGCTCAGAAAGCTTCACCTACAGGCGGTTATTCCGCTGCTAAGATCACCAGCTTTGTTGGTATTTTTCCCGCTAAGGAGCCTCGTTATGTAGTGCTAGCCGTGATTGACGAGCCTATTGGCGCTGATGCATTTGGCTCAACTGTTGCGGCTCCAATCGTGAAGACCGTAATCGAAGATATTATCGTCACCGAAGGCATTGCTCCTAGTCATCCTGAAGAAGTTATTTCCAAAATACCTATCCTTCCTGATCCGCAGCCCACACCAACTCCTTCAGCCTCTCCCAAGCCTTCCCCTTCTCCTAATCCTCTACCTATACCATCCCGCGATCGCCCTTAAAAACCCTTAAAAACTTACATAGAAACCCAACCTTTTGTTTCTGAGTTTAAAATAATATAGATTAAATAAACTTAGGAAATATCTATGGCAAAAGTCGAAATCTATACATGGCGCATGTGTCCTTTTTGCATAAGGGCAAAGCACTTGCTTGATAAGAAGGACATAAAGTATACCGAATATGCGATCGATGGCGATGACGCAGCGCGATCAGCGATGGTGGCGCGAGGTTCTGACGGTAAACGTTCTGTACCTCAGGTTTTTATTAATGATCAACATATCGGTGGTTGTGATGCCATCCATAATCTAGACCGACAAGGTAAACTCGATCCATTGTTAGCTTAAGAAACCATTTAAGAATTACGATAACTCTAAAATTTTGTTAGAAATTTAGAGGTCTAGCCCCCTAAATCCCCCAATTCTGAGAGACTTAAATATGGTTCCCTCAGAATTGGGGCTAGGGGGGCAAAACTTATAAGTGGGAAGCGCTGACTATCCTCACGTCTAGATGCGAGTTTAAGTTAATCGAAAAGAATCAAGAGCAGTATCAACATTTAATGGCTAATGTCAGATATAACTAATGCGATCGAGATCGCGATAGGTGCAGTTTCTGGAGCGCTATCTCGTTTTTATCTCACAGAATGGTCAAAGGCTAAATTTGGAACTAAATTCCCCTATGCAACGTTTAGTATTAATTTGACTGGATGCTTAGCGACGGGATTCTTTTTCGTTATTTCCCAAGGAATTACAGGTTATCCAACAGAACTAGATTTATTAATTAGAACTGGATTTTTAGGTTCTTACACCACATTCTCTACTTATGGATTTGATACACTGACTTTATGGCGTAGCAAACAAACTGGTGCGACCGCTTTTTATTGGGCTGGGAGTGCAGTTTTAGGTTTGGGAGCGGTGATCTTGGGTGCAGCGATCGCCAAGCTTTTTGTAAAGTAATAGAAAAGTAAGCGATCTAGATTCCTTAAATTACAATCAACAAAAATAGTCAATTTTTAAGGGGAAACAATGGATTTTTTAAAAGGACGTTATGCGTTAGCTGTAGCGATTGGCGCAATCTTTGGAGCTTTAAGCCGTTTTTATATAACTGAAGGGGCAAAAGCTATTTTTGGTAAAGATTTCGGCTTTTATGGCACATTCTTTATTAACGTGTCTGGCTGTTTATTGATTGCCTATATTCTGACTCTAGCGACTGAAAATCTTCGCATCATTTCGCCTGAATTCCGATTGATGACGACAACTGGTTTCTGCGGTGCGTACACTACTTTTTCTACTTACGGATTGGAGTCAAGAGCGTTTCTAGACAAAGGAGATATCACAACGTTGTCAATTTATTTTGTTGGTAGTGCGATCGTAGGTATGATTGGTATTCAACTTGGTGTTTTATTAGCAAGAGCAAGCGCTCAAAAAGCTGAATCTTAAATCGTCTTGATTAATCTTTTCCTTTTATTGGAGAACCAAGGCTTTAGGAATTGCGCTGATGAGTTTTTGGGTGTAAGGCTGTTGGGGATTGGTATAGATTGATTCAGCAGTGTCTAATTCTACTATTTCGCCTTTATTCATCACCATAATGCGATCGCTCTTTGTTGATTGAGTTTCCTCAAGATGAAGTCAAGAAGTACGACCTCTCTAGTTTGCTAAATAAACCGATGTTTGCTCCGTTACAAAATACTAGCTTTTTTTAAAATTTTAAGATTGAGTCGGGTGGTTATGGGTTGGTTTGGAATGAATATATTGATATTAGCGAATAAGAACTCTGGAAGAATGGAGTTATTCTTAAAGATGGAGAAAGTCTACCTATATCTTTAGCTACGAAAACATTTTAGAGCGATCGCCTAAAATCACGACTAACAATAATAGCGATCGCTTTTAGAAGATAGATTGTTGATGAGATCGCACTTGACTTAAAGTAGGAATCTGCGATATTTTATTTTGAATGAATAATTTATGCAACATTTGCGATAAAATTGCGAATTATGCTTAAAGAGACGAATATACATACCAAATTCCTAATCTATGGATCTGCTTTGCTAGCTTTTCCTACGATTCATGTTTTAGATGTAGACGCAAGAGTGAGAGTCCGTTTTCGTGGTTTAGGGCTTCGCTACAATATCCAGAATTCAACTCCAGTTCTCTCCCGTGAGCAACTTCGTTCATGCGTTGGACAGCAAAATCGCCTCAATAGCGATAGTGTTCGTCTTGAACAAATGAAGTCAGGGTTAAAACAAAAATTGTCTGAGCTTGGGCGTTTTGAGCAAACAATTTCTCAACGTGAACCGTTCGTAGACAGATATAGCCAAGAATCGGTAGACAGTTTCAATGCGCTGATAACAAACCAGAGAAAACTTTCAGCCTCATGTAACGAGGGTCTGCCCACATACAATGTACAAATAGATAAATATAAAATATTACAGCAGAGCTTCAACACTACCTGCGCTGGGCAGTCTTACTATGAAGACAATATGCAGGCAGTTATTTCAGATAAATAAGTCCAACAATTCGACCGTGCTAAGGTTGTTTATCTTTCCCCCAGATCAAGCAAGTAAAGATAGATGTCTGCGATGTGAGTTCTGAGAAATTATTGGCGTTCGTAAAGATAAATAATTGTGAAATGCTCGGAGTATAACAAATCATTGAAACGGACAAACAGCTATGATTTTAGTCGAGCTAAAGATAACTAAAGCCTATTAATTCAACCATCATAGGTCTTTCTCGATATGGAAATTCGTCAATGTCTCACGTGTTTCAAGTCTTATCCACTGAATCGGGACAACTTTGGGAACACTCCTAGCGGGGGATTCCGCTTCAAGTGTCGTGCATGCATGAGAGCCTATGTTAAGGACTACAGCTCGGCAAATAAAGATGGTGTGGCTGAACGCTCAGCAATTCGTAGGGAGCGCGAGGCAATGGCTGCGGGCAATGGCTACACAGATGAAGATATTCTGGAAATTCGTAAGCTACTTGAGGACAGGTGTGCATACTGCAATGCACAACTGGATTCATGTGATCGATGTGCCATCTGTCGGCGAGTTGAGCATTG
>JAYVVP010000125.1:0-35023 GCA_043786935.1 Pseudanabaena sp. | reverse complement strand
AAACGCCCCTCTCTTTTTTGTTTAGCCTATTTATTTAGCCCAGAAGAGCTTCGATATCTTTACGCAGACCAGCATCTTCAGGTGCAATATTTGAAGGGTAATATTTTACGACTTTACCTTCTTTATCAACAAGAAATTTGTTAAAGTTCCATTCAACCTGATTGTTTGTATTGTCAGTGAGATATTTGTAAACATCGACAATTCCACTACCTTTGACTTGTACCTTGCTAAACATATCAAAGGTGACACCATAAGTAAGAGAACAGAAGCTCTTGATTTCTGTTTCAGTACCTGGCTCTTGAGCGCCAAAGTCATTGCTAGGAAAGCCCAGAATCTCAAAGCCCTTGTCCTTGTATTCACGATATAGTGACTCTAGCCCTTTGTATTGCTTGGTATAGCCACAGCGAGAAGCAACATTGACAACCAGGGCAACCTTACCTTTGTACTGAGCGAGATCGACGGGCTGACCATCAATGTTAGTGATCTTAAAATCGTAAAGTGTGGACATATTTTAGGGGGGTAAAGTTGTTTTTAGGATTGCTATAGTTGAAAAGACTTAACTTTTTCGCAGCAATTTAGATGGCAAGTTTTAGATGGCAAGTGCAATTATTCTGATTGGTGTACCCGCAAGTGGTAAATCTACTCTCGCAGAGCAGATGTTGCATGCTGCTAATCAAAATAGTCACACGCAAACCCAATTAATTTGCCCCGATCGCATTCGTGAATCATTATATGGTTCAGCCACCACGCAGGGCGTTTGGGCAGATATCTGGGCGCAAGTACAACTAGAATTTGCAAATGCTGCTAAATCGCAACAATCTGTAATATATGATGCCACAAACTATAAGCGCGAATATCGAAAAGATGCGATCGCCCTTGCCAAACAGCATGAATTTAAGCCGATCACAGGTGTTTGGCTAGATATACCGTTATGGATTTGTTTATCGCGTAACGACACTCGCGATCGCCATGTCCCTGAAGATGTTGTAATTGAGATGTATAGGCATCTCTCATATAACCCACCAACCCTTAGCGAAGGCTTTGACCGTATTCTTTTTCGCAATGAAAAATTAGACAACGAATGGATTGACTGAAAATATAGCTTTTGCCAAGAGAATTAAGCTATCTAGAAAATTTAAGAGTCAAGTGGCTCAAGACCATTGTCTGCCTTAGAAACTTGCGAAGCATATTTAGATTTGCGTAACTTTTTGGGTTTAGAAATGCACGTTTTGTGCTAGCTTAAATAGACTCAATGTGTAAACGGTATAACGGTTTAAAATGGCTAAGCGCCGCAATCAGAAAAAAGAAAAAGCTCTTCGCAACCAAGCGTATGCGCGTAAGTTTCGTAAGCGCACCCCAATGGGACGCTTTGGACGTAGACGACCAATGGGCAGCTATAACGATCCTGAAGATTCTGAATCCAATGGAGCAGCCGATACAGGTGCGGCAGATACTGGCGCTGCTGATACTGGCTCTGGTGGGAATAAGTTCTAATGCTGGTTTCTAGAGTGAATTCTAGTGATCGCTTTCCAGTTTTCCACAGATCATGACCACAAGTTTTGCCCTTGCCTTACATACAACGACCACAAAATTGGAGCTTGCGATCGCTCAAAATGGTCTTAATTTGGATCACAATTCAGATCGCAACTCTCAGATTTATATCACCCACAAACAGCAGTCATGGGAACTAGGCAGAGAGTTATCTGTCCAGTTGCATGACTGCTTAAATATGTTTGTGGGTAATATTTTGTGGAAAGATTTTACGTTTTTAGCGATCGCCACTGGTATTGGTAGTTTCACAGGTACACGCATTGGCGTTGTGGTCGCAAGGACACTTGCTGAGCAACTAGATATTCCTCTGTATGGAGTTAACTGCGAGTTGATTATCGCTAGATCGCAACAGTCCAATCCGCCAATGTCTTTGAGCGAAAGCTTATTAGCGATCGCCTATGACCAATGGCAAGCTGGAGTTTATTCTAACTGGCAAGATATAGTGCCAATATATGAGACTTGATTAACTGCAAATAAGCAACGGTATTTTTTATTTATGGCGGTTGTACGCGATCCTTATCATGTTTTTTGATTTCTCAAAGTGATAGAATTACTGTTAAATCTAGGATGATAGTTACTCACAGCTTGACCTATGCTTCAAGATACGACCGCCATTCGTCATTATCAAAAGATTACGGACTCCTTAGTCGAAATGTCCGAACGTGGTTATCGCTCTACTGATGAGATGAGACTCTTTTTAGATGGTTATTTATCGGCTCTGCGCGCTACTAACGCCGTAGAAGCCCATAATGTCCATCGTCTCGAAGAAGAGGTAACCCGATTTTTGTATGACTCTTCTAACTTTGCAAGTCCTTATGAGTTTGAGATGGAGGTTGAGCGGTAGGTGATAGGTAAACGCTATGGCGGATACCTGCGGTAAGGGGGGTTTGAAACCGATCTTGCTTAACGACTTGTAGTCCTTGCTCTTCACAAAATATGTCGAGCTGCTCACTCTCTTCTGGCAGCCATTGACCACGATAGAGAATTCCCATGCCATCCTTTTTTAAAAATGGTAAGCAATAGCTAGCGCAAATATCTGGTTTACCCACGGCACGCACAAGGGCTAAATCATATTTTTGTTTGTACGAGGAAATTTTATTAATATCTTCAGCTCGCCCCACTTGAGCGATCGCATTTGACAATTGCAAAGTTTGGATCGTCTGCTCGACAAAGGAAACCTTTTTTTGTTTGCTATCAACTAATGTGACTTGCCATGATGGTTTAGCGATCGCGATCGGTAATCCTGGAAATCCAGCGCCTGTGCCAATATCGATCACCTGCAAATCTTCACGCTCCCAATAATTCAGCACTCCACGTAACGAATCCCACAAATGCTTTTCCCAAAAATCATCCGTAGCCGTGATGCGGGTGAGATTTTGTTGACTATTGCCCTCTAGGACAAGCTCGTAAAGCTTTTCAAACTGTTCGATCTGATCAGGATTTGGTGACCAGTTGAGGGTGGATTGCCAATGTTCAAATAAATGAGAAAAGTAAGACATAAAAACCAAAAAATTAAAACGGCATTTTGCGCCTTTTTAACTTTACAGGCGATCGCTATCTCTCTCATTTGATGTTTGTCAAATTTCGACATTGAGCGATAAAATCAAACGTTAAGATTCATGTAGCATTGCCAAATAATATAAAAAGGTAAAAATTAATGACAGATCAACCCAAAGCTCGTACAGCTTTTACCAAAGATGAACGTGGGGTATTAAATAACTGGGCGATCGAGCCAAAGATGTATGTCGAGTCAGGTGGAGGTCGCTTTGGGTTTACGAAATATGCAGAACTGATCAATGGACGCTTAGCAATGATTGGGTTTGTCAGTCTGATCGCCATTGAATCCATAACCGATAAAGGATTTTTGCAAATTATTGGCTTTTAACTATCCTTTTTAACTAACCTGAAGTTAAAGTGGGTGCAAAGCACCCACCAAGTTAAAATTTTATGTCAACTCCCCAAGACCCGATTCAGTTTTTGACGTTAGAAGAAGCTCAGGCGATCAGTGGAGCGCTTCTTTCGACTATAGAAAAATTTATGGCGCGCATCACCATTTCATCGATGCGGATAATTATTAAAATTGCCCAAGATATTAATATTCACGCGGAAGATATTTCAGCTAACCAAATTGTGAATTGGATTAAGCATGATTCGCAAATTCTCAAAGAGCAAGGTGAAGAGGCGGCATTTTTAAAATGGACTTCACCTCATCTTGATGTAGATTTTGAAGATACTCGACAAGATGAAGTGACATCTGCAAATCTTTCGAGCCATGAAAAATTTTTGACGCGCATGGTTATCTCGGCAATTCAACCATTAGTGGCGATCGCTAAAGATTACAGTGTTCATCTTGAAGAATTAACCGTAGAGCAAATAATTTTTTGGATAGAACGCGATACAAAGCTCAAGCGTGAACAGGGAATTGAGTCTGCTTTTTTAAGTTGGTAATCAAAGTCAGAGATTGTCTCTATCTTTGATTTTTAGCTTGAATCTTGAATGCTCCGTAATCCTAGCTTATTCTGAGAGTTTAGTTGGCAAGCCGTCGATGCTTTGCCAATTTTTTGCTTGCTAATAAGCATATACACCTTCTTCGCCTTTCTTTTCAGCCCATTCTTTTCAATGTTGCTGATCGTTTGAAAACTCATAAAATGGAACCGCCAAACCACAAGATGTTTGTACCGATTCATTGCCGCTTCCTGTGCGATCGAGATAGGCGATTTCTAATTCATACAGTCTAATCTAGTTTTATTACTACCTTAATCACTGCATAATAGAAATAAAACCAGTAAAGATAATCCTGCAAGTTAATTGGATCGTCTTGGTTAGATAGAGCAAGCAATTGAGTTAGAAATGCATTTTATTGATCGAGTTACGATAAACGTAAAGTCTGGAGATGGCGGTGATGGACTTGTTGCCTTCCGCCGTGAAAAATATGTGCCTGCGGGTGGTCCTGCGGGTGGTAATGGTGGCAACGGTGGCTCTGTTATTTTGCAAGCGACGACAGATTTACAAACCCTTCTAGATTTTCGCTTTGAGAATATTTTTAAAGCTGAAGATGGTGAACGCGGCGGTCCCAGCAATATGACAGGTCGAAAAGGCAGCGATCGCATTATCTTAGTCCCGCTCGGCACGATGGTAATGAATAAGGAAACAGGTGAAGTTTTGGGCGATCTGACTGAGGTTGACCAAACTTTGTTTGTGGCTAGAGGCGGCAAAGGTGGCTTAGGTAATAAATATTTCTTGAGTAATCAAAATCGCGCCCCTGACTATGCCTTACCAGGCTTACTTGGTGAAGAACTGACACTTTTTCTAGAACTAAAATTAATTGCTGAAGTCGGGATCATTGGCTTGCCGAACGCTGGAAAATCGACCTTAATCTCCGTTGTATCGGCTGCTCGTCCCAAAATTGCTGATTATCCTTTTACCACGCTCGTACCAAATCTGGGTGTAGTGTCTAAGCCGTCAGGCGATGGGATCGTCTTTGCGGATATTCCTGGATTAATCGAAGGCGCATCTGATGGCATCGGTCTAGGACATGACTTTTTGCGCCATGTTGAGCGTACAAAGCTATTAATTCATCTAATTGATGTGACTCAAGATGATCCCCTTATGGCTTATCACACAATTCAAGAAGAGCTATCAGCATATGGTCACGGCTTAGCAGACAAGCCGCAAATTCTTGCCTTAAATAAAATTGATGCGATGTTGCCTGAAGATGTCGAAGAAATTGCCGCGCAATTTGATACGCCGATCCTCGCAATTTCCGCTGCGTCGAAAAAAGGTTTGGATAAGCTGTTGCAATCAGTCTGGAAGCAGTTAGAGCAAATCGATTAATTAGCAAAATGGTGTACTTTGCACGCCATTTTACTATCTAACGTGTAGATAGCCTGTTGGAAAGTTCAATATCTGGGAGGACAATTCTAGAAGTTAGATGCTCGCCATCATTGATGCAGACATACTGCCATACAGCTTTACTTGAACATATAAAAATTGCCAAAAGCACCAAGCGTGGTCATTTTTTGATTAGGTAGATCGGTAACATAAAGGCTGAACAAAACAAAATTTTGTTGCTTCGTGGAATTTTCAACAAGTGACTTGACCACACCTTTCCCTTGAGATAATACAAATTTGCATGATTGTTGAGCCGCTATGGGCATTTCACCAGAACAAAATGAATTTCTGCCTGTTTCTGAAAACTGCTCAGTTGCGTATTCGACGTAGCGTTCTTTGCTGGGATTGCTAAATGCCATTACGCCAGCCACGACAACCGCGCCAATTGAGATTGCTTGTAATTTCATAATTAGAACAGACAAGGCACTTAAGCACCTTGTTCCTTAAATAGTTTAGATGTAATAACTTTACTGAAACTTGTTACAGAAAATAGATAGTCTAAAGCACCTTCTACTTTCTATGGGGAGCGATCGCCTGTTGGCTAATTTGGCAAATTTTGTTATGACAATGACCATTACTAGCCACAATCGTTCCCCATTGACGTAATTCGAGATTGTTGTAGGACAGCAAAGACAAGTCGGAATGTGTAAGTTGTCCCCCCGCCTCAGTCAGAATAATTTCAGGAGCGCAATAATCCCAATCTTTGGGCGCAGATGTGCCTGAAACAGAGATATAGACATCAGCTTTACCTGAGGCGATCGCTGCAAATTTACCGCCAATGCTGCCAACTGCGATTTCAGCGGCTTTGGGTAATTCTTGCAGAATGCTCTCTAATTGATGATTACGATGGCTACGACTTGCCACTACCACCATTTGATCAAGTTCAATTTTGTTGGAAACTCGGATACATTCCTGCAAGCCATCTCTAGTTTCAATATATGCGCCATTGCCTAAGATCCCTTGAAATAGGCGCTCTTGGGCAGGAGTTGCTACCAGTCCGAGCACAGGACGTTGGCGATAAGTCAAGCCAATATGTACAGCAAACTCATTAGTGCGGCGAATAAAGTCGCTTGTGCCATCCATCGGATCAATGATCCACACCCATTCGTGATCAAGGCGATCGCTATTGTCTTCAGTTTCTTCACTCAAATAAGCAAAATTATCAGTTCCAAATGCTTGCTTTAACTTAGCCAATATAAAATCATTCGCTGCTATATCAGCAGAAGTGACGTTGCCTTCTTCACCGCCCTTAAACCGAATTTCTAGGGCTTCAGGCTCTTGGTAATACTTCATCAAAATATCAGCCGCACCCCAAGCGATCGGGCGAGCAAGTGACATAATTTCGTTTAAATTCAGCATTTTGAATTTTGGTGAAGCTAATGATTTGTACTATACAGTAACCAAAAGCCAAAAAGAAGAAGACAGACGTAGTCTGCCTTCTCTATGCGATCGCTATTGCTTTGCGAATAAGAAGCTTAAACTCTGTATTCTCTGGGCTGCTCGCTATTTAGCCACAGCCACAACCAGGTTTTTTACAGCCTGCTGATCCGACAGGATGTCCGTCAGCGCAGGCTTTACTGCAATAGGGTTTACCATTTGCCATAATTGCCTCAGTTTCAGAAACAACGCAACTACATTTAGGGCAAGCACATTTAGTTTCAGTCATTGTTGGCATATTTTTTATCTCAAATTGGATTGAATTTATAATATATGAATATACGTTCATATGTCAAGGTACTATTAAACAAGGTGAAAAGCACCATTCTTAATTTCTGGCGATCGATATAAAATACATCAATGCTAAATTCCTCTTCGATTTCTGTTGATAACTTGCAGAGCTTGCCGACCTGCGATCTTGATTCTTGCGAGCTTGAAGGATTACAAAATTTAGTTGATGAGATTTTGCCAATCGAAAAAGCTCAAAATATGGCAGAGTTTTTTAGCTTACTGAGCGATCCTAACCGTTTACGGATTTTGTCAATTTTATCTAAGCAGGAATTATGCGTTCACGACATTGCCGCAGTTGTAGGAATGAGCGAATCAGCGGTATCTCATCAATTACGAGTCTTACGCACCATGCGTCTGGTTAGCTATCGCAAAAGTAAGCGCAAAGTCTATTATCAACTTCTCGATCATGATGTTCTAGAACTTTATCGCGCTGTCTCTGAACATTTAGACGAATAGCTATAGCAAAAAAAATTTTGCTTAGGATATAAAACCAGAAGATAAATGGCGGCGCGGAGCCACTCGCTTACTTTGCTATATCTTTAAGAACTTCGCTTACAAATTCCTGTCAGAATTTAGCCAATAGTATCAAACTGCCGAGAATGTAATTGAGAGTAGCGTCCAGCTTTTTGGAGCAGTTCGTCATGGGTTCCTGATTCGACAATTTGACCTTGGTCTAGAACAATGATGCGATCGCTATTTCTAATGGTCGCGAGTCGATGAGCGATGATGAATACAGTCCGTCCTTTCATGAGGCGTTGTAATGCTTCTTGGACAAGGCTTTCAGACTCGGTGTCAAGGGCTGATGTTGCTTCATCAAGAATTAGGATTTTCGGATTGTGAAGAACGGCTCGTGCGATCGACAGGCGTTGACGCTGACCGCCCGATAGGTTGACACCGCGCTCTCCCACCCATGTATCGTAACCTTGAGGAAGTTCCATAATAAAGTCATGGGCATTAGCAATTCGCGCTGCATCTTCCACGGCTTGAGGATCGTAATCCTTCTGCCCAAACGCGATATTAGAAGCAACAGTACCTGAAAAGAGAATATTTTCTTGAGGTACGATCGCAAGCTGGCGACGAAGGCTTTTGATTTGGACATCGCGAATGTCATAGCCATCAATCAGAATTTGCCCATCCTTTACATCATGGAATCGCATCAACAGATTCATAAGCGTAGATTTTCCCGCGCCCGATGCACCGACTAGAGCGATCGCTTCACCCTGATTTGCAACAAGATTTATATTTGTGAGCACAGAGCGATCGCTTTGATATTGGAAGCCAACATTAATGTATTCGACTTTACCTGTCACTTCAGGAAGCGCAATTGCATTAAGCTTTTCTCTAACAACGGGTTTAATCTTAAAAATCTCAAAGATCCGATCTACAGAAGCTTCAGCTTGTTTGATTTCGTTGTAACTGCCAGTAGTATTTGCGATCGGATCAATCAACAGCGCTACACCTGCCCCGAAGGCAACAAATTGTTCAGGTTTTAGCCAATTGTTAGAAATCAGCCAACCGCCTAACAAAAACAAAAAACAAATTCCTGTTGCTTCTAGAAAGCCAATTACAGGATATTGAATGGCTCTAATACGATCGGTAGCGTATTTACGGCGGTTATTTTGCTCAGATTCTTGTTTAAATCGATCAATTTCATAGGATTCAGTGGCAAAGGCGCGAACTAAACGTATGCCACTGAAAGTTTCAGATAGTAATGCTGCGAGGTTGGAGACTTGATCTTGGCTGCGGCGGCTGAGGTTTAACATGCGATTGCCAAACCAAGCAATTAATATGGCAATCAAAGGCGCAACAGCAAGAGTGGTCAATGTCAAGATCCAATTTAAATAAATCATATACGCCAGTACAAAAATCAATTGCAGTACTGACGGAATGAACTGATGGAAAAATTTGCCGATTACTTCACCAATGCGATCAATATCTTCAGTAAGACGATACGACAAGTCCCCTGTACGCGACTCGGCGAAATATTCCAGATCGAGAGTTTGTAAATGCGAGTAAACATCAACGCGCAAATCCCTTGCCGCATTCAGTGCAGCTTTCGACATCATTGAGTCTTGCCCATATTGCGCCCATCCCCGAAACACAAACATGATTACTGTAAAAGCAGCAATCTTTAAAATTGCGTCAACATCACCTTTGCCCAAGGCTTGTGAGACCCGCCCCAACAAATCTGCGAGAAGTGGCATCGTGCCAATAAAGACTAACGTGCATAAAAATGCTTTAGCAATAAGAAAACGTTGGGGGTAGACGTAGTCTCGCATCTGCCAATAAGAAGATCGCTGTTTCAAACTCGTAGCTCTAATGTTTGCAATTCACCAAAGATTAGTGTCGCATTTTATCGCACAAATTCGCGGCGATCATCTTTTAGCGATCGCAATGCTAGTTTGTTCTGATATAGAGATTCTACAAAAAAAAGGAGATGCTCTGCATCTCCTTTTTTTGTTTGTGATTAAGCGGTAGCTATAGGCTCTTTAGCGAGAAATTTTTCAAGCTCTGTAATTGCATCAGCATCAACTTTCTGTTGCATTGGACAGAATTTCGGTCCACACATTGAACAGAACTCGGCGGTTTTATAGATATCCGCAGGTAACGTTTCATCGTGATATTCCTTAGCCCGTTCTGGATCGAGCGACAACTCAAATTGCTTATTCCAATCAAAGTTATAACGCGCAGTCGAGAGTTCATCATCTCTATCACGAGCATTAGGACGATGACGGGCAATATCGGCAGCATGAGCCGCAATCTTGTAAGCAATCAATCCATTTCGCACATCTTCCGCGTTAGGCAATCCAAGATGTTCTTTAGGAGTGACATAACAAAGCATGGCAGTACCGTACCAACCAGCCATCGCTGCACCGATCGCTGAAGTAATGTGGTCATATCCAGGAGCAATATCAGTTACCAAAGGACCAAGCACATAGAATGGAGCTTCAGAACATTCTTCCATTTGCTTACGCACATTAAACTCGATCTGATCCATTGGCACATGACCAGGACCTTCAACCATAACTTGGATATCATGTTCCCAAGCACGACGAGTTAGCTGTCCAAGGGTTTTCAATTCTGCAAGTTGTGCGGCATCAGAGGCATCATGCAAACAACCAGGACGGAGCGAATCACCTAAACTGAAAGAAACATCATGCTTCTTAAAGATTTCGATGATGTCGTTGAAATGAGTGTAAAGAGGATTTTGTTTGTGGTGATGCAACATCCATCGCGCCAAAATGCCACCACCACGAGAGACAATTCCTGTTAGACGATTTTTAACTAATGGAAGATGCTCGATTAAGATTCCTGCATGGATGGTTTGATAGTCCACACCTTGCTCGGCGTGCTTCTCAATAATATGCAAGAAGTCATCGGGCGTGAGGCTTTCCATATTACCATGCACACTTTCGAGGGCTTGGTAAATCGGAACTGTGCCAATAGGAACGGAAGAAGCATTAATAATCGCGGTGCGAATTACATCTAGATCACCGCCACCTGTGGACAAGTCCATCACAGTGTCAGCGCCATATTTGACTGATAGATGTAACTTCGCAACTTCTTCAGTAATGTCCGAAGTGTTAGGCGATGCGCCAATGTTGGCATTCACCTTACATCTGAAGGCAATACCAATGCCCATTGGTTCAAGGTTGGTATGGTTTTTATTGGCGGGAATGATTGCCCGACCTCTAGCAACCTCAGCCCGTACTAACTCTACTGGCAAATTTTCACGCCATGCTACATACTGCATTTCTTCAGTAATGATGCCCTGACGAGCACAATGCATTTGCGTACCGCGATATTCTCCACGCATTTTTGGCGCAGAGCTAACTTTCAATCCAACTGTCATGTAAATTTCCTCAAATAATGTGCTTTCCTACGCCGATGTCAATCGGTTCAGGTTCTAAGGATTTGCTCTCAGTCTGCTTTGCACAGACACTCCTAGCATTGCCAGATCATAGCACTTGCAAAGCTATGTACTAGAATTTGGAGTTTGGTATGTTGACTATCTCGTAATATTTACAGCTAAAAATGCTACGAATGGTTATTTTTACAAATATTTTAGATATCTTAAAATATAAGATAGTTGACTTTAGAGATGCCTTAGAACTTAAATTTATGTAGATCCTTAAAATTTTGTATAACTTAAAGTAACTTTCTTATAACTTTTTAGACTTGTAATTCTAATTAAAAGCATGGTAAAAAGAAATTTAGGCAAAATTCAGTAGTCTCAAGTTATTATGAATATTTTACAAAAACTTTCTACGGCTGTTGCTTCAGCAGGTATCCTCTCGCTAAGTATGTTTAATGATGGTGCATCAGCCGCAAGCCTAAATTGGATTCTTAATGACGTTACTTTTAATGATGGTGGCACAGCTACAGGATCATTTAACTATGATGCTGACACTAATACTTATGGTGCTTTCTCCATCAGCACTCAAGGTGGTTCCTTTCTATCCCCTTTCACTTACAACGATTCAAATAGTGTTACACGAACTAATCTTGCTAGCACACCTAGTGTTATTTACGTTGATAAACCTTTCTCTCGATATATCAATTTAGCATTTCAAAATAATCTAACAAATGCTGGAGGGACAGTCGCTTTGAAGACAGGTGATCCTAGTCTTAATGGTTTGGATAGTGCTTGGGAATGTGCTAACTGTGCCAATCTGAGATTTGTGACACAGGGTAGCGTAACTACTCGTTCGGTTCCAGTTCCAGGAGCTATTTTTGGCGTGATTGTTGCTGGTGGGGCGCTGATGGCAAGACAACGCAAGAACATCAAAGCAAAGCAACCTGTCGCTTAGATAGTTTTCTAAAATGTTAGATTTCAAAAAGGTTAAGGGCAATTGTTCTTAACCTTTTTGATTTTTGAATATAGCGTACTAAATCTGATCAAAATCAATATTGTCATACAAATCAGCTATTTGGATTTGCAGATCCAAGAATTGCAGAGTAAGTCTCACAGATGGATCGTTATACTCTGAAAATAGCCATTGATTGGTGGCAGTTTTAACGTGATGTTCAACATGAATACGATATTGATCGACCAAAAGATATTCTCGAAAAGCATTAATGGTGCGATAGACAGCAAATTTTTCACTACGATCGTAGTTTTGGGTGGATTTAGATAAAACTTCAGCAGTAAAGCAAGGATTAGTAATCGTATCTTTGCGTCCTATTTGTATTTCTAAAGGCTTCAGTGCAACCATCACATCAGGATATGTATACATCTTGACATCAGGAATCCAAAGCCGTTGATCGGCAGAAAAAAGTCGATAAGGTTTACCACGCAAAGCAGGTTTGATAACTGCTAACAAGTTGACAGCAATTTCATTGTGATTTGGGGTTCCGCCAGTCATCGGGATAATTTCTCCATTACGGTATTCGTTGCGAATTTCCGATGCTATTTCTAGTTCTAGATATTCATCAACGGTATAAGTTTTCTTGGTAATTTGAGTAACCATAATGATTTACCGTCGATCGCGTCCTGATAAAATTTGCTTGAAATATGGCTTGGTGGAGTTGAGGCATTCTTGGAGTTCAGGCGATCGCTCTTTTCCTGCATCTTGTTCCCGCTTATACACCAATCCCTCACGCACAAATCGTCCCACTAATTTCCCAAAGGTAATCTGATCGCTTTTGAAAGCATATTGCTGAATGGCGAGATTATTTGCTCCATGCAATGTGTAAACTTCATAATCGATACCTGTTTGATAACGGGGAATCTTAAGATTTAAAGAAGCAATCATTGCTCCATTGGATGAAAAGCCAACATAACAAAAGCGATCGCTATCTGTATCTCCAGTCGGGCTAGCTTGTTTAGTAATACGGATATAGCGTGAACCGCCACTCCAATAAAGTCCTTCTTCGAGCGCCTGAGCCGTACCGAGTATGACAAAGTTAGAACCAACGCAACCAATGGCGATCGCGAAAACACTTTTAACAATGCTATCAACAATCTGTTTCATAAGTTTCAAAAAATTTGTGATAAAGGACAAGAAAATTCTGGTAACAATGGCGAAGTTAGAACATCACTAACGAATAAAGTAACGGCTAGTTTGAGAATACCATTTTCGCGGCGATAGATTTGCATTTGTTGCGATCGCCAATCAGCAATCCAATATTCCAATACTCCACGAGATGAATAGAGTTTCAGTTTCAATTCGCGATCGCGCTTCTCATTTTCAGTTCCTGCTGATAGCACTTCAATCGCAATCTCAGGTGCACCCATTAAATGTCCAGACTTATCAATTAAAGCTTCATATTTCTCTTTACTGATCCACACTACATCAGGAATGACATCATCGTTATCACCAAAGATCACACCTACGCCGACTGCTGCATATCCAAGATCATTTACTTCTGACCATGCCTGAAGCTTGGCATAAAAATTACCACAGGTAGTTTGATGTTTCCAGTGAGGCGCTCTAGTCATGTAAAGTTCTCCATCGATAATTTCATAACGATTGCCATTTTCAGGTAGTAGTTCTAGGTCTGCACTTGTCAAACGGAGAAGAGGATCTACAGCAATAGTCGATGTTGTAGGGGCGATCGCTTGAGTCATAATAAATTCCTAAGCTTACAATATTCAATAGTATAGCAATCGTCAACTTTGGAGCAATTTATGATTACTCTCGTGACTGGTGCAACTCGCTCTGGCAAAAGTGAATGGGCTGAACATTTAGCTATGCGATCGCAAAAAAACGTAACCTATATTGCTACAGCAACTCGTTATACCGATGATGCGGAATGGGAAGCACGTCTGCAAAAACATAGCGATCGCCGCCCTAAAAATTGGCAAACTCTCGAGGTTCCAATTGAACTAGCACCAAGTATTTTAAAGATTGATTGCAATCATTACATTTTGGTGGATTCTTTAGGAACTTGGCTAGCGAATCTTTTGGAGCAAGATGAAGAAACTTGGACAAAGATTGAGAAAGAACTATTACAAGCAATTCAAGCCTGTATAGTAGACATCACTTTTGTTTCGGAAGAGGTTGGTTGGGGAATAGTACCAGAATATAAATTAGGCAGAATATTTCGCGATCGCCTTGGTGGTCTCAGTCGTAAAATTGGCGCGATCGCTGATGCTGTTTATCTAGTCACAGGCGGCTATGCAGTTAATCTCACCCAAATTGGCGAAAGACTTCCATAGTTGTACCTAAAAAATCACATTTCCCTAAACGAATTCAAGTTTTGCAAGGACTTAAACAAATTGGGGCTTATATTAGTGATCTGAGAGTTTAGGCGATCATGATCTTTACAATCTAACGAGTCTATAAAAGTCTTAATGTCCTGCTCATACAACTCTGCCAAAGAACTAAATTTAGCCGCATCATCATCATTTCAGGATCGCACTAAAGTCGGCTAGCTGACGGCTGTAGTTACGGATAATTCCAAGTAGATTAAGTCGATTTTGACGTGTCTGAGCGTCTTCAGACATAACTAGCACATTATCAAAGAATTTGGATAGAACTGGCGCGATCGCTCTAATTCCTTCCATTAACTGCTCGTCACTAGGTTGACTCGGCAAAGCCGCGATCGCTTGATAAAGCTCCTGTTCGGCTGCTTCCATTAAAATGGCAGGATTAATAATTGCAGTCACGTCCAAGGTCACACTATCCAAATTACCTTGTACAGCAAGACGAGAGGCTCTGACAATTGGCTCGTAGATCGCATCGAGAGTTGCATGGGTTCGAGACTGTTGCAAGAAATGGGCACGTTCTTTGATACGGGTGAGATTGCTCAAACCTTGCAAGGTATAGGCTATTTCTTCATTGCCCATGACTGCATTAACAAGATCATATTCAATGCCCTGTTCTGCCAGAATTGTCTCGCAGCGTTGTTTAAACCATTTATAGAGATTTTCAAGAACGGTTTCGGCTGGTTTTGCTAGTAAATTCTTTTCAGCGTAAATTGCGATCGCGGCTTGTAAAAGTTTTGGTAAATTGAGAGCAAAACCACTTTCCCATGCAATCTGGACAACCCCAGTGGCAGCGCGGCGTAAGGCGAATGGGTCAGATGAACCTGTGGGAATGATCCCTAGACCAAAAATGCCAACTAAAGTATCAATGCGATCGCTAATGGCAATAATCTTTCCAGTTAAGGAAGTTGGTAAGGAGTCACTAGCCCCGCGTGGTTGATAATGCTCGCGAATGCCAGTGGCAACCGCAATGGGTTCTTCGCTAGATAGCGCGTAGTAATAACCCATTTGACCTTGCAGCTCAGGAAATTCCTTCACCATTTGCGTAACGAGATCGGCTTTGCAAAGTTGAGCAGTGCGATCAATCAAGACTTGATCTGTCTCGGTGATTTCCAAATTAGAAATAGAAGCAATTACTGAGTTAGCGATCGCCCTAATTCTTGCTACTTTTTCAGCTACTGAACCAAGCTGTGCTTGGAATGTGACCTTTTCGAGTAGTGGTAAAAAAGTCTCTAAATGCACAGCGCGATCGCTATCGTAGAAAAATTTGCCATCAGAGAGACGCGCCCGAATTACACGCCCATTACCCGCCGCAATCAAACGCGACTTGTCTGGATCACCATTGGAAATGGTAATAAAACGCGGTAGGAGCTGATCAGGATTTTTGACAGAATAAACTGGAAAATAGCGCTGATGACTAACCATTTCAGTCTTAATTACAGGCTGTGGAAGCTCCAAAAACTCACGCTCAAATTCACCAATGATCGCAGTTGGGAACTCCACTAAATAAGCTACTTCTTCTAATAAATCTTGAGGAACTTCAGCTTGCCCCCCAAACAGTTCGACAATGCTATTGATTTGCGTAAAAATATGTCTCTGACGTTCTTTGCCATCAACTACCACAAACGCTTCCCGCAAAGTTGCGACATAATCTATGGCTGTATCAATAATCACGGAGTGCGGATGTAAAACTCGATGCCCTCGGCTAATCCGATCAGAGTGCATATTTTCTAAAGAGATCGGCAAAATTTTTGAATTAAATAACGACACAAGCCAACGAATCGGACGTGGAAACTTCAAATCACCATTGCCCCAACGCATCAACCGCTTACCTTCAAGCCCTGTGATCCAGTTGATTGCCAATTCCTGCAAAATTTCTGTTGTTTTACGACCGATGACTTGCTGATTCGCAAATACAAACGCGCCTTTGTCAGTCTCTTTGATAAAAATATCTTTAAGGTCAATCCCCTTAGATTTGGCAAAACCTATCAAAGCTTTGGTCGGTTCGCCTTGCACATCGCCATTTACAAAAGCCGAACCGATCGCAGGACCTTTAATTTCGAGACTGCGATCGCTTTGTTCAATTGGTAAGCCTTCAATTAGAATTGCCAAACGGCGGGGCGTGCCATATACATTGATCTTGCTCGTAGTTAGCTGATGTTCATCTAAGTTTTTAGGAATGCGCTCTTGCCATTGACGCAAAGCATCGACAATAAAACTAGCGGGTAGCTCTTCAGTGCCAACTTCTAACAGATAACTTGCCATAACTACGAGTTGAGGGACTGTTTCAGTTTACCGCTTTGGTGTGTAAAATCTCAAAGTGCTGTGGTCAGGGTTATTTAGTAAGGATTCTAGTTGTTGGGGTTTTAATTTAAATCGCTGTGCTACTTAGCATAAAATAGCTTATAGATTAACTTTTTTATTGAAGCAGGAATTTTTTAAGAGGCAAAACATGGGGCAAACACTCGAAGCTGTAGCGATTAATTATCAATCAGAAACCTATCGCGATGCCTACAGTCGGATTAATGCAATCGTCATTGAGGGCGAAGCTGAGGCGTACAGCAACTATCTCCAACTAGGGGAACTACTGCCTGATCTTAAAGAAGATTTTACCAGACTTGCCAAAATGGAAGATCGTCACAAGAAAGGTTTTACCGCCTGCGGCAAAAATCTCAATGTGACACCTGACATGGACTTTGCACATATATTCTTTGCCGAATTGCATGGCAATTTTCAAAAAGCTTTTGCGGTGGGGGATATTGTTACCTGTCTGCTGATCCAATCACTTATCATTGAGTGCTTTGCGATCGCCGCTTATAACATTTACATTCCCGTCGCCGATCCTTTTGCCCGCAAAATCACTGAGGGCGTGGTCAAAGACGAATACATGCATCTCAACTTTGGCGAAGACTGGTTGCAGGAACATTTTGAAGACTCCAAAGTCAGCCTAGAACAAGCCAATCGTCAAAATTTGCCGATTGTTTGGAAAATGCTCAACCAAGTTGAAGCTGATGCCAAAGTTTTAGGAATGGAAAAAGAAGCTTTAGTTGAAGACTTTATGATCCAATATGGCGAAAGCCTCGACAAAATCGGCTTTAGTACCCGCGACATCATGAAAATGTCAGCAATGGGTTTAGTAGCTGCTTAGGGGCGATTAGCTGTTAGCTGTTAGTTCTTAGCTAATCGCCAACAGCTAGTTATCTCTTTTCAAAGAAATAATTATTTCTAAAAATTTTCAATAAAAAAGCTAATAGCTAATAAAAAACTGGTAACCGCAATCGATGTTTGGTCTAATTGGGCATTTAACAAGTCTTGAACACGCTCAGTCTGTAGCAAGGGAATTAGGCTATCCCGAATATGCCGATCAAGGTTTGGAATTTTGGTGTAGCGCCCCGCCCCAGATTGTCGATCGCATTAAAGTTACGAGTGCAACAGGTCAGCAAATTGAAGGCTTATACATAGAATCCTGTTTCTTGCCTGAAATGCTGGCAGGAAGCAAAATTAAAACCGCCATTCGGAAGATTCTCAACGCGATGGCTCATGCTCAAAAGCATGATATCGACATCACTGCTTTGGGTGGATTTTCTTCGATTATTTTTGAAAATTTTAATCTTAACCAGATGTCGAGTGTGCGTAACATTCAACTAGACTTTAATCGTTTTACGACAGGTAATACCCATACCGCATACATTATTTGTCGTCAGATCGAAGAAGCAAGTCGTAAATTTGGGATTGATTTAGCCAGAGCTACAGTGACGGTCTGTGGTGCAACAGGTGACATCGGCAGCGCAGTTTGTCGATGGCTAGATGTATGTACCAATATTAAAGATTTATTGCTAGTAGCCCGCAATCAAGAACGCTTGCAGGAATTACAAGCTCAGCTTGGACGCGGCACAGTCATGGCGATTGAAGAGGCTCTTCCCAAGTCCGACATTATTGTCTGGGTGGCAAGTATGGCTAAAGGCGTGGCGATCGACGTTGCTACTCTCAAACGTCCTTGCATTCTGATCGATGGTGGCTACCCCAAAAATATGTCTACCCTTGTTAAACAAGAAGAAATTCATGTAATCGATGGCGGCATTGTTGAGCATAGTCTTGATATTGACTGGAAAATCATGAAAATCGTAAATATGACCGCACCAGCCCGTCAACTTTTTGCCTGCTTTGCTGAAGCAATGCTTTTAGAGTTTGAAGGTTGGCATACTAACTTTTCATGGGGACGCAACCAAATCAGCATTGAGAGTATGGAAAAAATTGGTGCAGTTTCGATCAAGCATGGATTCCGACCTTTCATAAATTAAGAAACAGAGAGGCGCTTTGTACCTCTCTATTTTTTACTTGATAATATACTTCTCCCATTCGTTATGGTTTCCTGATCGCAGATATTTTGTTACTTCAAAATGTAAGCCACTATGAGGACGACGCGCTGGCTTTCGCATTGGCATTGAGGCTTCTTTGGGTGTACGATTGCCTTTTTTGACATTGCAGCGTACGCACGCAGTAATAATATTGTCCCAACTATCGCCACCACCACGCGATCGCGGTAACACATGATCAAGTGTAAGGTCGTCACCTATGTGCCCACAATACTGACAAGTGTGAGAATCGCGATGCAGGATATTTCGACGCGTAAGTGGAATTTCTTTGTAAGGAATACTGATATATTGCAGCATTCTGATCACGGTGGGTAACGGCATTCCTGGATAGATCATTTTGCCATTATGCTCTACTTGCTCAGCTTTTCCTTTTATGAGCAAAACGATAGCCCGCTGCCAATTCGTGATGTTCAGCGGCTCATAGGATGCGTTTAGTACTAAGACTTTTGCCATTACCATCCAACAGACTTAAATGAAATGCTAGCACAGCTAACTAAAATCAGCTACAAAATCTTTAATCAAAATCAACAGCGATCGCTTTATCGAGTTGAAAATCGGGCAATTTGCGCGTAATCATTGCGGCTGCCAAAACTAATGCTGTTGATATCCATAAACATCCTACTAAGCCATAGAATTCATATACAAGTCCTGATAGAACCGTGCCAGCCAATCTTCCTCCAGAATTTGCCATGTAATAAAAGCCAACATTGAGCGCAACTTTATCATCGTCAGTGAAGGCAAGTACGAGATACGAATGCACAGCCGAGTTAAAAGCAAATACCACACCAAAAATAAGCAGCCCACCGATAATTGTCAAATTTGCAGGTATACCAACTTGTAAGGAAATAGCGATCGCGGCAGGAACTACGACTGATAGAGATGTCCAAAATTGTACTATTTGCGATCGCGGCGGTTGACCAGAACTAAATTGTTTAATTAAGGTTGGTGCAAGCGATTGAATGATGCCGTAACCGATAATCCAACTAGCCAAAAATCCTCCGACTTGATAGAATGACCAACCTAAAACACTTCGCAAAAATACAGGCAATCCGACCACAAACCAGACATCTCTCGAACCAAACAGGAAGAATCTCGCAGCCGAAAGGAGATTGATTTCGCGACTTTTAGAAAAGAGTTGTTTGAATTTAACTTTTGCTTTGATTTTACCCATTTTTTTAGGCAAAAATAAGCCTGTAAATAGAAGTAAAAACAGCCCACTCGCCATAATCCACAATGAATTCACAAATCCAAACAGTGATAACAGAGCGCTTCCTATAAAAAAGCCTATGCCTTTGAGAGCATTCTTAGAACCTGTAAGAATTGCTACCCATTTGAATAATGCAGATTGAGAATCTTGAGGCACAACTAAACGAATTGCGCTCTTAGTACTCATTTTAGTTAAATCCTTTGCAATTCCTGAAAAGGCTTGAGCGATCATCACATACAAAACAGATAACCACTGCGCCCATGCAGGATTGAGAAAGGATAAAAGTAATAAAGAGGAAATCTGTAATCCAATCCCTGTATACAGCGTAACTTTCAAACCTAGTTGAGAACCAATCCATCCACCTAAAAAATTGGTAACGACTCCAAAAACTTCGTAAAATAGAAATAAAGAAGCGATTTGAATCGACGTATAGCCAATATTATTGAAATAAAGTAGTACGATGAGACGCAAAGCGCCATCAGTAATTGTAAATCCCCAATAAGTGAGGGTTACCAGAGCATAGTTCTTAAAGTTTGTATTGGAAGCATTAGAGGGTGTCATATAAAGGTTCTCAACTAAGTAATGTCCAAATAATTTTTAAGTAAGCAGAAGTGCAACTTTTCGAGCCAGTTCTACCATGCGATTGGCATAGCCCCATTCGTTGTCATACCAAGCGAGAATCTTGACCTGAGTTTCATCTACAACCATTGTGGAAAGCGCATCAATGATCGCCGATCGCGGATCGTCTTTGTAATCAATCGAAACTAAAGGATGTTCTTCATAGCCTAAAATTCCTTTTAGTTCACCATTTGCGGCGGCTTGCAATAATCCATTTACTTCGGCGATCGCGGTAGGGCGCTCCACTTCAAACACACAATCCGTAAGCGAAGCATTTAGCAAAGGAACTCTCACGGCTAATCCATTTAACTTGCCTTTGAGTTCAGGATAGATTAAGGCGATTGCTGTCGCTGAACCTGTTATGGTAGGAATTAGCGATAAACTAGAGGCTCTAGCTCGTTGCAGATCCTTATGTGGAGCATCAACAAGAGTTTGGGTATTGGTATGGTCATGAATTGTGGTAATTACACCATGCTTGATTCCTAACCCTTCATGAATCACTTTGACAATGGGTGCGAGACAGTTAGTTGTGCAAGAAGCGGCGGTGATCAGATGGTGTTGATCAGGATTGTAGAGATGATCATTAATTCCCATCACAATATTTAGCGCTTCTTCTTTAACTGGAGCCGCCACGATTACTTTTTTTACGCCCTTTTGAAAATAGGGATTTAGAGTTTCAGGAGTGCGGAATTTTCCAGAACATTCCAATACAATCTCAACGCCTAGTTCTTGCCAATTTACATCTGCTGGTTGAGAACACTCGCTAAAACTGAGGGACTGGTTATTAATTTGGACGCGATCGCCTCTCGCTTGAATGTCTATGTGCCACTGACCATGTACCGAGTCAAACTTGAGCAAGTGAGCCGCCGCTTCTACTCCTCCTTTGACTTCGTTTATATGCACAAATTCTAATTCTGGAAATTGCCAAGCAGCGCGGAGAGCTAATCTACCAATTCTGCCAAAACCATTAATACCAATTCGCACAGCCATAGATTATCTAAAGGTTAAGTATATTTAAAATATTGATTAAGGTAAATATTTACATCAATCAATATATTTATTTTGGCTATACTTATGGGAATCTGTCAACACAAAAAGTTGTAGTTGATAAGATACGCTAGTACAACATAACGCATTAATTATTCTTGCCTAGTCCTATTTTGGTTATCAAAGTAATGCCGCTTGAACCAAAAAGATAAATTTACAAGACTAATTAAAACTGGAACTTCGATTAAAGGTCCAACGACCGCCACAAAAGCAGCACCCGAATTAATGCCAAATACACCAACTGTCACCGCGATCGCTAGCTCAAAATTGTTACTTGCTGCCGTGAAAGCTACACTCGCCGCCTTGTCATAATCTGCCTTAATTAGCCAAGCAAGATAAAAGCTAATTACAAACATCGCAACGAAGTAAATTAACAATGGAATCGAAATTCTGATGACATCCAAAGGGATTTTTAACATCAAGCTTCCCTTCAAACTAAACATCACCAAAATTGTAAACAGCAATGAAATTAGGGTGATTGGGCTAATTTTAGGGATAAATACATTGTGATACCAGTTTTTCCCTTTGATTTTGCTCAGAAAAAAGCGCGTCAAAAAACCTGCGATAAAGGGAATGCCAAGATAAATAGAAACAGTTTGTCCAATCTCAATGATACTTACATTTACAACAGTGCTTTTTAAGCCAAATAGCGGCGGTAATACCGTAATGAAAAGCCACGCATAAAAACTGTAAAACAGAACTTGGAAGATGCTATTAAAGGCAACTAGTCCCGCCGTATATTCTGAATTGCCCTTAGCAAGATCGCTCCATACAATTACCATCGCAATACATGGCGCAATCCCAATCAGTATCAATCCCACCATATATTCGGGAGAGTCTCGAAAAAAGGCGATCGCCAAGAAAAACATCAAACTCGGCGCAATTATCCAACTTTGAAATAAGGACAGAGCTAAAATTTTGCCATTGCGGAAGACATCGCCTAATTCTTCGTAACGTACTTTCGCAAATGGTGGATACATCATCAAGATTAAGCCGATCGCGATCGGGATATTCGTAGTGCCAAATTGAAACTGATTGATTACCCGATCAACCGCAGGAAAAAGTGCGCCGATCGTCACACCTACCGCCATCGCCAGAAAAATCCAGACGGTCAAAAAACGATCAAGTATAGAGAGTTTTTTAATTGGCTGTATATGTACCATGACTAATTTGTTTAATATTGATTAATATCAATATTTATGATAGTCGATATTTTGTCATTTAGGCTTGATTCATGGCACTATAAGTTTATGAACTCAAATCCATCGATTGCCTGTTGTCCACCCTTGCTGGAAGGTCGTCTCACCTCTAGTGATGCAAGTTATTTAGCCAGTATTTTTCGTGTTTTTGGGGAACCTGCGCGATTACAAATTTTGAACTTAATTGCTGCCCAGCCGAATCAAGAAGTGTGTGCTTGTGAATTGGTGGAGACTCTGGGGTTAGCCCAGCCAACGGTGAGCCATCATCTTAAGGTCTTATATGAAACAGGATTGCTAGACAAAGAGCGGCGCGGCACTTGGATTTATTACCGCATTTTGCCTGAAAAGTTAGCTATGTTACGAGAGTCCTTGTCATGAGAGATCTTACAAATATTTCAGAAGAAGATATTTTAGAAATAATCACCGCAGATTACGCGAAATTTCCTGAAGCGCAAACCTATGGCATCTATAGCAAAGATGTGTATTTTAAAGATCCTGTTTATAAATTTCAAGGAATTAAGCAATATCAAAGAATGATTGGTTTCATTACCTTTTGGTTTAAAAATCTCAAACTTGATCTCCATGAAATTTCGCGTAGCGAGAATCTAATCAAAACTCGTTGGACGATGAGTTGGGATGCACCACTGCCTTGGAAACCCAGAATTAGTGTTACAGGCTGGAGCGATCTAGCTGTTGGTGCTTTTCCTGATAATTCGGGCGATCGCGAATTAATTATTTCTCACATCGACTATTGGGATTGCACCAAGTTTGATGTGATCAAGCAACATTTTACTAAAGGAGAAAAAACGTAAAGAATCCTCTTTGATTTAGGGTTTTGAGCGCAAGAATTTTGTAAACTAAGCCAAGTTACAAGCGATCAAGTATAAATAGCGAGAAATTAATGTTTGCTGAAACGAGAGAATTTTCGGCTACGCAATTTGTTAAAACTAGATGTTCAACTGATGGAACACCGACATTTTTAGTGTGGAGTGGCTATCTTTACTCATTTGTGCCTGATGAGCCAAAGCGCAAACTGTTCAAAATCGTTGGTATGAATGTGGCGCGATGCATTGATCAAGGTGATGGCGTATGGGACTTCACTTCACGCGAGATTAATTTATATCTTGATCCTGAGACTGGCGAAATCCAACGCCATTGGCAAAACCCTTGGACTGGAGAAATGTTGCCCGTAGTTCATGTCGCCAATAGCCCAATTCAAGGCACATTTCGCTATAATATCCCTGCCGAAGTCGATGGCGACACGACAACTTTCATTTTCGATCTGTTTGCTCAATATCCTAATCCCCTCGCTGACGATCCTAAATTTGCCCAATACTGCGATCGCCCCATTTATAATGCTGTCGAATTATTTAAACTAGCCGTCCCAACTGCTGATCTCGAAGATCCTACAACTACAACTGTCTCCAAATTAGTCTTATCTTGGAATCGAGTTGGACCGTGGCTACCTTGGATGAAAATGAAACAGCGCTCTGGGCATCTGATCTATAGTGCCTCTGGTAAAAAAGTTAAAGACTTCAGTGACCTACCATCAATTCTGAAAAAAGAAATTGAAACTCGTGTCCCTTTCTATAAAGATGCTCCAGCCCAAAAAATTGAGGGTGAAGAAATGACATCTTGGTCATATTTCAAACAACATTTTGATGCTTATTTGCAAGGCGCAACTTTCCCTATCCCCACAACCTAAATTTACAGCAACTTACTTTCAAACCTGCCACAAATACAATATAAAGCCCATTGCGGGGCTTCGCCCTGCGACCCTTTTTTGTATAGCGTTTGATCAATAACTGCGGTAATACACAGAAAAAGCCTCACCGCAAGAGTTTTTTGTTTGGTTCACAAATTATGAAAGTGTGGCAACAGAAAGAATCTCCTCAAAGCTAGGCGTAATTATTTCCGAAGATTTATCGCTTAGCCATAACCAATATTCATAATTACCAGTGCGCCCTTGAATTGGCGAAGGGGTTAAACCTTGAAATTGCCAACCGAGACTTTGAGCAGCTCGTAAAACTTGCGCGATCGCTTCAGCCCTAATTTTTGGCTCCCGCACAATTCCATTCTTACCAACTTGTCCTTTTCCAGCTTCAAATTGGGGCTTGACTAGCAGTAATGTTTCACGGGGCGATCTCAATAAGTCCCAGAGCGCAGGCAAAATTTTAGTTAGCGAAATAAACGACAAATCTAAAACCGCAAAATCGGGAACAATATCGTCTGGCGCATATAAATCATCAGGCGTAAGATGACGTAAGTTAGTACGTTCTCGCAAAATCACTCGCTCATCGCTGCGAATCTCCCAAGCAACCTGTCCATAGCCAACATCAATTCCATATACCTTGGCTGCCCCCTGCTTGAGCATACAGTCAGTAAATCCACCCGTAGAAATGCCGCCATCAAAACAAGTGCGATCGCGCAAATCCACTTCAAACTTCGCGATCGCTCCCGCTAGCTTTTCACCACCACGCGATACAAAAGGCGATCGCTGCTTCACCAAAATCGCTGCATCTTCTTTGACTTCTGTGCCAACCTTATCAATCACCTGTTGATTGACCTGCACCCAACCCGCTCGAATGAACTTTTGAGCCTGCTCTCTCGAAGGTGCAAGCTCTAAATCAACTAATAAAACATCTAAACGCTTTTTCAAATTTTATCCAAACATTTTTGTAACGATCATTTAGACAAGGATTCTACGCATCCTAAATGACTATGTGTTATTTAATTTCTTCTGAAGAAGTTCTTGCATTTTATTTAAATCTTCATTAGTTTTTGGGAAAGGAAATTTTGGGCTATTAGAATTTCCCATTTTAATTAAAACGGCGATCGCGTCATCATCCTCTCGATTAGCCAAGATATAAGCTCTTAACGCTTGGCGAGTCATTCTGCTAAAGTCAGGCTTCATCATTGTTGAATCTCCATTGACCATCTGAAAAAATCAAAATTTCTAAACTTTCAGTCACACCAGCAAGGATGAACACTGTATTAGTATTGAGATTATACCGAAATATATGAATGGGCTGATAACCGTTTGAAAGCATTTGACACACTCTGACGCAAGCGATCGCTTGAACTTCAGTAGGCATAGGCTATTAAATTTATTGTAAGTATTAACCAATTGCAATTTTTTAGCCAAAAAATAAGAGCTGCACTTAGCACAGCTCTCATTTTCTAAAAAGGGATAAAACAGAGCAGCTTAGACTGTAACTTCTTCTGCTTCTGCTACGATTTCTTCAGATGTATCAGATATAACTTCTTCTTCTGTTTCATCAACAGACTCTTCAGCTACAACTTCTTCAGCTACAACTTCTTCAGGAATTTCTGCTTCTTCCATCGCATCAGGAACTTCATACTCTTCATCTTCTTCAGCAGATGCTTCCACAGCAATTTCCATTGCCGCAGGAGGAGTATTTAGTTGTTCACGATACTTCGCAGCCATTTCTTCGGCTTTGTCATATACAAGTTGCGGATCGCGTACCATATCGCCTGGTTCTGCTTCAAGTTGCTTCGTCGAGAGCGAAATCCGTCCACGTTCAGCATCAAGGTCAATGATCATTACCTTCACTTCGTCATTTACATTAAAGACGTTGTGAGGTGTCTCGATATGCTCGTGAGAAATTTCAGAAATGTGGAGCAAGCCACTGACACCACCGATGTCGATAAATGCACCATATGGTTTGATACCACGGACCACACCAATCACAACTTCGCCAACTTCGAGCTTGTTCATCTTGCGCTCAACAAGGGCACGGCGATGGCTGAGGACGAGACGATTACGATCTTCATCCACTTCCAAGAACTTAAGTGGCAATTCTTCGCCAACCAATTCTTCTTTAGGTTTGCGAGTGCTGATATGTGAACCAGGGATAAATCCGCGTAGTCCTTCAATTCTGACTAACGCGCCACCACGGTTGGTAGCAAAAATAAGCGATCGCACAGTTGCGTCTTCTGCTTGCAACTGACGCACACGCTCCCATGCTCTCATATACTCGATGCGACGAATCGAAAGAGTTAATTGTCCATCTTCGTTTTCGTCAGCGAGAATGAAAAACTCACGAGTTTCATTGTTCTGTAAAACTTCTTCAGGCTGATCAACACGGTTGATCGACATTTCCTGAATCGGGATATATGCTGCTGTTTTTGCACCAATGTCAATAAGTGCGCCCCTTGGCTCAATGCTAAATACAGTACCCGCAACAATGTCGCCAGGGCTGAAGTGATAGTCGTATTTATCTAAAAGTTTTGCGAAATCTTCATGTGTGAAGCCGACATTGGCAGCTGTAGCAGTTTTGGCCCGGTTGATCATAACTAAATTTTTCCTTGTTCCTGTTTTAAATTTATCTGGTTTCCTCCCAGAAATGTAAGAGCAGTAGCCATTACAGCTTGTTGCGGTTTACATCATATGCCTATTTGTGTCTTTAATATTTTCAGTAAAACCTGTAGGCATAGGTTTGCAATTATAGCGCACTTAAGCTATATCTCGAAAGTGTTCGTAAATATTTTTATATGTAGCGATCGCTAAAAATTATATAGTCGTATATAGCTGTGATTAGCTGAAACCTCTAGTCTGAAGCTTTGCCATAAAAAACCCATCCATATCATGTTCATGCGGCAGAACTTTAACCCAGCCATGATCGCTTACAAAATGAGCCGCAGGATTATTGGCATCGGGCGGGACAACTTGCCAATCAGGATGATTTTCTAAAAATTGCGTAATTACTTCTTCGTTTTCGGCAGGATGTAATGTGCATGTGCTGTAAACGATTACACCTTCAGGTTTTACCCAATTGGTAGCACGATCAAGGATTTCAGCTTGGGTTTTCGCTAATTTATAAGGTTCTTCAGGAGTTTGTCGCCAACGCGCATCGGCATGACGGTGAAGTGTGCCCAGTCCAGAGCAAGGTACATCTAATAACACGCGATCGCACTTGTGATTTGGCAATCCTTCTAATACTTTATCCGCATCGAATTCGCGACAATCAATTTCAATGGTCTGCACATTGGTGATCCCCAAACGAGCCGTATTTTGATCGACTTTCTTGAGGCGATTGGCTAGGCGATCTAGGGCATAAACTTTGCCAGTATTTTTCAGGCGATCGCTGATATGTGTGGTCTTACCACCAGGGGCTGCACAGGCATCAATAATAGTTTCATTGGGCTGGGGATCGAGCAAGTAGGTGACTAACTGAGCGCTAGCATCCTGCACAGACCACCAACCTTCTTTAAATTTTGGCAATTTGCTGACATCACCTGCCCCTTGCGCTACTCGAATACCTTCAGGTAAATGAGGGATCGGCTGAGCGTCAATTTCTGCTTCTGCAAAAGCTGCTAATACTTGATCCCGAGTTGCATGTAAAAGATTTACCCGTAAATCTAGATGCGGCGTTTGATTAAACCAATTGCAAATATTGGCGATCGCTGCTTGCCCAAATTCTTTTTGCCATAGCTCGATTAGCCATTCAGGAAAGCTATAAAAACTAGCGGGATCGGTAATATTAGCAAGAATATCTTCCTTCTCTTTGGCTCTGAGTATGGATCGCATTACCCCATTGGTAAAACCAGACAAGCCTTTTAGATTATTTTCTTTAACCAGCTCCACTGTGGTGTGCACGATCGCCGAGGGCTTAATGCGATCAAGAAAAAATAGCTGATAGACACCAATCTGTAAGATTATTAATAAGTCTGGCGGTAATTTTGCGATCGGTTTTTGTAAAAAGTTCTGCAAAACCGCTTCCAAAGTTTTTTGTCGGCGTGTACATCCATAAACTAATTCAGTGATCAGACGGCGATCGCTTTCTGGGAGAATTGTGTCATCTTGTCTCACCCGCGCAAGTGTGCAGTCTAGCGCCACATCAGCATAAGCGTTGCGTCGTTGGATTAGGCGAAGAGCTTCTAAGGCAATCTGTCGTGAGTTCTTACTCGTCATCGGCAATTTAAAAGGCAAGTAAATAATAAAAGGAAATTTAAAAGATTAAGTCGCAAAATTTCTAAATTAGCAAAATACAATGAACGTACTATAGACAAACACGACCATTATTTGGTATCTAAGAGCGTAGATTCAGATAGTTTTTAACTATTAGCTACAAGGCTACAAAAAAGTTTTTGATCTGAAAGGAAATTGGTGGTTATTGTGGGTGTGAGGAGTGGTCATGGTTGATACTGGTGTAAAAGTTCGGAGAGCAAAATTTCCGACAGGGAGTAGCCTAGCACTTGGGTTAGCAATCAGTTTAATAAGTTTAATAGTTGGTGTCGATCTTTTCTTAAATCCAAATGTAAGTTCGACTCTTTTACTTCCATTTACTTTTGGGAGTGCGGGCGTTGCTTTACTAGGAACTTTTGCCGTACCAATGCTTAGTCGGCTAAAAGCGGGACAGATCATCCGTGAAGATGGACCGCAAGCTCACCTCAAAAAGCAAGGTACACCGACGATGGGGGGGATATTTATTATACCTGTCGGAGTTGTACTCGCTCTAGTGTGGTCGGGCTTTAATGACAAAGTAGTAGCAAGTAGCTTTTTGACTATCTCGTTTGCGTTTATTGGGTGGTTAGATGACTGGAAAATTTTGCGCCGTCACTCTAACAAAGGACTGTCTCCCCGTTCTAAACTTTTACTCCAAACATTTTTCGCTGCTTGTTTTTGCGGATGGCTTGCTTTAACCCAAAACTGGCAAGCGATCGCTACGATTAATCTGCCTCTAAATTTCGTGATCCCGCTTGGATTATTGTTCTTCCCACTCGCCTTATTTGTATTTCTTGGCAGCAGTAACGCGACTAACCTTACTGATGGCTTGGATGGTCTAGCTGGTGGAACTGGGGCGATCGCTTTATTTGGGATGGCGTTATTACTATTTCCGCAAAACAAAGAATTATCGATTTTCTGTATATGTCTCAGTGGTAGCTATTTAGGCTTCCTTTGGCATAATCGTTACCCTGCGCGTGTGTTTATGGGTGATACGGGATCGCTTGCTTTAGGAGGTGCTTTAGCATCTACGGCGATTCTGGGGAACTTGCTATGGGCTTTTGCAATTATTGGTGCAATCTTTATCTGGGAGTCAATCTCGGTGATTGTACAGGTAACTTATTACAAGTCAACTAAAGATGAAACTGGTATAGGCAAGCGCCTGTTCAAGATGGCTCCATTTCACCATCACTTAGAGTTAAGCGGTTGGCATGAGTTACATGTGGTTAGAGCTTTTTACCTAACTGGGGGATTTTTAGTAGCACTCGCCCTTTTATTTAGCAAACTTACGTAAGTTAAAGCTACAGCTAAGTCCATCTTCAGAAGCCACCCAATCGGGCGGCTTTTTTAATCACATTCTAAAGAAGCTTTAGTATCTACACCTGTTTTCGAGTTAGTGCCTTTAGCTTTAGTACATAACCATTTGCGCTGTCCACCATCCATAATCGCATCGGTGAAATCTGCGCCTGCAATATTTACAAAATCAAAAGTACTGCGTAGCAAGATTGTTTCTATTAACAAAGCATCGCGTAGATCGGCTTTAGCAAAATCAGCTTGATCAAGCAATCCTCCTGAAAAGTCTGCACCTTTAAGATTTGCATTTCGCAAAATTGAGGCGCTAAATACTGCTCCGCGTACATCTGCATTTTCAAAGTTTGCCCCCTCCATATTGGCGTTGGCAAACCCTGAGCCAAAAAGTGACTGTCCTGAAAAGTCTCGCCCTTTTAATTGAGCATGGCTAAACGATAGCGATGCAGCTTGGGCACTGATAGGCGAAGTGAGCAAAAAAGCGATCGCGATTACAGTAAAGGCAAATACTGCAAATACTGTAAATACTGAAGAACGCAGAAATGACATAAATTTTATACAAAGATAATTGATTAATTTTAGCTTTGGCGATCGCCACGATCGCCAAGAGAACTAATTAAAAAGCCGAGGCATCGCCTCGGCTTTTTAAAAAATGTGTTCAAAAAATCTTACTCAAAGAAAAAATCTGAGAAAGAGTTTATTCCTCAATAGGGTTTTCAATGTAGTTGTTAAGTAAACCCATGGTAGCGATCGGCAGGATCAGCCCAATGAGGGGTACGAGAATATAAGGCAAATATGCAGCTGCGTAGTATCCAGTCATGATTATAGTTTTCCTTAGATAATAGATAAATTGGCACTTTGCATTGAATTTGGCAATCCAAAACCTAGTCTTAATTCCAGAGCAGACCAGCAATTTTTTGAATTGGCGCTACAGAATTGAGGAAATAGGCAAATGCAGCACCACCAGCACCACCGATTAAGAAGCTGCTAGCAAGTTCGCTCCAACCAGAAGAAGTTTCTAGCTCAGCAGGAACTGGAAGCGGAGTACTAGAGACAATTTTGGTGCTAACGGTTTCACCATAGAGCGATAAGCCAAGTGTCAATAAGACAATTGAACAGACCGTTGCCAACAAACCAGCAAGGCTAGCCAATTCAGTATTTCTCAATGGTCCAAGTAATGCAAAAGGTCCATAGATGAAGAAACCGTGAGCCATGCCGATTTCTAGACCACGGCGGCCAGGAGATAAGCCTTTGCGGTAAGCAGGAAGATTACCGATAAATGCTCTAACGATCGCAGAATCGCTAATGGGTGTAGACAAACTCCCTAATTGGGGATCGCCCTTGAATGCTTTTACAAAATCTGTCATAAGTCTTTATTAAATTAAAGATTGCGGGTAGAAATTTGTCTTCATTTTAGGGAATAAGCGCTGATGTCACTGCATAAATGATCGTTATCTTTAGAAAACTTCACAGATTTGTCATGCGATCGCGGCGGATGGACATAAATCTGCAAGCTGGCAGCGATCGCAAGCAGGTTTACGCGCATTACAAACAGCACGTCCATGGTAAATAATCCTGATTGACCAGTTTTCCCAATCGGGTTGGGGCAGAAGGACAATCAAATCACGCTCGACTTTGATTGGCTCATCATATTTAGTTAGTCCTAGTCTTTTGGTCAGGCGCTTCACATGGGTATCAACGGTAACGCCTGCATTGATCCCATAAGCATGGGCTAACACGACATTAGCGGTTTTTCGGGCTACTCCTGCCAGCTTGAGTAGCTTTTCCATAGTGTTTGGTACTTTGCCGTCAAAGTCACGCACGATCATTTCGCAAGCACTTCTAATGTTTTTAGATTTATTACGATAAAAGCCTGTGGAGTGGACTAACTCCATTAGTTCATCAAGATCGGCGTTGGCGAAAGCGATCGCATCAGGAAATCGCGCAAATAGTTTGGGAGTGATCATATTCACGCGCACATCAGTACATTGAGCCGACAGAATAACCGCAACTAAAAGCTGCACGGGCGTTTCATAATCAAGCGAACAAGTTGCGTCTGGATAAATCCGCTTGAGGCGAATTAGTATTTCATTAGCCCGAATTTTTTTGGATGAACGTTTGGTAATAATTCCCATGGTTAGCGCGATACACCGATTATTTGCAGTTTAGCATTGTCTCTATACAACCCAAAACCTAGAGAAAAGCGATGCTTCACCTTAACTTTTGGGGGCTTTAAGTAGTTGATCACGAGATCTCTTGACATTGGCATTTACAATGACTTTATGCCTTTAGACATACACCACAACTTGATCGCGCCAATGGATAAGAAAAAAGTACTGTTACTATCGGCAAATCCATCGAATACCGATCGCTTGCGGGTTGAGGCAGAATTTCGAGAGATTACCGAATGCTGTCAGAAGTCGAGTTTGCGCGATCGCTTTACAATTGTGACTAAAGGCGCGGTCCGCATTGATGACTTACAGCCAATTTTGCTACAGGAAGTGCCGCGTGTGGTGCATTTCTCAGGACATGGGGCGGCGGTAAATGGGTTAGTTTTGGAAGATGATGCGGGAAATTGGCAACTTGCACCTACTGAAGCTTTGGCAGATTTGTTTCGCATTCTCCAAAATGGGATTGACTGCGTGGTGCTGAATGCTTGCTTTTCACAGGTGCAAGCAGAGGCGATCGCTCGTTATGTGCCGTATGTATTAGGAATGAATCAGGCAATTGGGGATGCTGCCGCGATCGAGTTTGCTAAAGGTTTCTATGGGGCTTTGTTTGAAGGGAAATCGGTTAAGGAGGCTTTTGAGCTAGGTAAAAACTTAATTGCGCTCAAAAATATTCCTGAAGTGCAAACGCCCGTGTTGTTAGAACGCCGTCATGAAAGTCAGGTTTTACCGAAAGTAAATATAGCGATTGAAGAACCTGAAGGCGCGGTGCGGATTGGTTCAGATTTTTATATTCCGCGATCGCCTCAACAGGAACAATCTTTTAAAGCGATCGCCATGCCTCACGCTTTACTACGTTTAAAATCTCCTGATCGCATGGGTAAGTCTTCGCTACTGGTGAGAGTTTTAGAAGAAGCTCGGCGGCTGGATAGTCGCACCACATGGCTAGATTTACAAAAGTGCGATCGCAAGTTCTTTGAAAATATGGATCGTTTTTTGCAGTGGTTTTGTGCGGTGATCGGACGCGATTTGGGTGTGAAAGCGAAGCCGACCGACGATTGGGACGAGATGTTTGGCGCAAATGGTAATTGTGAAGAATTTTTTGAACAATATTTATTAAATGATGACGATGATCGCCCGTTGGTGATTGCGATTGAGAATTTGGATCGGATATTTTTGCATGAAGCGATCGAGGTAGATTTTTGTGGTTTATTGCGCGGTTGGCATGAGCAAGGCAAGCATAAGCACGCATGGGGCAAATTACGACTAGTGCTTGCCTATTCGATGGAATCTTTTTCGACTAAGGATATTAATCAATCACCTTTTAATGTCGGTACGCCGATAGATTTGGATGAATTCACTCCTGATCAAGTTAACGATCTTGCTGCATTGCACGGTCTATCCGCAGCACAAGTAGAACCAATCACCGCATTAGTTGGTGGTTATCCCTATCTAGTGCGGACGGCTTTCTATAATTTGGCAAGCGGCGCAAATTCCCTTGAGCAAATTATCCAAAGTGGCGCAACTGATGTAGGACTATTTGGCAAACATCTCATAAGTCGCTTAGCCAAGGTCGAAAAAGATGCCGAACTCACCAAAGTTTTGCGATCGCTGGTTAATTCACCGCAACCAATCCGTTTTGATCTGGCGACTACCGCCAAATTAGATGGAATGGGTTTAATATTACGCAAAGAAACTGGTGTCATTATTCGCAATCAGTTATATCGTCGTTATTTTCAGAGTCATCTAGGAGCTTAGACAATGCCTAAAACTTTACAAGCATCAGAAATTGATTTGGCAAAGCTAGAGGAGCTTTTTGCGATCGCCCAATCGCCAGATGCAGACTTTTTTGATGAATGGCGCGGTAACTTACCTAAACTTGCTGAAAACGAACAGCTATCCCTTGATGATCTCAAAGCAGATTATCTACATCTGTCGAAACACTCTCTATTAGAACCGCTTGTAAAAATGGTGGTGCTATCGCCGATTTTGAAACTAGCAGGTTTCTATCGCGATCCCTTTTATCTCAAAGCCGAGCAGGTGGTGAATATTCTCTCCCAAGATCAAGATATTCTCATTCAAGGACGCATTGATGTTTTGGTATTTAAACCGCCGTTTTGGGTAGTTGTGATTGAGGCAAAGAGAGCGGCTTATTCTGTAGAAGTTGGCATTCCCCAAGCATTGACTTACATGATGGCAAATCCACATCCAGAGCATCCTGTTTTTGGACTGGTTACAAATGGCAGTGAGTTTATCTTTCTGAAACTTCAACATCAGGACACCCTGAAGTATGCCGAATCAGATTTGTTTTCGATTAAGCGTGGTAATGATTTATATACAGTTGTCAGTATTTTGAAACATCTTGCTCAGCTAGCAATTTAGCTTTTCATCCTGCGGATGTGCATCCTTATCCTAGTTATGCGATCGCCTAAGTTAAAAAAACTATGAGTAACCAAAGCTTTAATTATCAAGTTGGTGGTAGCCTCCCTGCTGATGCGCCTAGCTATGTTGATCGCCAATGCGATCGCGAGTATTACGACTTACTCAAAGAGCGAAAATATTGCTATGTGTTTAACTGTCGGCAGATGGGGAAGTCGAGTTTGCGGGTGCGGACGATGGCGCGGTTGCAGGCGGAGGGGATTGTGTGCGTGTCGATCGATATGACGGCGATCGGATCGGCGGAGGTGACGGCGGAGCAGTGGTATCTGGGGGTGTTGTGGGCGATCGTGAAGCAGGTGCGGGAGTATACAAC
>JAYVVP010000124.1:0-5324 GCA_043786935.1 Pseudanabaena sp. | reverse complement strand
TTGCCCAAGTGGCTGCTCAATATGCTCTCAGTTCGACTTTAGGTAACTATGCGCGATCGCAACAAATCTATTGCTATACGATCCAGCAGCAGGATTATCAACTGCAACGAATTGGCTCCATGTCTCTAGCGATCGGGCAAATTCAACTAGTCTCTGGGATCACTCAAGAATCAGTAAATTATATTTTTGCAGTGCTTCATCTCGGTGGTGACGACTTCCATTGCTGCATCCAACCATTTACGGGACGGCGTGAATATGAGGAAATCAAAGCAACCTTGTTTAAGACTCTTAAACAAGCAAACACCGCCACTGTAATTCTGGCGATGTCAAGTAACTTTAGTGGTGAGCAGTTCAATCTGCATCATCTCTTTGCAGAAGAACGTCATCGGATTTTGCAACAGCTAGCCGATGAGACCCTGACAAGGCTCGATCAATTATACGAACAAGTCTATCGCGATAATTATGGGATTCTCATCTCTTTCCGTCGTGACGGTCTGGCAGTGCCTCCAGAGCTACAAGTGGCTGCCGATATTGTCCTCAATAATCGACTCACTGAGCAACTTAAGCGTTTGGGAACAGGTGAGCAACTCCCGAATGTGGGATTAGATGCTGTAGCGATCGAGGCGATTAATCTAGGCTGTAAGTTCATTCATGCAGAAGATGCTGAGCTTCTGGAAAATTATATTTTAAGCCAGATCCAGCAACTTTCACAGGGTCAAGATATCGATGAAGAATCACTGTTAAGTTATCTCAATCAAATTGAAGAATCCTTAGCGATCGCTTCTCGTCTAAATCTGCATTTAAACCTCGATCTTTCTCAGGAGGCTTTCCTAAACTACCTGTCGCAACGGATTGCACCCAAGTGTATACTGGCTGGACAAATCCTCGATTTGGAATCTGTCCAAAAGCAGCCAATTCACATTGAAGTAAATCTTTGCGAAAGTATTTCTAATCTAGAGCTACATCAGTTGATTCATACGGCTAGTCAATTAGGGATCGCGACCGAAGCTTGGCTTCAGGACTAATCCATAATTTGAAGAAGTAATTCACGAATTGCTTCTTCAAATCTACTTTGATCGTAAGTAATCATTGGTGCTACATAGAAGTTTCTACAGCCCTCTCCCCCAAACCCCTCTCCCTCAGAAGAAGGGTTTGGGGGAGAGGGTTCCACGTAACGTCAGTTAACTATAGGACTTACGCAAAATAACTAAATATAAGGGCGATTCATGAATTGCCCTTACCGTAAAATAGGGCTTTCGAGTCATTTTTGCGTAAGTCCTAAACTATTGGTATCTGCAACTTTATTAGTAGAGATAATATGAATATCAACATTTTTGAGTATTTGCAAAATCTTTTGGGTCAGTGAACCCTTAAATAAGATTTGCCAGCGTGATTTCTGACTTTCACCCATTACAATTTGAGTAATTCGATAGTTTTGGGCTGCTTCCACAATCGCTTTTAATGGATTACCATCACGCACACGAACAAAAGTACCATCAAAATCTTTACATAGTCGTTCGCAGGTTTCAATATGTAGACTCTCGGTTTTAGTTAAAAAGCGATCAGGATCGTCCGCAAACATCACATAAAGCTGTGCATGCATATATCCAGCGATTCGCGCTCCTCTTCGTAATAACTGAAGGGAATTGGGATAAGTAGAAACACAGACTAAAACTCGCTCATGAATATTACACATGGGATGTGAAGTAGAGCTTCCGTTATCATAGGCTTCAACGTCCTCTTCAACATTGTCGGCAATTTCACGCAGGGCAAGCTCTCGCAATGCAATCAAATGACGACGCTGAAAGAAGTTTTTGAGAGATTGATCGATCTTGTCAGGTGCATAGATTTTACCATCGCGTAATCGCTCCTGAAGAGTCTCAGGCGTAACATCAATAACCATCACCTCATCAGCGTCTTCTAAAATGCGATCGGGAATCCGCTCTCGAACGATAACTCCTGTAATTTTTGCCACTGTATCGTTAAGGCTTTCGATATGTTGAATATTGAGAGTGGAATAGACATCTATGCCAGCTTCGAGGAGAACTTCTACATCTTGATAACGTTTTTCCCGTTCTGCACCAGGCACATTAGTATGTGCTAATTCATCCACTAGAACTAGTTGCGGCTGGCGCTCCAAAATAGCGTTAGTATCCATTTCCGTCAGCGTTACTGCTTCCCAAGTAATCTGGAGTCGGGGGATTAGTTCCAACCCAATTGATTTGCCGATAGTCTCAGCACGGTTATGGGTTTCTAATAAGCCAACTACTATGTCAGTTCCTTCGACTCTTAGTCGATGTCCTTCCTCTAACATCCGATAGGTTTTGCCGACACCTGGACTCATGCCGATGAATATTTTATGTTTGCCGCGACGACGAGGTTTAATCATGATAATGTGATCGCCAATTTGGATTTTTTAAACATAATAGATTTTGAGCGTAGTTGAGAGGTTAATGACTCCATAACAATAAATCGTCTGATGATTTTTAGTGGTAATGCCAAATTCTCTCCGCACTTTATCAATTTTTCTGTGATTTTTGTATGGCATATTGTTGATATCAATGCTTAACTACGTGCTGTCTATTGCCTGAGTAGTGATTTATAATTACATGGGGACTCCTAAACAAAGCGGGTAATCTGCAAATGACTGATAAACAAGAGCTTTCAGAACAGGATATTTGTACACAGTATATTTTACCTGCTTTAGTTCGCTCAGGGTGGGATATTCGGAGGCAAGTCCGAGAGCAGGTCTATTTTACTGATGGGCGGATTTATGTGCAGGGGGATAAAACCAAGCGGGGTCAGGCGAAAAAAGCCGATTATATCCTCTATCACAAACCAAATATTCCGATCGCGATAATCGAAGCCAAGAAAAATATTTATCCAGTTGGTCAGGGGATGCAACAGGCTTTGGACTATGCAGATATTTTAGATTTGCCTGTGGTGTTTAGTTCTAATGGGGATGGATTTTTAGAACATGACAAATCAGGCTTTTCAGATTTAGTGGAAAGAGAATTAAGTCTTGATGATTTCCCCACTCCCGATCTACTTTGGCAGAAATACAAGAAGTTTAAGGGGATAGAAACGCCTGAAGCCGAACAAATAGCCAGTTTTGATTACTTTTTCGATCCGAAAGGGCGGCAACCTCGCTATTATCAGCAGATCGCAATTAATCGGACGGTGGAGGCGATCGCTAAAGGTCAGGAGCGATTATTGCTAGTAATGGCGACGGGATCGGGTAAAACTTATACAGCTTTTCAAATTATTCATCGACTGTGGAAAAATGGCGCTAAGAAAAGGATTTTATTTTTAGCTGATCGCACGTCGTTAATTAGTCAAACTAAGCGCGGCGATTTTAAGCATTTTAAAAATAAGATGACGGTAATTAAAAATAAAAATATTGATACTGCTTTTGAAATTTATTTGGCTTTGTATCAGGGTTTAGTTAATTATGAAGATGATATTCTTGATGCGTATCGAGAGTTTAGTCCAGACTTTTTTGATTTAATCGTGATTGATGAGTGTCATCGGGGAAGTGCGGATGAGGATAGCAAATGGCGTGAGATTTTAGAATATTTTAGTTCTGCTACGCAAGTGGGTTTGACGGCTACGCCTAAGGAAACAAAAGAGATTTCTAATATTGAGTATTTCGGCGATCCGATTTACACCTATTCACTAAAACAAGGAATTGATGATGGGTTTCTGGCTCCTTATAAGGTGATTCGGGTCGGGTTAAATGTGGATTTGGAAGACTATCGACCAGAGGCAGGTAAGCGCGACAAGTCTGGCAATTTGGTTGACGATCGCATTTATAACCTCAAAGATTTTGATCGGAATTTGGTGATTGATGATCGCACAAAGGCTGTGGCAAAAAGAGTGATGGAATTTTTACGCAAGACGGACGTTTATGCAAAGACGATTATTTTTTGTGTAGATACAGAACACGCGGAGAGAATGCGTCAGGCGATCGCAAATGAGGCGAGTGAGTTGGTAATAGAAAACTATAAATATGTGATGAGGATTACGGGTGAGGATAAGCTTGGTAAGTTGGAATTGGATAATTTTATTAATCCTGAAGAACGTTATCCTGTGATTGCGACGACTTCTAAATTGATGACGACAGGTGTGGATGCTCAGACTTGCAAATTAATTGTGCTGGACTCTAATATTCAGTCACCGACGGAGTTTAAACAAATTATTGGGCGGGGGACAAGGATTAATGAACAGTTTGACAAACGTTTTTTCACAATTATGGACTTTCGGAATGTGACTGATCAGTTTAGCGATCGCAATTTTGATGGCGATCCAGTCATGATTAAGGAAATAAACGAGAGCGATGCATTTACAGATGAAGATGCTAGGGGAAATCCAACTGAACAGATTATTGATCGCGAGACAGGCGGGGTGCTGAATTTTGGGACGGATTCACAGCCTGTGGGATATACGCCGACGATTATTAGTGGAGGAAATGTTGTTTCGGAACTTAGGGATAAGGTTTATGTGACGGGTGTGAATGTAGAAATTCTTAATGAGAGGATTCAATATTTAAATGATGCTGGCAATTTGGTGACGACAAGCTTAAAGGACTATACAAAACAAAATTTGCTGCAAAAATTTAGTAGTTTGGATGAGTTTTTGAGCCGTTGGAATGAGACAGATAAAAAGAGTGCGTTGATTGTGGAACTGTGCGAACAAGGGATTGTGCTTGAAGATTTACAAAAGGGGATACAAAAAGATTTGGATCTCTTCGATTTGATTTGTTATGTGGCTTGGGGTCATCCGCCTTTGACGCGCAGGGAACGGGCGGAAAATGTACGCAAGCGTGATTGTTTTGCAAAGTATGGGGATGCAGTACGCTTAGTACTAGATGCTTTGTTAGAAAAGTATGCGACAGATGGTATTGAGAATATCGAGGAGCTTTCGGTACTAAAACTAGAACCACTTAAGCAATATGGCTCTCCTAAGCAAATTATTGATTTATTTGGCGGCAAATCTCAATATATTGAGGTTTTACGAGAGTTAAAGTCAGAACTTTATCAAGCTGCCTAATTTGATTTATGATTTTTGTTGGGGCAATTCATAAATTGTCCTTACGAAAAATTTTTCGTGTAATGATGGGTAAGAAACGCGATTAGTTGGTTTATTTGCAGGTTCTCCAAATTTGGCGACACAAGCTGAGGAAGTTTTGGAAGCAGAAATCACATCAAAATCGGGTTGGTCATGCAATTTTGCCGTAAAGTGATTAATCCAGCAGTTTGATGAAATGACTATGAAAAATCTCGGTGGTAATATTAAATCTCTGCGTAATTTTATGCGGAAGGATG
>JAYVVP010000123.1:0-14497 GCA_043786935.1 Pseudanabaena sp. | reverse complement strand
AAAATCTGGTGCTTGAAAACTAAACGTATCTAAATAGGCATATTGACAACCGCGCCTAACAGCTTCCTGCTCCGCAGCAGCTAGAAGGGCGGTTCCAGAACCTCCTCCTCGGTAAGATTCGTGTATCCAAAAAACATCAACGTACAGCCACTGCCAATACATTGACCCAACTAAACCACCGACTAAATTCTCGTCTGCATCTCGTAAGAAAACAGCTAATTGCCGAAAATTGCCTTCACCAGCACAACGACTGTTGAATTGAATCAGTTGTTGAACAATAAATTCAGTCTCATCAGGCTTTGGTTCATCGGCTATATCAATCCAAAGCAAAGCTTAAGCTTTGCTTTATTAGACTTATGCTCAAGAGATTAGCTGCTATCGCGACCGCCTAAAAAGATCTCAAATGAGTTCTATATTTAGACGAAAAGTATCTGCTGTAGTTGATCTAAATATTGGATATTGGATAATTAGGTGACGCTTACATCGTTACTAAGTTAAATTGAGTCAACAAAAGAGTTAAAAATTTTTATTGAAATGATCGCGAATATAAATACTTTTAAAACAACTACATCTCAAGAAGTTTTTGCTAAAGCCAAAAACCTTATGCCTGGTGGCGTAAGTTCCCCCGTTCGAGCTTTTAAATCAGTTGGCGGTGAGCCAATCGTGTTTGATCGCGTTAATGGCGCATATGCATGGGATATCGATGGCAATAAATACATTGACTACATTGGTTCTTGGGGACCTGCGATCGTTGGACATGCTCACCCCGAAGTCATCGAAGCACTTCATAAAGCCCTCGAAAAAGGGACAAGTTTTGGTGCACCTTGTATCCTTGAGAATCAACTCGCTGAAATGGTGATTGAAGCCGTACCCAGCGTTGAAATGGTGAGATTTGTTAACTCTGGCACCGAAGCTTGTATGTCGGTCTTGCGCCTGATGAGAGCTTTTACGGGTCGTGACAAAATCATTAAGTTTGAGGGCTGCTATCACGGTCACGCCGATATGTTCTTGGTCAAAGCAGGTTCAGGTGTGGCAACCCTCGGCTTACCTGATTCTCCTGGAGTTCCTAAATCCACGACCGCTAATACTCTTAATGCTCCATACAATGATCTTGAGGCAGTTAAGGCATTATTTGCTAAGCATCCTCAGGAAATTTCTGGCGTAATTATTGAACCAGTGGTCGGTAATGCTGGATGCATTGTTCCTAGGGAAGGATTTTTGCAAGGTTTGCAAGATATCTGTCGCGCAAATGGCGCTTTGTTAATATTTGATGAAGTAATGACAGGATTCCGTCTTTCCTATGGTGGCGCTCAAGCGCGTTTTGGAATTACTCCCGACCTAACAACACTAGGAAAAGTCATTGGTGGCGGTTTGCCAGTTGGTGCATATGGTGGTCGTAAAGATATTATGTCTATGGTTGCCCCTGCTGGTCCCATGTATCAAGCAGGCACATTATCGGGCAATCCTTTAGCGATGACGGCAGGGATTAAAACTCTAGAAATCCTTAAACGGGCTGGCTCTTACGAATATCTAGAACAGGTTACTAAGAAACTCGCTGATGGAATATTAGCGATCGCTCATGAGACAGGACATGCCGCTACAGGTAATCTGGTTGGTGCAATGTTTGGCATGTTCTTCACTAGTCAGCAAGTTTATAACTACGATGATGCAAAAACTAGCGACACTCAAAAATTTGCTAAATTCCATCGAGGAATGTTAGAGCATGGCGTTTATCTTGCTCCCTCGCAGTTTGAGGCTGGTTTCACATCCCTTGCTCATACTGATGCGGATATTGAGGCAACTTTAGTCACAGCCAGAAATGTACTTTCACAAATTCCTGCTTAAAAAACTTCAAAAAGTAGATAGAGTGCTTCTGACCCTATCTGCTTTTTAGTGGCAATTGATATACAATATTCAGTATTAATTAATCTTTTTAGGGTTATCGAAGCGCAACATTATTTAGATGTTTAAATGCGTTTGGTAAAGCTACTGAACTAAAATGGTTCAGGCTGTTTTCCTAGAATGTCGAAGCATTGAATATTCCCTTACACAAACCCAATGCTGACAGAAAACTCAACTGCTAGTACTAAATCTAACAATGGTAATTACAATGGCTCAACCGTATCTGTAGCTCGAGCCGATTACTACATGAGCTTACACAAAGAGCTAGACCATCTTGAAGAAATGGTGCTGGAAAGTGGTCCTCGGGTGATGGGGCATACTGTAATTGATGAAGAAAAACTATGTCAGCAGATTGATCGGGTGAGATTATCAGTACCTGAATCGATCGCTAAGGCAGAAGAGATTTTGCTTTATAAACAGGATTTAGTAGCCGAAGCTCAGCAATATGTTGAAGACTTGATCAAATCTGCTGAGTTACGCGCAAGTCAGCTATTAGAAGAATCGGTGATCATTCGCCAAGCCGAACAAGAGGCAATCCAAATTCGCCGCGAACTCCAAGAAGAATGCGAACAGATGCGCGCTCAAACTCTCAATGAAGTTAATCAAATGCGCCGTCAAAGTCAAAAGGATCTTGAAAATCTCCATCAAAGGGTAACGGGCGAAGTTCAAGATATGCAACGCGGTGCAGATGAATATAGCGATCGCGTGTTAGGCAATCTGGAAACTCAGCTTATCGACATGATCAAAATTGTTCAAAATGGCAGAAAAGAATTACGCCTCTAAATTAAAAGCCAAGCTTACATATTTAAAATTAGAGAAGTGCTCCTATTTAGGGGCGCTTTCCTTAGGAAGATATTTTGATTTTGGGGCGATCGCTTTATTACATTGATTAAGGATCGTGGTAAGTTAAGTTTAGTTAAGAAATTATTTTAAATATCAGGCTTTTTGCTATATGAAACCCTCTTGGAGAACAGCACTACTGTGGTTATTGCCCATAGCGATCATTGGCTTTTTTGGATGGCAAACATTTGTTACCCGTCCCGAGCCTAGTCGTCCGACTGTGAATGCGGCAAATACCCGTATCGCTTACGGAAGATTTCTTGAATATCTTGATGAACATCGAGTACGCAAGGTCGATATTTTTGATGGCGGGCGCACAGCGGTAATCGTAGCAAGTGATCCCCAGATTGAGGGTAAAGAGCAACGCGCTAGAGTTGATTTGCCATCATATGCACCTGAGTTGATGGATAAGCTTAATGAAGGCGGTGTGGATCTGGCTATTTACCCGCCTAGCAACAACGGCGCTATCTGGGGCTTTATTAGCAATTTAATTTTTCCAGTCGCCCTAATTGCAGGCTTGTTTTTCTTGTTCCGCCGATCCAATCAGATGGGTGGTCCTGGACAAGCAATGGACTTTGGTAAGACAAAGGCACGTTTCGCAATGGATGCTAAAACTGGCGTGATGTTTGATGATGTCGCTGGTATTGAAGAAGCTAAAGAAGAACTGCAAGAAGTTGTGACCTTCTTGAAAAAGCCTGAACGCTTTACTGCGGTTGGCGCGAAGATTCCTAAAGGTGTTTTGTTAATTGGACCGCCCGGAACAGGTAAAACTTTGCTAGCGAAAGCGATCGCTGGTGAAGCAGGTGTACCTTTCTTTTCAGTATCTGGTTCTGAGTTTGTGGAAATGTTTGTTGGCGTTGGCGCATCTCGCGTGCGTGACTTATTTAAGAAAGCCAAAGAAAACGCTCCTTGCATTATCTTTATCGATGAAATTGATGCAGTTGGTCGTCAACGTGGCGCAGGTATCGGTGGTGGGAATGACGAGCGTGAACAAACCCTCAACCAAATCCTTACAGAGATGGATGGTTTTGAAGGGAATGCAGGCGTAATCGTAATTGCGGCAACTAACCGTGCTGATGTGCTTGATTCAGCATTGTTACGTCCAGGTCGTTTTGATCGCCAGATTGGTGTCGATCCACCTGACATTAAAGGTCGTCTACAAGTTCTTAATGTTCACGCTCGTGACAAAAAGATTAGCCCTGAGGTATCGCTTGAGGCGATCGCTCGTCGTACTCCTGGATTTGCTGGAGCCGATCTTGCTAATCTTTTAAATGAAGCCGCAATCTTGACTGCTCGCCGTCGTAAAGATGAGATGACAATGGCAGAAATTGATGATGCAGTTGATCGCATTATTGCTGGACTCGAAGGCAAAGCGCTTGTCGATAGTCGTAACAAGCGACTAATTGCCTATCATGAAGTCGGTCATGCGATCGTCGGTACATTGATGAAAGATCATGATCCAGTCCAGAAGGTCACCCTAATTCCTAGAGGTCAAGCGGCGGGTTTGACATGGTTCACTCCAGATGAAGAGCAAACTTTAGTTTCTCGCGGCCAAATTTTGGCAAGAATCACTACAGCGCTGGGCGGTAGAGCTGCTGAAGAAGCAATATTTGGCTCTGCTGAAGTTACCACAGGCGCAGGTGGAGACTTACAACAAGTTGGCGGTATGGCTCGTCAAATGGTAACTCGTTACGGGATGTCCAGTATTGGACAATTGGCGCTCGAAACTCAAAGCTCTGAAGTATTTCTGGGACGCAGCATGGGTGGCGGTTCACAATATTCTGAAGATATCTCGGCAAAAATCGATCAACAAGTTCGTGAAATTGTCCAGAAGTGCTATCAAGCTGCTCTTCAAATTGTGTATGAAAACCGAGCCGCAATTGATCGAGCAGTCGATTTACTGGTTGAGAATGAAACTCTAGATGGTGACGAATTCCGTCGCATTATTTCAGAGTACACAGAGCTCCCAACAAAAGAGCGTTTTATTCCTCAAATCTAAAAATCATAGCCAAAGGCTTTATTAGAGAGTCAGCAAGATAACTCTCTAATAATTTATAGAAATTACTCCAAAGCCCCATTTATGGGGCTTTTTATTTTTAAAATGCAAGATTCTTCTCAAATCCAAGCTCTAACGAAAGAGCAACTTAGACGATCGCTGCTTAATCAACGCCTTAAAATTCCTTATGAAATTTGGCAACAAAAAAGTATGGAGCTATGCGATCGCCTTACCAATTGGCAAAGTTTTCAACAAGCACAAAATATTTTAGCTTTTACCAGTTTTCGTCAAGAGCCAGATTTGAGTTCGCTTTGGCAGAGATTTCCTGCCAAAAACTGGGGGGTTTCACGCTGTATCGAGAAAGAGCTAATTTGGCATCAAGTGGAGATCGCTAATTTTGAAAGCAATATGCGATCAGGAGCTTTTGGTATCCTTGAGCCGAGCCATGACTTGCCCCTTATGAATTTAGAGAATATCGATCTAATTTTGATTCCTGCGATCGCAAGCGATCGCCGAGGCTACCGACTGGGCTATGGTGGCGGCTTTTATGATCGTTGGTTGCCCAATGCAAAAGGGAAGAAGGTGGGCGTGATTTTTGATGAATTTTATTTAGACGGATTACCCAATAATTCTTGGGATGTGAAATTAGATGAGATCGCCACAGATTTACAGCTCATTTTTGTTTGATGTTATGATCGTCCCAGCTTTGAACTGAATGAATATGGCGATCGCTAATCAAACCAAACAACAACAAATATCCCATCACGATCTCTATGAACAGAATTTTTGTCTATGGGTCAATAAAGCTCTGGTGCTATTGCACGAAGGAAATCTGACAGATTTAGATTTGGAGAATTTGCTTGAAGAAATCGAGGACATGAGTAATAGTCAAAAACAAGCATTAGAAAGCAATCTCAAGATCATTCTCATGCACTTGCTCAAATACAAATACCAATCTGACAAAAGAACTAATAGTTGGCGATACACGATAGTCGAATATCGCTAAAGAATTCACAAAGCTTTTAAAAATAGTCCTAGCCTAAAAAAGCATTTTTTAGAAGAGATTGTTGATGTCTATCTAGATGCAAGGAAACTTACAGCCATTGAGACGGGTATTGCTATCGATGCTTTTCCCCTCACATCTCCTTTTACCGAATCACAAATTTTAGATGAAGATTATTTGCCTGAGTAAGGCAACTTGTAATTATTGTGAAAATCGTAGTGCTCTCTGACTGCTTTTAGACATTAACCTACTTCCTCCAAAGTCGCCCTTTAACCCCGATCAGGGCTTAGACCAAAGCTATTTACCTGACTAATACCGAAAGCTATGTACGGTAAGCCGATCTAGATGCTGACTCGTTTCGCAGTATATTAGCACTCAATGACTTAGAGTGCTAAAGCTTGTAAAGCTTACTCTGATTAAACTTTAAGGAGGTAGGATACAGTGGCATCATTAACCCTAAATACAGGTACATTGCAACCCCTAGGCGATCGCCTATTGGTCAAAGTAGCAACTAAAGAAGAAAAGACCTTGGGAGGGATCTTCTTGCCAGACACAGCGCAAGAAAAGCCTCAAGTTGGCGAAGTATCAGCTGTTGGTCCTGGTGCACGCAATGACAAAGGTACTCGTGTAGCGCTAGAAGTTAAAACAGGCGACAAAGTTTTGTATTCCAAGTACGCAGGTACTGAAGTCAAAATCGAAAGCGTAGATTATCTGCTACTTGCAGAAAGAGATATTCTCGCGATCGTTGAATAATCAATTTAATGTGAGTGACGCAAAGTTCCCCACACGTTAAGTAAAAAAACTAATAACTAAATTAATTAACTAAAGAAATGGCAAAAATCGTAGTATTTGATGAAGAGTCTCGCCGCGCCCTTGAGCGTGGTGTTAATGCTCTTGCTGACGCAGTACGGGTAACTCTTGGACCTAAAGGTCGTAACGTTGTTCTTGAAAAGAAATATGGTGCTCCTCAAATCATCAATGACGGTGTGAGCATCGCTAAAGAAATTGAATTAGAAGATCCTTTAGAAAACGCAGGCGCTCAACTAATTCGCGAAGTTGCCTCTAGAACTAACGACGTAGCAGGCGATGGTACAACTAGTGCCACTGTTTTAGCCCAAGAAATGATTCGTGAAGGCTTGAAGAATGTCGCCGCAGGTGCAAACCCAGTTGGCGTTCGTCGCGGTATCGAAAAGGCTGTTGCTCACTTAGTTGATGTAATTGCGAAAAAAGCTAAAGCTGTCGATTCCAATGCAGAGATTGCTCAAATTGCGACAATTTCCTCTGGAAATGATTCTGAAATTGGTGAAATGATCGCTCATGCAATGGACAAAGTTGGCAAAGATGGCGTAATCACTGTTGAAGAGTCGAAGTCTTTGATTACCGAATTGGAAGTTGTTGAAGGGATGCAACTCGATCGCGGTTATATCTCTCCTTACTTCGTAACTGACAACGAACGTCAGTTGGTAGAGTTTGAGAATGCTAAAGTTTTGATTACTGATAGAAAGATCAACGTAATCCAAGACCTTGTTCCTATTCTCGAGAAGGCTGCTCGCGCAGGTTCTCCTCTCGTAATCATCTCTGAAGACGTCGAAGGTGAAGCTCTAGCAACTCTAGTTGTGAACAAGCTCAGAGGCTCTCTAAATATCGCGGCGATCAAGGCTCCTGGATTTGGCGATCGCCGTAAAGCAATGTTGCAAGATATTGCCGTTCTCACTGATGGTCAGGTCATCTCTGAAGATACTGGTTTGGAACTTAGTGCAGCAACTCTGGAAATGCTCGGCACTGTTCGCAAGATCACTATTTCTAAAGATAAAACCACAATCGTTTCGGATATTGCTAACAAAGCGAATATTGACAAGCGGGTTGCTCAAATTCGTAAAGAATTGGATCTCAGCGACTCTGACTATGACAAAGAAAAGCTGCAAGAGCGCATTGCCAAGCTCTCTGGTGGCGTAGCTGTGATCAAAGTCGGTGCAGCAACTGAAACTGAACTCAAAGATCGCAAACTTCGGATCGAAGATGCACTCAACTCTACCCGTGCAGCGGTTGAAGAAGGTATTGTTCCTGGTGGTGGCGCAACCCTTGCTCACCTCGCTGTTGAATTGTTAGAGTTCAAAGCAACCTTGAAGAACGAAGAAGCGATCGGTGCAGAAATTGTATCTCGCTCGCTCTCCGCACCGCTTCGTCAAATCAGCGACAACGCTGGGCTTGAAGGAACTGTAGTGGTTGAAAAAGTCAAAGGCATGAGCTTCAATCATGGTTTTGATGCTCTTAAAGGCGAATATGTTGACCTGATCGCGGCTGGAATCATTGACCCTGCTAAAGTTGTCCGTTCTGCATTGCAAAATGCAGCTTCTGTGGCGGGCATGGTCTTGACCACCGAAGCTCTAGTTGTCGAGAAACCAGAGAAGAAATCTGACGCTGGTGCTGCGGGTGGAATGGGCGGTATGGGTGGAATGGGCGGTATGGGTGGAATGGGCGACATGATGTAAATGCTTGCTACTTAGCCATAAAGAAAAGGGGACGCGAAGCGTCCCCTTTTCTTTTGAGGATGTAATGATGATTCCTACGGTTAAGATTTATAGAGATCAGAATATAACTTTAAAATAATTTATTTTATGACTCAAATAACTGAGCCAATCTTGCTTCCAAATAATTTAGAAGATGCCACCGAGCAAGCGATCGCTGCTACTCATAAAGCGATCTCTGATGGAGGGAATCGGATCATCGTTGATCTTAGATTTCCTGAACTCAAAGCCATGTCGATCGCTTATCAATTTGCCTATAGTTTTAATCATCTGTATGGCAAAGAATGGCAAGCGATTTTCTCAGATGCGGGGGCAGCAGCCTTGGCAAAACGCGAGTGGGCTGAACTAGATGTGTCAGTGCGTGGAGTTAATGAAGGACGCAGGGCGATACAAGAAGAGGATAAAGCATTTTTGTTGATTGAGCCAACCTCGGTTGAAGTTGAACTGGTGGAAAAGTTAGCGCAGCTAGCTGGCGATCGCCCTTTTGTGATGCTCAATCCCCGTCTTGAAAATAGCGAAGTGGGCTTAGGACTGTCGGCAAGGCAAATGCGCGATCGCTTTTTAAGTACTTTTGAAACCGCCTATTATATCAAGCCTCTAGAGCTTGGCGCTTTATGGCGCTGCTATCCGCAAACATGGCAGATATGGCAAGAAACTGAGGAGGGGATGAGATCGATGGCTGAAGTGGCTCAACGTCCATCTAGTGACGATATTGACCGCTTATTCAAGCAAAAGACTGGCAAACAGTCTGGTTCATTTTTAGGGCGTTTGCAACAGTTTTTTAATGCTTTAGCGCGATAGAACATTCATCAATCTAATTAACCTAAAAAGTAGAGTTATGACTTTGCAACACCTCTACTTTCTGGGTTAACTTTCTGAATTAATAAGTAGAGGGCACTGTCAATTGAGTTAGTTCAGAGGTCGTAAATTTACAATCACCTTTAAAATTTTCATCTAGACCGCTATTAAGTAGAACTAATGTGGTCGAAGAATTCTGCTCGAAACCAATATGTTCATAAAACTGTTGCTGATGTGTGGTCATTAAATAAACCCGCTCGACATCACAAACATTGGGATGTGCTAACACTGTTTGGACTAACTTACGTCCTAAACCTGCACCTCGATAATTTGGATCAATTACCACATCCCAAATTGTCGCTCGATAAATGCCATCACTAGTGGCGCGAGCATGTCCAATTAACTGAGCATCATCCCATACAGTTACCACTGGCTTAGAATTAGCGATCGCGATCGCCATACCTGCTAAAGTTCTCTCCTTTGCCCAAAATGCTCCAGATCTTAATAATTTTTGTAGTTGTTCCAAATCGACTTCTTCGTGGCGATCGCTAAACCGAATGTGGCGATGATCCATATGCTTGACTTCCCGCATTTATTAACCAATTTGATCAAAAGGTTTGCACATTGCTGATCACGCCAATGTATCTATTTTTGCTGTCTAAAACTACAAAAGAGGACGCAAAGCGTCCTCTTTGTAATTATTGTAAATTATTGCCTACTTGCTGGGTTGCCAAGGCTCAGGCAGATAAACTTTTTTGGCTAAGCCAAGTGTCTTAAGCAGATTGATCACGCCCCAAGTTGGATCGATTTCCCACCATTTCAGACCAGCACGCGCTGACTTTGGATAAGCATGATGATTGTTGTGCCATCCTTCTCCATAGGTCAAAATCGCTGCCCACCATAAATTTGTGGAATGATCAGGAGTCTGCTCAAAGTTTTTGTAACCCCATTTATGACAAGCCGAGTTGATTAACCAAGTGCTATGCCAGAGAAATACTGAGCGTACAGCTACTCCATAGACCAAGAATGACGCACCTAGTCCCGCAAACACTTTTTCACCAATCAAGTAAATCAATGCGGCTAGTGGCACTTGCAACAGTAAGAAGTAAGTATCTAAAAATTTGTAGTAAGGATTATCAGCAAGGTCGGGCGCAAATTTGCTGTAGTTTGAGCGCTGAAAATGTTCAGGCTTGGAGTACATAATCCACATGATGTGGCTCCACCAAAAACCTTTATTTGCAGAGTAAGGATCTTTCTGATTATCTTCTGTAAAACCGTGGTGCTGACGATGTCCTCCCACCCAAAATACAGGTCCACCTTGCAAGGCTAAAGCGCCGATGGTAATGATAATGTATTCCAACCACTGAGGCACTTGAAAGCTACGATGGCTGAGTAATCGGTGATATCCTAGAGTGATGCCGATGCTACCAAGTAACCAATGTAGGAAAACTGTAAGAATTACAGCTTGCCATGAAAAGTAAAAAGGGGCAGCTAAGGCAGCGAGATGAAAAGCACTGAAGAAGAAGACATTTGTCCAGTTCAGTTTCGGTTCAGTTGAGATGGCTTCAGTAGTGGCAGTCATGAAATAACAACTTTTAGGGGTGGAGAGGAGATGCAAGTATCACTTACAGTTATATCTCAAGTCTAACCGCTTTTTAAGTAATAATGCAAGTAGTACTTGCAAATTATCACAATGGTACATGCGCCCATGTCTGTATCTCGAATTCCTACTCGACAACGTATCGTGAATACAGCGCTAGAGTTGTTTGCCAGTAAAGGAATTACCGAGACAACCACACGACAAATTGCTGACTTTGCTCAGGTTAATGAAGTAACGTTATTTCGTCATTTTGGTAATAAGCATGGTTTATTGCTAGCAGTATTGCAAGAATGCCTGCAAAAATATTTGGTGTTGGCTGAAGTAGGAGAGTCGTTCATTATGTCTGATATTTCTAGTCAGAGCGATCTCCGCCGATTTTTAAATTATTATATCCAGAGTTCTTTACGAGCTCTAGAAAGTGTGCCTGAGCTGGTTCGATCGCTGGTAGGTGAAGCAGGACAATATCCGCTCGAAAGCCGTCAAGCTCTTGCCCAAGGAATTAATCAGGTCAATCAAACGATCGCTACAGCGATGCATGATGTGTTAGCAAATTCGCGTCTGCAATATGCTTTGCCACCGATTAAGCTAGCTAACTTGCTAAACACCTGTATTTTGGGCTATGCAGTACTCACTTTGACCAGTGATGTGCAGACTATTTGGAGCGATCGCAATGAGTTTATTAATACTTTGGTCGATATTTTAGTTCAAGAGGTCAGCCCAATCGTCCCCGTTCAACCAATTGTTGATATTCCAGCGGAGACTTCTCGCGAAATTCTTTTGCAAGCTAAAAAATTTGGGGTGAAAGACTATGCGATCGCTTATTTGCTATTTGGCACAGGGCTTACGGCGCTCAGTATTACACGGTTGCGCTTAAAGGACTATCAGCAGCAAGATAATCACGGTATTTTACTCACTAATGACTCTGCTGATGATTCCATGGGTAAGAGGCGAGCAGTCCCACTCAATCAAAAAATCTTCGGTCATCGCTATGGCTCAGCGACCAATAATCCTCTTAGTGCTTACCTCAAAACTCGGAAAAATGATCTTAAGAATGATCTTAAGAATGACCATAAAGATCTCAAAAATGACAATATCGATTCAATGTCTAATTCAATGTTTATTAATGACGATCGCAAGTCCTTATCTTTAGAAGAAATCGAACAACTTTGGGCGCGATGGATACAGCCTTATCGCAATCTGGACGGATCACCGCTGATGATCGAGCAAGCTCGGCATACTTGGTGTATCGAAATGTTAGCCCGTGGCATTGATGTTGATAGTTTTTGCATCATTAGCGGACTCAAAGCCATAGAATTAAAAGCTTATCAAATCCGTCTTAATCAAAAATTAGCGATTGATAAAGCGATCGCTCTTGATTCTTAGCAAAGAGATCACTTCATCGAAACCAATTTTTGTAAACAGAATTACTGATTTTATTTGGCTTGTTTTCACCAAGTTAATTATCTTAGTGTATAATTCGGGCGTTCTATGTACTCAAATATTTGAGTTCATAGAATCAAGTATTTATTTGTTAGATTTCGTTAGATACGGAGCATCTTTTTTTTGAGAGGCAAACAGGTTGGCATTATCGGTATTCAGATCGGCACTTCCAATTGAAGTTTTGGGTAGGAAAGTAAAGTGAGAGTTCCTCTAGACTGTTACCGCATTCTTGGCTTGACACACTTGTCAGGAATAGACAAGATCCATCAAGCCCATCGAGATCGCCTGCTTTCTATGCCAAGGCGTGAATATTCTGATGCCGCGATCGCCTCTCGCAAGCGCATCCTCGATAAAGCTTACGAAATTTTGCTGGAACATGATCAACTACGCGGTCAGCCAAGTGTCACAAATTCAGCTAATGACACCGCTACATTGGATGAGCCTGTTAGCGATCGCCCAGTTGTCACCCTGCCACCCCAAATTGAAGCCGACGAGAAAGACTTTGCAGGTTTATTGCTGATTTTGTACGAGCTTGGGGAGTCCGAAAAAGTCCTATTCCTTGGTAAGCCCTATTACGACCCTGAGGAAGCAGAGCAGCAGTCCTCTAGAATTTCGCCGCATGATCCTGATCTACTACTCTCTGTATCTTTGTCTTATTTAGAGCTAGGTCGCGAATATTGGAAACAAGGAGAATACGAATCGGCAGCAGGATCACTAGAATCTGCCCAAGAAATTTTATTGCGTGAAGGATTATTTCTTAGCATTCGCAGCGAAATTCAAGCCGATTTATTTCGCTTACGCCCCTATCGCATTCTCGAATTGTTAGCAACTCCTGACAATCATACTAACGAACATCGCAAAGGCATGTCACTTTTGCAAGAAATGCTCGATGCGCGTCGTGGTATTGATGGCTCAGGCAATGACTATTCCAGTCTAGGTATAGACGACTTTTTACGATTTATTCAACAATTACGCAGCTATATGACAGTAATTGAGCAGCAAACTTTGTTTGAAGATGAAGCTCGCCGCCCCTCCTCAGTTGCGACTTATTTAGCGGTATATGCCTTAATTGCGCGTGGCTTCTCACAACGCCAGCCTGCCTTGATTCGTCGCGCCAAGGGGTTATTAGTTAAGCTAAGTGCCAAGCAGGATATATATCTCGAAAAAGCAGTATGTGCTTTATTGTTGGGACAAACTGAAGAGGCAAGTACGGCAATTGACAATAGTGCGGAAGAAGATCAAATCGCTTTCATTCGTCAAAATTCTGAAGGTGCGCCCGATTTATTGCCTGGTCTATGTCTATATAGCGAACGTTGGCTGCAAGAAGAGGTCTATCCGCATTTCCGCGATCTGATGAGTCAAATCGTCTCTCTCAAAGATTATTTTGCTGACGAGCAGGTGCAATCTTACTTAGAAGAGTTACCAAATACTGGAGCGCTATCATCTGACTGGACTTCGCCTGTGGGTGGCGATCCTGTGTCTACTAGGTTAGATGACTTACCACCATTAAGGAGTGATCTTGAGAATAGCGTTAGTAATGAACCAAAACTCTCTAACTATGCGCCTGAAATTCCAAATCGTTTTCAACGCTCTGCTACACCCGTCCTTGATCGTTCTACCTCTATCGCCTCTAATGGCAACGTTAGTACTTCACGAGATTTGTCGAAGTCTCGGCGATTTAGTAATGTTCCACCTGCACGCAATACGACAAAAGATGGTTCTGAAACTGTCAAAGAAATCAAGCGTCCAAGTGCTCCCGTTAATTCGTTATCACCAAAACGCAAAGTTAGTATTGGTCGTTTAGCTGCTGTAATTGCGATCGCGATCGCCTTATTCGGTAGCTCTATATGGCTAGTTGTTTGGGCATTTCGTTCATTAAGCGGGGCATCTCGCTCAGAAGCATTTGTACCCCTAGAAAAGCCGATCACTTTCTTAGTTGCAGCAATTAAAGAAAATAGCCCAGCCGCGATCGCTCGACCCGGACTCTTAGACAAAGAAAATGCCATTAAGGTAATCGAAGCATGGCAAGTAACTAAATCAAAAGCGCTTGGCAAAACCTATGAAGACAATCTCCTAGAAGAAATTTTGGCTGAGCCTGCACTGGGCGACTGGAAAGGACGTGCTAAAGAACTTAAAGCCACTAACTCTTATTTACAGTACCAAGTAAAATCAAGTGAAATTGATAAAGTCACTCCTGATGGTGATAGCAAAGCTAAAGTAGTAGCCAAAATCTCGGAGTCTCGCAATTTCTTTAATAATGGCGAACTTGATCGGGGCGCATCAAAAGAAGATTCTAACTATACGGTTGAATATGATTTAGTGCGAAAAGATAATAAATGGCTAATTCGAGAAATGCTAGTTTTTTAAAAGCTTATGGCTAGCTTTTATTA
>JAYVVP010000122.1:0-5348 GCA_043786935.1 Pseudanabaena sp. | reverse complement strand
TCAGGTGGGGTAGAAAATTCTAAAATGGACACTAGCCCAAACGATCCTACAACCATCCAAAATAAGGGCGATCGCCAAGATTGGGCTGAGAATTGTTTGGACATGAATATGAGTTTTCTGTAATAGATTGCATCTAACTTAAATCAAACAGTGATCAAGCGATCAAAGAAATAAAAAAGCTGCACTAAGTGCAGCTTTTTTTAAGAGAGAGTACAAAAATTGCTCTCTTTATTTTTTAAACTAGCCGAGAACCTTACGCGCAGTGGCAACCACTTTATCAACGGTAAAGCCAAACTTCTCATAAACAGTTGGACCTGGAGCCGAAGCGCCGAAGGTATCCATACCAATGACTTCTCCTTCAGAACCGACATATTTGTGCCAGCCAAAAGTGCTGCCAGCTTCAACACTGACGCGCTTTTTGACAGCAACTGGAAGTACAGATTCTTTGTACGCGTCAGATTGCTCGTTGTAAAGTTCCATTGAAGGCATTGATACAACACGAACAGCCTTTCCTTCAGCAGCTAAAACTTCGGCAGCTTGAACCGCCAGAGCTAGTTCGGAACCAGTTGCAATGATAATCAATTCAGGATTTGGTGCATCAACCACAATGTAACCGCCTTTTTTGGTTCCTTCGATGGAAGTACCAGCTAAGTTCTTCACATTTTGACGAGTGAAAGCCATTAGAGAAGGACGCTTACGATTGGCGATCGCGACTTGATAAGTACCGACAGTTTCTTTAGCATCAGCAGGGCGTAATACTAACAAGTTAGGAATGACCCGCAAAGAAGCGAGGGTTTCGACTGGTTGGTGAGTTGGACCATCTTCGCCCAACATTACGGAGTCATGGGTCATGATGTAGAGTACACCAACTTCCGACAATGCCGACAAGCGAATTGCCCCGCGCATATAGTCAGCAAATACAAGGAAGGTTGCGCCGTAGGGAATTGTACCGCCATGCAAGATCATGCCGTTCATGATTGCGCCCATCGCATGTTCACGAACACCAAAACGGAAGTTACGACCTTCGTAAGAACCGTGCTGGAAGTCAGGCAGACCTTTAACGTAGGTCATGTTAGAGTGAGCCAAGTCAGCCGAACCGCCCAAAAATTCAGGAAGTACAGACGATAATGCATTCAAGCAAGCTTCCGAAAGTAAACGGGTTGATGTTTCTTTTTCAGCTACAGGCTCAAGTGCTTTTTCCCAACCTTCTGGCAATTCACCAACCATGATCCGCTTATATTCAGCAGCTTCGGTAGGATAAGCTTTTTCATAAGCTGCAAAACGACCATTCCATTCCGATTCAGCCTTTGCGCCCTTGTTGATCGCTTGACGAAAACGGCTAAGCGCGTCAGCAGGAATTTCAAAAGGTGCATATTCCCAACCAAGGTTAGCGCGGGTTGCGGCAACTTCATCGCCACCAAGAGCCGCCCCGTGAACCCCAGCAGTACCAGCTTTCTTCGGTGAGCCGAAACCAATAGTAGTGGTCACAATGATCAAGCTAGGCTTGTCTTTAACTGCTTTTGATTCTTCAATCGCTTTAGCGATCGCTTCCAAGTCTTCGTTACCATCAGCTACATAGGTGACGTGCCAGCCGTATGCTTCGTAGCGCATACCAACATTTTCGGTAAAGGCAAGATCGGTGCTGCCATCGATAGAAATGCTGTTACTGTCATACATCATGATCAGTTTACTTAGCTTGAGGTGACCGCCTAAAGAAGCAGCTTCAGAAGCGATGCCTTCCATGTTGCAGCCATCACCAAGGATCGCATAGGTATAGTGATCGACAATTTCATGCCCTGGCTTGTTGAAACGTGCAGCCAAGTGAGCTTCGGCGATCGCCAAACCTACGGCATTACCAACACCTTGACCCAGAGGTCCTGTGGTGACTTCTACACCTGCGGTTTCAAAGTTTTCGGGGTGACCAGGGGTGGCACTGCCCAACTGACGGAATTGCTTGATTTGGTCTAAAGGTACGCTGTCATAACCTGTGAGGTGTAGCAATGAATATTGCAACATGCAGCCGTGCCCTGCCGACAATACAAAGCGATCGCGATCAAACCACTTAGGATTTTTAGGATTAAATTTCAAAAACTGATCGAACAGCACAAAAGCCATTGGTGCTGCTCCCATCGGCAGACCGGGGTGACCAGATTTTGCTTTTTCGACCGCATCGATCGATAAAAAGCGGATGGAGTTAATGCAGAGAGTCTCAAGGGTTTGAGGTTTGGAGGGTGCAGCGACCATAGTTACAATTGCTTTAAAGATTTGTACTCAATTAGGTGTATTTTCCCTCAAAACTGTCCCAAACAATAACAAATTTTAAGTTTTGGTATCATCTGACTCAATTTACCGATTTTATGTAGGTATCTATATCCTAGCAAAAGAGGCATGAAGCACTACTCTCTCTAAATCTGTGTCGAAGAGCAAATAATTGTTGCGCTAGTTTAAAATCAGCGAACCCTGACATATCCCAGTACTAGTATATGAATAGGAAGGAAAACGATCCTAACTCAAGTTCTCTAGATATTCCTTTTATGGTGATAGTTATGAACGGTTTAACCCAAAAATTCGTGAATACAGTGGAATATTTAAGCGATGCGATCGCGAGAATCTTCACTCCACACAAAGATGATTTTCCTGCTACTGGTGCACAGCCTTACAAAGGCGATCCTGCCTCTGAAAAGTATAAAAGATAACAATTGCAAAGCCTCTCTATATTTTTATCTCCTATTTTTATTTGATGCATTTTTCTATTTGATGCATAATTAGGGCGATATGGTGATCATGTCGCTCCTAAATTTTTTGTTGATAATTTTATAAATGCCTCATGACGCAAACTTCGGCTACGCTGCCGCCCCACGTATCGCAAAATCCTTGGCAATGGGCAAAAAAGAATCTATTTAGCAGTTGGTTTAATAGCTTACTTACGATTGTTTGCGTTTACTTGATCTATCAACTTGTAAGTGGTGTATGGATTTGGACAACGACCAAAGCGCAATGGGAAGTCGTAAGTAGCAATTTACGATTGTTTTTAGTTGGACTTTATCCTGTTGAGGAGTTTTGGCGATTGTGGTGCAATTTAGCGATTGTCGGCACTCTCGCAGGTATATCTTGGGGACTCTGGGGAAGATTTAGTCGTTTTGTGGCGATCGCGATTAGCTCATTATCTATAGCTTTGGCGATTTTGTTGCCTATTGATGCCGTCTCGAAAGTTCTAACATTATCAATTAGTGGCGCGATCGCGATTGGTTTTGTGATTGGTCAGCAATGCAAGCGATTTGAACAAAGTTCTCTAGTTTTATCAATTGCATGGTTAGCATCTTTACCGATTTCTCTTTGGCTAATTGGTGGTAATTTTGGGCTAACTCCTGTTGATGTAAATGTCTGGAATGGATTGATTTTGACCTTGATCGTGGCGATTTCTGGAATCGTTTTTTCTTTCCCATTAGGAGTGTTGCTAGCATTAGGAAGACAGAGTACTTTACCGCTAATCAAATGGTTTTGTATTTTTTATATAGAAGTTGTGCGCGGATTGCCTTTGATTGGCATTCTGTTTATGGCACAGGTTATGTTGCCGTTGTTTTTACCAGCAGGATTGGAAATTGATCGTGTTTTGAGAGCGATCGCTGCTTTTGTTCTCTTTAGCGCAGCCTATCTTGCTGAAAATGTCCGTGGTGGTTTGCAGTCAATTCCTAAAGGACAAGCCGAAGCCGCTAGAGCATTAGGGTTAAGTACGCCCTTAGCGATCGCTTTAATCGTTTTGCCTCAAGCTCTCAAAGCTTCGATCCCTGCGATCGTCGGTCAATTTATAGGTTTATTTAAAGACACTTCTTTAGTCGCGATCGTGGGGCTAGTTGATCTGATGGGTGTGTCGCGGACTGTGTTATCGCAGCCAGAGTTTATCGGTCGCTATGCCGAAGTCTATCTATTTGTCGCTTTAATCTATTGGATGTTTTGTTTTTCGATGTCTCAAGCTAGTCAGAAATTAGAGAAGAAACTCCAAAACTGATTTAGTGGACTTAGTTTGTCGCTACATCAGGGTTTATGGTGATCATGAAGGAAGCCGCCTTTCTCAATATTGAAAAACGCTATATGTAGCTACGACTATCTTTAGAAGCCGCGATATAAATTAAGATAGCGATCGTACAGGAATCTGATTATCACTAAGATAATTTTTAATCTCGGCGATCGTTAACTCTCCATAGTGGAGCAAAGAAGCCAGTAAAGCCGCCTCAGCCCTGCCTTTAGTCACCGCTTGAAGAATATGTTCACAATTACCAGCACCACCTGACGCAATCACAGGAACTTCTACTAAATCAGCAACTTGACGAGTGAGGGCAAGATCGTAACCTGCCTTGGTTCCATCAGCATCCATACTTGTCAGCAAAATTTCACCAGCCCCACGCTTGACTACTTCCTGCGCCCACCAGAGAGCATCAAGCCCCGTATTCTCCCGTCCACCGCGTACATATACATCCCAGCCTAAGTTATTTGGATCGTTCCTGCGTCGAGCATCGATCGCGACGACAATGCACTGATTCCCAAAGCGATCGCTACTGCGATTAATCAAGTCTGGATCTTTCACAGCTGCCGAATTCATACTTACTTTATCTGCACCTGCTCGCAAAAGTTCGCGAATATTATCTAGATTTCGCACACCACCGCCAACTGTAAGTGGAATAAAAACTTGTTCCGCAGTCCTATAGACAACATCCAAGATAGTGCTGCGATCTTCATGAGTGGCTGTGATGTCTAGAAATACTAGTTCATCAGCTCCTGCGAGGTTATAGGCTTGCGCTAGTTCTACAGGATCGCCAGCATCCTTAAGATCGACAAAGTTAACTCCTTTGACGACGCGACCTGCTTTAACGTCTAGACAAGGTAAAATCCGTTTTGCAAGCATAAACTCTTCAACTCTTCTAAAATCACTGCAAGAGAAACCATTTTAACGTGTTTTATAGGTTTCTCCAGATATGATATGTAGCTGTCGCCAGTCTTGTTAGAATACAAAACCAAAAGACTAGTGGCGGCGATTCTTGGGTTTTGATTTGTCCTAATTCAAGTGACTACAGCTATACAGAGGACGTAAGCTTAATATCTGTTTCAAGACAACGATTTCGCAATGATTTCAGGAAAAACTAGAGGTTCGTTAAGAGTTTGACTCATGTTACCTAAAATCGCCTGTAAATAAACACGCAATTGCTGAAACCTAGTCACATTTGGCTGATATGTACCATCAGTCTCTAACTCAAACAAGCGACCTGTAAATAATTCACTGCTAAGGGTTGGATCGTCTAAAACTACGACTTGTTCAGGTTCTTGCCAAGGAAATAAGCCGTCAGGTAAAT
>JAYVVP010000121.1:0-35151 GCA_043786935.1 Pseudanabaena sp. | reverse complement strand
TCACGCTGTCATTAATATAAGAAAGCGCTCGCGTATGGGTCAGAATTGGTTCAGCTATCCAATCGCCACTTGCAGATTTTCGCAACATCGCTAATATGCTGTACTCTTGACGCTCTAAGGCAGAACGTGACAAAAAATCTTTCCACACCTGCGGCTCAAATCCTACAGGACGAATGGGATTATCGAGGCGTAAACCTGCAAATATCTCAGGCTGGTTATCACCGTCAATGTCAGCACATACTAGCGAAGCGATCGCAACTTGCGAAACTGCGTCTTGATTTGCACCAAGTTTGACAAATAAATTACGAGATTTTTCGAGAACAAGGGGCTGGATTTTACTCGGACAATTAAAAAAGTAAGAGCGATCGCTGTTTTGAGTTGAATCAAGGCGATCGCTTGCCACAATTGTTAAATTTGGCTGACGCAATATCGTCGGATCGATTCCTTTAACAGATTGATTCTTTTCGCTTTCGTTTATTGTTTGCACTTTAAAACTAGCGATCGCACCAAAAGCATCCGAGCCGCGCACCGCACTAACTTGAAACATCCCCAGTGGTTTGCCAAACTGCATTAACAAAAACTTGCTTCCTACAGGAATCGATTGAATCACCCGATCTAAACTACCAAACTGCTCTACTAGATCGGATGGCACAATTCCCTCGATTGTTTTACCATCGGGAGAAGCTTGGATAAATAAGAAAATAGGAACAGGGGACTTAGTAACCTCTTCAGTTTTTTTGTCATTATTAGGACTAATGCAAGCATTTAACCCAATAGCAACTCCTAAAATTGCCCAAGATATAGATAAAAAGCAGCAGATTCTTTTTCTAAATTGTCTAAATGACATGATATGCAAGCAATCTCGAATTATTGTTCTCAATCAATAAGATCAAATTGTGAGCTTACTGCACACTTTTATTCTATTTGGATTCCATCACTTCAGCTAAGCGTTCCATAGCTAAAGTTAAACGTTCTTGAGGATCAGGTTTTTTGGCTTCAACTACAGCTTCTTCCCGTTGTTCTTTACGCTTCATAGCCGCAAAAGAGCGAATGAGCAAGAAGATTACAAAAGAAACAACTATAAAATTAATTACTGCGGCAATAAATACCCCATATTTAATACCATTGACTTGTAGCTTTGCCAAGTCTTCAACATTGGCAGCCTTGAGTGCGGGATTAAGTAGTAAGGGGGTAATAATATCCTCAATTAAAGAGGTGACAATTTTACCAAAAGCGCCGCCAATAATTACCGCAACGGCTAAGTCGATTACATTCCCTTTTTTAATAAACAGTTGAAAGTCTCTAATAAATCCGCCCGCAGCACGTCTGCTGTTTTGCAAATCCATAAATAATTCTCCTTAAATTAAGACTGATTGGAATTGGTAATGCTTTGTACTATCAATCGCGATTCTAAATAAATAGGTTCTAATTATCAGGCTTTTGATCGCGTTTTGCTGATCGCGATTCTTTCTGTTCTGAATTAGCTTTCACCCAAGGAATTGCAATCGTCTGCTGTCGATATAAACGATACATCAAATACATACAGATTACAAAATAGCCCGAACTCAATGATGCTTTGAATAATTCAGATGTAACTTGTAATGTCTCCCCCTCGGTTGGCACACCGCCCATCGCCCCATAGGCGATCGCCCAAGTAAGCATTAAAGCGATCGCCACTTGGCTAACATCTCTCACCTTACGACTGCTCCTCTGTCGAACTAAAGCGATCGCAGAGGGAATCAAGCCAAACACAGGTATTAAACAAAAAAACATCTCAACGCGCTCTTGTGGGGAATCGCGAGATAGGTTTTCAGGATTTTCGATTTGGCGATCGCGCTTTAGATAACGGCTCATAAACTTCATTGTGATTATGTAAACCACTTCCCAAAAATCTCTAAAAGAGAGGGTAATCAAATGTGCCACCCTCTCTTTTTAGTTAGGTATATATCAAGCAGTAACTAACTCAGGACGCTTACTATTGCGAATATCGGCGATCGCCTTAGCATAGTCAGGAGCATTAAATACTGCCGAACCAGCTACGATTGCATTAGCACCAGCATCAAGAACTTGCCAAGTGTTATTTGCTTTCAGACCACCATCAACCTGAATCCAAGGATCAAGTCCGCGATCGTCACACATTTGACGCAACTTGGCGATCTTAGGAATGACATTAGGAATAAAACTCTGACCGCCAAACCCAGGGTTGACGCTCATAATCAATACTAAGTCGCAAAGATCGAGAACATACTCAATAAAGCTTAGAGGAGTCGAAGGATTGAGTGAAACACCAGCTAGTTTACCGAGTTCTTTGATTTGGCAAAGATTGCGATGCAAGTGAGGGCAAGCAGTATGCTCAGCATGAACCGTGATAATATCTGCACCTGCTTTTGCAAAGTCAGCCACATATCTTTCTGGCTCAGTAATCATCAAATGCACATCTAAAATCTTGGTAGTAACAGGACGGATTGCGGAAACAATCAATGGTCCAATTGTGATATTTGGGACAAAGTGACCATCCATCACATCAACATGAATCCAATCTGCACCCGCCGCATCAACTGCACGAATGTCGTCACCCAAACGGCTAAAGTCAGCAGACAGGATCGAGGGAGAAATAACTGTGGACTTTTTAGGCATATGATTTACGGGGGCTTAGCTTAACAAGGATCTAAAAACAGTCTAGAAAGGTAATTTAAGAGTAATTTTAATTACAGTCTTACTTAATTATTAGTTAAATTTAGCAGTTTTGAACGTAAGGTTCATAATTTATAGCGATCGCCATCTTTAAGTATCGCTATAAATCTAGAAATATTTTAAAGTCTGAAAATAACTGGTTTTAAAGTTGATCGTCTTTTCTTTCTAGCGATCGCCACCAACGACTGAGCGGAAAATAAATCACAGGTGACCATAAACTACTGACAATTGCTGAACTCAGAGCAATTCGTTGTTGTAAAGTCCATACATTGTCCATACCTGCGCCCATAAAAGTTAGCTGGACTGCGTGCATTGTTTCGACAATCACTGCCATGCCAAACACAATTAAAGCGATCGACACAAAATCTTCTTGCATATAGCGCTGCTTTTGTAAAAGCGATGTAATTCCACCCGCGATCGCTAATCCTAACGCATGAGTTGGAGCCGCTCTCACATCAGCAAATGTCATACTGTCTTGCAACATACCTAAAGCAATACCCGCCATCACTGACAAAAATACTGGACGATTGACGCTCCACGCCACTAGCCAAATCAGCAACCAATTGGGCGCTATCCCCATTAACGTCATCCCTGGCAATCTGGTATACATTGCCAAAATGCATATTAGTACAGAGCCAATAGTTACTGTCCAATTTAAAAGCTTTTTTGATAAAGAAACTTTGCGCTCAATCATTTACGGAGACTTAGTTAATTGATTTTAAAGCTTGAAGATAGGTTAATGTAAAACCTCAATATCGCTTTTACAGCTTTTTTTGGAACGGATATACTTCCACATATTCTAGTAAACCAAGTGGAGTTGAAAATTCAATAATTGCTTCAGGAGATGGTTGCTTATCGAGATTGATTGACTTAATACGACCTACAGGAACATTTTCAGGAAATAGTGTACTAAATTGTGAAGTGTGGACAATATCACCTACCTTAGCATCGGGATCGCGCTCGAAAAATTCCAATACAGCTGTGTTTTGGCTTTGTCCTTTGAGCATCCCGCTAAAACGACTGCGGCTAACTACAACTCCAACTTGACTATTAGGATCACTAATCAGTAAAACTTGACTACTGTTAGGCGAGACATTGGTAACTCGACCAACCAAACCACCTGGAGCAACAACGACAGCCCCTGCCTTGATCCCATCATTGCTACCTTTGCCAATTAGGATCTGATTCCACCAAGAGTCAGCACCACGACCAATCACCGTAGTCCAAACCTCATTTTTTATGGGATTAACTTTTATCTTTAAAAGTTCTTTCATCCGCTGGTTCTGAGATTCTAGTTCAGTTAAGCGATAGCGCAATTCTCGCACTTGAGCATCTTGCAATAACTCTTGCTTAGTTACACCCGATTGGAAAGGACGACTTAGAAACTGATAGGTTTCCATAATCGCTACGCCTTGTGTTTGACGTATTACCCAAGCTAACCCAATTCCAACGGCAACCACAGAGGTTTGAAAGCTGTAGCGCTCCCACCAACTACGAATAGAATCCATGAAAAATCTACCTGTAAGCCTATAAATTTTTCATGCGACTAGTGAGGACACGCCCAAGATTTTTATAATCTTCTAAAACGCGACCCGCACCAATGACTACACAATTAAGTGGAGCAGGAGCAATATGAGTAATAATCCCTGTTTCGTGACTAATTAAAGTGTCAATGCCATTGAGCAATGCCCCACCACCAGCCAACATGATGCCGCGATCAATAATATCAGCCGCAAGCTCAGGCGGAGTGCGCTCTAGAGTCCGCTTTACCGCCTCAATAATTACTGAAAGTGGTTCACTCATACTTTCACGAATTTCTGAAGACTTGACAGTGACGGTACGCGGCAAGCCTGACAATAAATGCAAGCCTCTCACCTCCATCGAAGTTTCTTCTTTGATCGGATAAGCAGATCCAATTTTAATTTTGATCTCTTCAGAAGTACGCTCACCAACCACAAGATTATGCACAGTTTTCATGTATTTCATGATTGCTTCGGTGAGTTCATCGCCTGCAACTCTGACCGACTCACTTAATACAATCCCTTGCAAACTCATGACTGCGACTTCGGTTGTTCCCCCGCCAATGTCAATGATCATGTTGCCAGTTGCTTCAGTGACGGGCAACCCAGCACCGATCGCAGCGGCGATTGGTTCATCAATTGGGTAGACTTCGCTAGCCCCAGCCCGACGAGCAGCATCCATTACGGCTCGCCATTCCACGCCTGTTACCCCACTAGGAATACCGATCGCGATGCGAGGATTAAAAACACCTTTTTTGACTTTGTTAATAAAGCAGCGCAGCATCAACTCAGCCGAGTCAAAGTCAGCAATCACTCCATCTTTAAGCGGACGAACGGCAATGATATCGCCAGGGGTGCGCCCGATCATTTTATTTGCTTCATCACCGACCGCGTATGCAGTCTTATCGCGTTGATCGATCGCAACAACTGATGGTTCTTGCAGAACAATACCTTCGCCAGACACATATATGAGTGTGTTGGCAGTACCTAAGTCAATACCGATGTCTTTTGTAAAATGGCGTAATAGACCCACAGTTAACTCTTCCAGTGGTTAAACTAGCTATATATTTTAAGCATTTTATTACAATTGTTGTCATTTAGTCTAGTCTTCTTAAACTATTTTCCGAGTCATAACATTTAAACTTAAGCTAAAAAAGAGGAGACGACAGTTTGCAACTTTGCCGCTTTTTGATTTTTACTTAGATGTGCGATCATATTTTGGCTCTTTATAAGGATTGATTAAAAACCTTAATATTGGGGTTTGTTATATGATTGGTGTAAGTAACAACTAGTAACAATTAACTATTATTCAATGAGTGACTGGCTCGAACATACCGTCCAAACTGAAGTAACTATTCCCGTAGAATATGCATGGTCGTTGTGGTCAGATTTGAAAGCAATGCCCCGTTGGATGAAGTGGATTGACTCTGTGGAAATCACCTCAGATCCTGAAGTGTCAGCATGGAAGCTTGGCACAAGTGGTTTAACTTTTACTTGGAAATCTCGGATTCTCAAACAAATTCCTAATCAAATTATTCAATGGGAATCTATTGGCGGCTTACCAAACCGTGGAGCAGTGCGTTTTTATGGTCGTCCCGACAATACAACCATAGTTAAGTTAAGTATTGCCTATGCAATCCCTGCGATCGGACAGATTATGGATAATTTGTTTTTAGGGAAGATTGTGAAGTCTACCTTGCAAGCAGATCTAGAAAGATTTCGTGTTTATGCCCAAGAAGGTTTTTCTAAGATCTAGCCCAGAAGGTCTAATCCAGAATATCTATATTAAAAAATTGAGCGCTGTCCTTCGGGGCTAACGCCAATAATTGTGAGTTGACAGTCGAGAACTGAGAAACCAAATTTGTCGGCAACTTTTTTGCTAATAGTCAGAATTTGGTCATTTTTAAACTCAATGACACGATTCGTTTTGACGCAGACTAGATGATGGTGGTGATGAGGTTTTGGCTGATTGATTTCATAATGTTTATGATCTTCTGTAAGTTCTAATTCTCGTAAAATCCCCATTCGGGCCATCATCTTGACGGTACGATAAATTGTCGAAAGGCTAATATTTCCACCTTGGGCTTTCAGACGTTCGTATAAATCTTCGGCACTAAGATGCTCGCCTTCAGGCAATGTTTGAAACGTATTTAAAATCACCTCGCGCTGCGGCGTCATGCGACAACCTTTTAAGTTGAGTTCAGCCTTGAGTGATTCAGGTGAATAGGTGGTCTCCGCAGAAGTCATAGCATTATCAATAACGATAGCTTCTTGAGAATAACACAAAAAAAATATTTGCTTTAGCCTGTAGCGATCGCGATCCCATACGCTTTCGGCAAAGTGCTTAATCTGCTTGATTTAGTTCACAAGTTGGTTCGCAAAATGTAGAGTGCAATTCTTTCACTTTGCCTTTTTGTGCTATGGTTAGCAACCCCTCTTACTGAGAAGTTATCTGCCATGTTATCGTTGCCCCGTGCGATTATTCATCGTAAAAAAGTCGATGCGGTTCAGCGGTTCCATCCTTGGATCTTTTCGGGCGCGATCGCCAAAGTTCAAGGAGAAATTAGTGATGGCGATTTGATTGAAGCCTATAGCGAAGATGGCAAGTTTTTAGCGATTGGTCTCTGGGGTATGGGCAGCATCGCGATCAAAGTATTATCGTTTCAGCCTGTTGAGACGATTCAACAATTATTGAGCGATCGCCTTAAGCAAGCTTTTATTCTGAGAAAAAAATTAGGATTGATTGATAATCCAGACACAAATTGCTACCGTTTGATTAATTCGGAAGGTGATGGTTTAGCAGGATTAATTATTGATATTTATGGTAGTAATGCGGTTTTGCAATGCCATTCTCTAGGAACATATCGTTATCGTCAGGAGATTGCAGAGATACTTAAGGAGATTTATGGTGATCGCTTAGAGTCGGTTTATGACAAAAGTGCAGCAACCCTATCGCGGGGATCACAAACTCAGTCGCAGGATGCTTTTTTAATTGGCGATCGCTCTAGTGATAATGCAGAGATAAATGCCGAAATATTAGAATATGGGCATCGCTTTATTGTGGATTGGGAAAGAGGACAAAAGACAGGTTTTTTCTTAGATCAACGTGAAAATCGGCGTTTGTTTGGGCAATATGCTCAAGGTAAAAAGGTTTTAAATACTTTCTGCTATTCGGGTGGATTTTCAGTTTATGCACTAGCAGGGGGTGCAAAAGAAGTACATTCGATTGATAGTTCTGTGAAAGCGATGGAATGGACAGATCGGAATATTTCTGCAAATTGTGATCTTGAAGGTCAGGCGAGGCATACTTCTTTTACGGGAGATGTATTTAATTTTCTTAAAGAATGTGATCAAGATTATGAAGCGATCGTGCTTGATCCGCCTGCTTTTGCGAAGAACTTGTCAGCGCGACATTCAGCAATGCAAGCCTATAAAAAATTGAACTTACAGGCTTTATCTAAATTAAAAAGTGGGGGGATGTTATTTACGTTCTCTTGTTCGCAGGTGGTAAATGTAGAGAATTTTACAGGTGCAGTTACTGCCGCAGCGATCGAGTCTGGCAGGACGATTCAAGTTTTACATCATTTGACCCATCCTGCTGATCATCCCACTAGCATTTTTCATGCTGAAGGTGCATATCTTAAAGGCTTAGTTTTGAGCGTTACTTAAAAAATTTTGAGTATATTTTAGCCTAAAGCCCTGTAATGTCAGAAATTGTCAGAAATATTCTATAAAAAATTGCTTTTATGTCGCTACAATGTGTGCACCTTTTGGTGAGGATTGTAGGGCTATGTCTAGAAAACGTCAGAGAATATCAGTTGCTAATCTTGGAGCGATGATCTTAGCGGCTCTTGTGGGGGCAATCATTGTCCCAATGCCGACTCAAGCACAAACAACTGTTAGTTTAGAAAATCGATCAGTACGAGATGAAGCTGATCGCTTGTTTGATCTAGGTGATGGTCAACTCAAAGATGGAAAGCCACGCGAGGCGATTAAAACTTGGCTCTATGCGATCGGTCATTACCGTCGCGTTAATGACCAAGCCGCTATTTCCTATACTTTGGCACGAGTAAGTGATGCCTATGAACTGATGGGAGGCAGCAATGCGGCTCAAGATACACTTCGTCAGCGACTAGGCTATGCCAATACATTGAAGGATAACGGGGCTAAGTTACAAAGCTCAAATAATCTGGTAAGTTTTGAGATTGCTCAAAATAAATTAGAATCGGCTGCGAAATTGAATAAGCAAACACTTGATCTTGCCATTCAAAATGATCAAGGGTTGAATACAGCGATCGCTTTAAATAATAAAGGGTTAATTGCAAGTCGCTATGGCAACCATCTTGCTGCGATCAAGCTTTATTACGCATCAATTAAAGAGTATCCAATCTACGAATCGATCGGGGAGGGCTATGTCTACGTCAATAGTGGCGATAGTTTGATGGCTCTAGATAATTACAAATCAGCGATTACTGACTATGGGATGGCTCTAACGATCGCTCGTCAATATCGTAACTATGCGCTGATGGCAGTCGCTAGCGATCGCCTGATTGCAGCATATCTCGAAGTTCCTAATTTCCATCGGATCGAGGATTTGTTGCAAAATCGTTCTAGCTTGGCTTTGATCATGGGCGATCGTGAAACAGCGTCAATCGTGCAGCGATATTTAGGTGATTTGTACTTATCTTTTGGAAATCTGCCAAAAGCACGCTTTGCTTACCAAGTGTCTTATGATTTTGCTGCTATGCTAGAAGATACTTCTAGCTTGCCATTGCGAGAAGCTTATTACAAATTGCAGGCTCTCGAAAAATTATAAATTTTTTAAGCCCAAGTCTGAGAAACAAGGTGTTTAATTTCTTTGACTCTTCTCACAATGAATGGCAGCAACTATAACAAACAAAAAATTTAGTAAAACTTTAGTAAAACCCTTAAATTTGCCATGCCAGCGATCGTCATTCCGTGTCGGTTAGATGTAGCTGCTTTTGATCAAGCCGAACTTGATCAAGCTACTATTCCTACAAGTTCAACTGCGCCTACTCAACATACTCTCCCAAATGGGGTGAGAATCATTGCCGAACAGATTCCAGTGGATGCAGTTAACCTTAGCATTTGGGTTAATGTTGGCTCTGCTGTAGAGAGCGACGACATCAACGGTATGGCGCATTTCTTAGAACATATGGTGTTTAAGGGTAGTGATCGCCTTGGCTTAGGAGAATTTGAACAAGCGATCGAGTCTCATGGTGGCAATACTAATGCTGCGACCAGTCAAGACTATACACATTTTTATATTAATGTTGCTCCCCAAGATTTTGCTAAGCTCGCTCCTTTGCAACTAGACGTTGTTCTCAAAGCAAGTATTCCCGATGAAGAATTTCAGCGCGAACGTCATGTGGTGCTGGAAGAAATAAGACGTAGTGAAGACAATCCTGATCGCCGTATCTATCGTCATATTTCTGAAATGATTTATGAGCAGTTACCCTATCGCCGTCCTGTGCTAGGTCCTGTAGATGTTGTTTCCACAGTAACTTCGGAACAAATGTTATCTTTCCATCGCAAATGGTATGCGCCGCAAAACATGACAATTGCGGTTGTCGGTAATTTGTCCGTATCGGAAATGATTGGCGTGATTGCTGACTATTTTAAGGGAGATGCGATCGCCTCTAAACCGACCTCTTGTACTTTTACTTCCGAACTCCCTTTTGATTCAATTGTGCGTCGCGAAGTAATTGATACTAGCCTGAAGCAAGCAAGACTTAGTATGTCTTGGCGCGTGCCTGGATTAGTAGAACTGGCGGAAACTTATCCATTAAGTATTCTTGCGAATATTCTTGGTAGTGGGCGCACTTCACGAATGGTACAAGACTTACGCGAAAATCGGCGTATTGTTGATCGCATTTCGGTCAGTAATTCGGCAATGCGTTGGCAAGGAACTTTCCAAGTATTTGCGAAGTTGAATGTGGAAGATATAGCGATCGTTGAGCAAGTAATTCGTGAACATATTCTTAAATTGCATGAAACTCCCGTTACTGATGAAGAGCTAGCCAAGATTCGGACTCAGGTCAGTAATCGCTTTATATTTGGCAACGAATCGCCGAAAGAACGTGCAGGTATTTACGGCTACTATGATCGCATTGTCGGTTCGCTAGAACCTGCTTTAAATTATCCTGATTTGATTAAGGCAATCACTAAAGAAGATATCCAAGCCGCAGTTCGTAAGTACCTCAATCCCGATGCTTATGGCATTTTGATTGTTAAACCCTAAGTGTAAAATTGAGCGATAGTCATGCTTAAACATATCAGCATTAAAGGCTATAAATCAATTAAAGAATTAGATTTAGATTTATCTCCCATCAACGTTCTAATTGGCGCGAATGGTTCAGGTAAATCTAATTTTATTTCTTTTTTTAAGTTGCTAAATTGGATGATGAAACCCTCGGGGCAATTACAATTTTTTGTAGCTAGATCAGGTGGAGCAGACTCTTTCTTGTTTGATGGAGCCGCAGTTACTCCACAAATTGAAGCCGAACTTAACTTTGAGTCTAACTCTGGCAAAAACGATTATTCTCTTAGGCTTTTTCATGCAGCGTCAGACACATTTATATTTGCTGAAGAGAAATACCGCTTTTCTCAGAACACAGTCAAGCGTTGGGTAGATTGGAATTCTCTAGATGCAGGACATAAAGAATCAAAACTACTTGATATCAAACTATATAATCAAGAGGCTAAAGATATCTATAGTCTGATGCAATCTCTTAATGTGTATCAATTTCACGATACAACAGAAACTGCAAGTATCAAAAACAGATCAAGTATCAATGACAATTACTATCTTAAAGAAGATGCTGGGAACTTAGCACCTTTTCTTCTAAGAATTAGAGAAAAAGAGCCTCGTTATTATCAAAGAATTGTAGAAACAATTAGACAAATTGCTCCATTTTTCGGAGATTTCTTATTTTCAGGTGGAGATAGTCCCTTGCTTCTACAATGGGCAGAAAAAGGTAGTGGGTTACTTTTTAGCCCTGACCAAGCATCAGATGGGACATTAAGAGTAATGGCTTTAGTAACTCTTTTGCTCCAACCTCCTGATAGTCTGCCTGATGTTTTGATTTTAGATGAGCCAGAACTAGGATTACATCCCTATGCGATTAATATTATTGGTAGCTTAATTAATAGTGTTTCTAATCGTTGCCAAGTAGTTTTAGCGACTCAATCACCGTTATTAGTGGATTGTTTTGAGCCAGAAGATATTATTGTTGTTGAAAGAAATGACCGAGAATCTTCTTTTAACAGATTAGTTGAGGCAGATCTGGAAGATTGGCTAGAAGAATACTCATTATCTGAACTATGGAATAAAAATGTTATCGGTGGGAGACCTAGCTGATGATTCGTTTACATGTTATTGCAGAAGGTCAGACAGAAGAAGAATTTGTAAATACAACTTTAGCTGAACACTTAGGATATTTTAATATTTCTATATCTGTACATAGCATTACAACTAAACGTACTAAAAACAAAGTGTATCGAGGAGGATTAACTAGTTATGAAAAAGTAAAAAGGGATATCATTCTCTGGTTAAAGCAAGATAAATCTGAGGATGCAAGATTTACAACCATGTTAGATTTATACGCATTACCGAATGATTTTCCAAAATTTGATGAAGCTAAGAAATTAGAGTATTATCAAAAAATTGAATGCCTTGAAAAGGCTTTTTTCGACGATATTGATGATCGAAGGTTTATACCCTATATTCAATTGCATGAATTTGAAACCTTAATTCTTGTCCAACCAGAAAAATTATCAGAAAGATTTCCTGAGTATGAGCAAGAAATTCAAGAATTATCAAATGTTTGTCATAGTTTTTCTTCTCCTGAACTAATTAACCAAGGTGCAAATACCGCTCCTTCTAAAAGAATTTTTCAATTTGTTCCTACTTACGAAAAAGTATCTGCTGGGTCTTTGATAGTACAGAAAATTGGTTTGGCAAGTATTAGAGAAAAATGTCCGCATTTTAATCAGTGGATTACGCAGTTAGAAAACTTGCGAATCTGATTCAAATCACGATATATGCCAAAATTAGAACACTGAAGATATTGATTTAGCCATGCAGCAGTTACTTTACATCGAGATCCCTACACCTCAAGTTGCAGCCGTGAAGACATGGCTCCAGTCTGAGTACCAATCTCCCTTTGGGGGAAAATCCGCTGCAAAGCATGGTTTTATTCTTGATCGCCAAAATCGCTCTGGTACGATCGCGCAGTTATCGATATTTCTCTGGACATTACAGCGCACGACTTACCTCAAAGTATTCCGCTGGTCGGATGAAGTAATGGATGGCGAGAAAGAGTTTCTCGATCACTTGACTAAGTCGGTTCGTCAAGCTTTTCCTTATGAATTTAAACAGCCTCCTGCGATCGCGCCTGATCAATCAATTTTTGAGGCATTAGCTCAGGAATATCCCCTCACTGTCAAGTTTTTTCAGCGCATTCCCAATGGCGAATATGACCTCAATCGAGTCTATTGGTGGGAAAAGCGTTGGCGTGAAAGTGTAAAATCAACTGAAACTCCTAAACAAGTAATATTTCGCGACTCCCAATCAAGTCTTGTAAAGCAGGATTTGGAATATGACATTGTTTATCTGGGTGGTGCGTTAGGTGCTATCCATGCGGCGATGATGGCAAAATTGGGCTATCGCGTTTGTCTAGTGGAGCGGATTCCTTTTGGACGCATGAATCGTGAATGGAATATATCTCGGGCTGAATTTCAAAATTTGATTGACTTTGGACTATTCACCAAAGAAGAATTTGAGAGCATGATTACGGCTGAATATGTGGATGGATTTAATAAGTTTTTTGATGGTAACAATCCACCAGACCTAAAATCAAATGTCTTGCATACTCCTACAGTGCTAAATATCGCCATCAATACTAATTGCTTGTTAGAGATTTGCAGCAAAAAATTACATAAATATGGTGCAGTGATTTGCGATCGCACTGAGTTTGAGAAAGTGATTATTAGCGAACAGAGCGCAGTAGTATATGCCAAAAACTTAGAAACAGGTGAACCCGTTACTATTCAGACAAGATTAGTAATTGATGCGATGGGTTCGGCTTCAGCGATCGCTCAACAGATTAACGATGGACAAGCCTTTGATAGTGTCTGTCCGACGGTTGGAGCCGTGTTAGAAGGACTTGATCAAACTGTATGGGACTCACAGTATGGCGACGTTTTATTTAGTCATGGTGATATCTCCCGTGGACGACAATTAATTTGGGAACTCTTTCCTGCTGAAGAGAAAGAACTAACTATTTATCTATTCCACTATCATCAAGTTCATCCAGAGAACGCAGGGTCATTACTAGAATTGTATGAAGATTTCTTTACGATTCTGCCTGAATATCGCCGTTGTGATCTGGATAAACTGGTCTGGAAGAAGGCAACTTTTGGTTACATTACGGGACATTACAGCCTCAATGAGAATTCTAAAAAATGTGCGTTTGATCGGATTTTAGCGATCGGTGATGCGGCTTCATTACAATCCCCACTTGTGTTTACGGGCTTTGGCTCACTAGTTCGTAACTTGCCCCGTCTAGCAACTTTACTTGACACAGCACTCAAGCATGATTTGCTCAAAGTGGATGATCTCAATCAAATTAATGCCTATCAAAGCAACATTGCCGTCACATGGCTATTTTCTAAAGGAATGATGGTTCCCACAGGAAAATATTTACCGCCCGAACGTGTTAACTCGATGCTAAATACTTTTTTTGGCTTACTTGCTGATGAACCGCAAACAGTTAGCGATCGCTTCATCAAAGATCGTCTCAGTTGGCTTATGTTTAATCGCCTCGCTCTGGTCGCCGCATTTAAAAATCCCCGTCTCATTTTCTGGATTGTCGAAATGGCAGGTACAAAGGATCTGTTGAAATGGCTGTGTAGTTACGGTTCATTCACTCGTAATTCTTTATCCAATGCTCTTTTAGGCGCATGGTTGCCCCTGCTTATTCGTAACTGTCAAACTTGGTTAGAACCTAGTAACCCACGTCTGTGGCTACGCTTGTTAAGTTGGAGCTACGCAATTAACTATTCTGTAGGTAAAAAACCCGAATAAAAAAGACGGTATTTCACTCCCCAATTAATTATTCGAGTTTAGATTATTGTGGTTCGAGTCGAATTAATTGACCATTTTTTTCATCAGTAAGAATGTAAATTAATCCATCTTTCCCTTGACGTACATCACGCACCCTTTGCCCAATGGGAATAGATTCTTGAATTATGGTTTTGTTATTGTCTATTTTGATGCGAACAACTTCTTTGGATACTAAAGCACCTGCAAAAAGATTGCCTTGCCAATTAGGAAAGCGATCGCCACGATATAAAACTAAACCTGAAGGCGCGATCGAAGGAGTCCAGACAATCGTTGGATTGATCATATCTGGGCGGGATTTCTCATTAGAGATGTCTCCACCAAAATATTCTTGGCTATAAGTTACGATTGGCCAGCCATAGTTTTTACCAGCTTCGACTAAGTTGACTTCATCACCACCGCGAGCGCCATGCTCGGTTGCCCATACTTGTCCCGATGTTGGATCAGCAAATAATCCTTGAATATTGCGATGTCCGTAGCTCCAGATTGCGGGATTGACATTAGCTGATTTTAGAAAAGGATTATCATTAGGGATTGACCCATCATCCTTAAGACGCAAGACTTTACCAAGTTGACTATCTAGCTTCTGAGCTTGCGTACGAATCAATTCGCCATTTAGTTCTAATGGTGCGTTACCACCATCACCGATCGCTACTAACAGCGTTTGATCTGGTAGCCAAGTGAGCCGCGAACCAAAATGTTGATTGCTAGATTTTGAGGGAGTTACTTCAAAAATCACTTGCGAATCAATAAGAGCCTTTCCATCAAATTTCGCTCTCAAAATACTGGTGTGATTCGATTGGGAATCCCCAGCGGAATAGGTAAAATAAACTAAACGATTTTCTGCAAATCGTGGATGTAGTGAAATATCCATCAAACCTGCTTGTCCAGATACAAACAAATTAGGAATTTTAGCGATCGCTACTTGTTCAAGCACTCCATTTCGCAGAATTTGAACTCTGCCAAATCGCTCTGTAATTAAGATGGCTCCATCAGGCAGACACGCCATTCCCCAAGGTCTTTCTAACCCTTGAACTACGGTAACTTTCTTGAAGCTAGTCGGGAGGTTATTATTTTTAGCTGTTGGCGATTTAGCTATTGGCAATGGCGAAGGTTGCGCCACAATAGGAGTAGTAGCGAGGTTAGTTTCGGGCGAGGAACAACTTCCGATTGTTAAAGCGATCGCGCCAATAGTCAATTTGAGAGTCAATTTGAGCAGAGGGCGTAGAGTTTTCATAGCTTGTGATTAGCAAAAACGAAAATAAGCTGATGATGCTATCTTAACTTACAAACCACTAATCAGGAATCGACTTGTTTTTTGATTTTAATGTAGCGTATGGTCACTGTAAAACCATCTCCTAACTTGACTGCAATCACTTGATACCAGCCAATAGGTTCTGACGGATAATATACTTCTTGATCTAGCGGAATCCCTGTTTCAACTACATTAATTAATTGCTTAAGCAGTATTGGGTTAAATTTCTCCAGAAATCTTCTTAGCACTAATTTGCCAATTAAATCCTCACGACCGCGATCAAAGATTTTGGAGACAATAGGATTCAGCACAAGGCAACGAAAATCTATAATCTCGCCTGTTGTTGGATCGCGTACTGCTTGCACAGCAGCAATTCCATCTTGGACACTATTTAAAACACTAGTAACTAAAGCTCTAGACTGATATAACATTTCTTCAGTTTCTTTACGTCTAGAAATCTCATCTTGTAAACAGCGTTTCTGTCGTTGAATAGTTAGTTGGTTTTCTATTCGCACTGCAACCTCTTCGCGTTGGAAAGGTTTCACAATATAATCGACTCCACCCGCCCAAAAAGCCTTTACTTTGTCCAAAACATCATCTAAGGCGCTGATAAAAATCACAGGTATATCTTTCAAATCTTGATCAGCTTTAAAAGCCTGACAAACCTGATAGCCATCCATGTCTGGCATCTTAATATCTAAGAGAATAAGATCTGGTCGTTTCACCTTTGCTGTTTTAATCGCCATCCGTCCACTCGTAACGCTGCGAACGGTGTAGCCAAGTTTAAGTACTAACTCGCTAAGAAGTTGTAAGTTTTCTGGTAGATCATCTACCAAAAGAATATTACCTGTTAGTTCGAGCAAAGGATCGTAACTCATAGATTAATAAGTTTTCGGTAATAAAGGTTCGGCTAAGTCGATTAATTTTTCAAATTGGAAATTACGTGCAAGTCTGGTTAGCGATCGCACTAAAAAAGTTTGTTGGTCAGGAATTTCTTCAATTACTTGCATAACGAGACTTTTATCAGCTTCGAGAGCCGATTTATATAATCGTATAATCCATTGGTCTGACATAATTTTTAAATTTTCTGATGAAATTGCTGTTTCTTGAAAAATGTCAAGTTCATGTTCATGAGCAGGAATTTGCTCGTATATATACTTAACGCCAAGATGCTTGGCAAGTGTGTCAAAAATAACTTGTTCTTTAAATGGTTTGCGTAGAAAGTCATCACATCCTGTCGAAAGCACTATTGTTCTTTCTTCTTCTATAGAACTGGCTGTTAAAGCAATCACTGCGGTTGCATTGCCTTTGGTAGTGGATTTAATATAACGAGTTGCTTCATAGCCATCCATTACAGGCATTCGCATATCCATCCAAATTAAGTGTGGTTCCCATCGATCCCAAATAGCGATCGCCTCTTTTCCATTACTGGCTTCTTTAACTTCAAAACCCATAGGACGCAGAATCTTGATCAATAATTGGCGATTGTCGGGATTGTCATCAACAACTAAAATTTTGTAAATGGGCTGATCGGCAGCTATTGCTAGGGTTCGTCTTTGTTCTGTTCGCTCATCTATTAATTCTTTTCCTAGTTGGGCTTGAATCTGAACTTGGAAAGTTGTACCTTTACCAGATTCGCTAGTGACACTTATATTTCCCCCCATTAAATGCACAAACTTGAGGCTAATCGCTAAACCTAAACCTGTCCCTTCTTGCTTCTCTCTCCCAGCCTGAGCCTGAGAAAAAGAAACAAATAAATTAGGTATTTCTTCAGGGGCAATGCCTACGCCCGTATCTCGAACACTGAAATGCAAAATACAGTTATTGTCGGCTCTACTTACATCTGTACTGCTATTTGTTAGGCTCAAAAAAACCGTACCCACTTCAGTAAATTTGAGCGCATTATTAAGCAAATTAATCAAGACTTGACGGAGCTTCGTTTCGTCTGTACAAATATAACGGGGTACATCATGCGCTCGCGCAAAGCTTAAACTTATTCCCGCATTGGTGGCTTGCATCTGTAACATATCTTCTATATCGTCTAGCAGATGATATAAATCAAAATTGTGAACATTGAGATATGACTTGCCCGCTTCTAGTTTTGATAGATCAAGAATATTGTTTATAAGTGTTAATAAATAATCACCACTGCGATTAATAATACTTGCATTTTCATACTGTTCTGTGGGTAATTTTGGGGTTCGCATCATTAACTGCGAAAATCCAATTACAGCATTTAGAGGCGATCGAAGTTCGTGGCTCATGTTTGCAATAAAAGCACTTTTGGCATGATTAGCGGATTCTGCTTTGGTTGCTAGCTCTCTTGCATTAGCTTCACTTTTTTGAAGTTCGTGAGTACGTTCAATAACTCTCTGTTCTAAATCAATATTGGCTCTTTTTAAGCGCAGATTGGCTTGATCGTTTTCAGAAACGATCGCAAGGACAGACAATGTGGTGATTGCAATCACACCCATAAATAATTGCAGAAATAAAACTGAATTACCATCAACTTCGGGCTTATAAAAAATCCCAAACTTACTAGCTGTAGCATATGTAGCGGTCAGGGAGACAATTACTACAATTAGGGTAGTAAACTTAGCTCCCAAGCGAAAGGCTGACCATAGTAATGGTGGCAAAAGTAGGTATTCGAGCGGTTCACTCTTGTAAAACGAGAAATAGGAAATGATAGTTAAACTAGACAGGACTGCGATCACTTCCCAATTTAGCCAAGATTTGATCTTAGAATCTCTTAGTGATCGCAACCACACAAAAATGAGAGGCGCAAAAAGCAAAACACTAATTGAATCACCAATCCACCAATGAAAAAAGACTTTTGGAAAGTCAGTCCAGAGCTTAGCCATAAACGAACTATAGGAAAGGATGCCAATAATTGGCTGAACTATAGTTCCCGTAAACATCGAACACAGTGAAAGAATTACTACATGGCGAACATGGCGTAAGGGATAGCTAGTGCGCGTAAAATGTAAAATTAGTGAGACTGTGATCATGGCTCCGAGGGTCGAACCAATACTTGCGCCTATAGGAGGGAATATGACTGCTAAGCCTCTCTTATGATAATTAAAACAAAGTGTTCCTAAAAAAACTCCAAACCATCGCGATCGCCCCCAACTTAATAGTAATCCCACCACAACCCCTGCACCTGGCCAGATGGGCGAAGGGATATTAGGATTTTTAGGTAGAGTATTCACTATTATCAAAGAGACTGACGTATAGGCAGCAGCTATGACAATAATTTCAATCCACCAACGAGGATTTTTAAGCTCTATCCCAAAACGAGCTAGATTCCAGTTTAAGGCTTGATTAGTCATTGAAGCTTTTCCCCAACCTGCAAGCTAATACAAATACCAAAATATTGCGGTTCACAATTTATTTACGATAACTTGAAAACCGCAATATTCATTTTAATTAATGTTAAATCCGTTCGGATAGGTTTAGCCAACGCTCGGTTGATTTTTCGATTAATTTAGTTAGTTCAGCCAAGCGATCGCTTAATTTTTTAACCTCTGTATGACCAGTGGGTGGATTATGATAAAGCTGTTTCTCGACTTGGATTTTCTCTGCTTCTAATTGAGGGATTTTTAGCTCAAGATCTTCGTATTCGCGCTTCTCTTTAAAGGAAGCTTTAGACGGCTTTTTACTCTCGGTTTTAGGCTTTTTGATTTCGGGAACAAATGGTTGTGAATTACTAACTTTCTGTTCTTTAGTTTTACTGCCTTCTTGTTCTTCTTCGTCTTTTTTATGTTCCAAATAAATCGAATAATTACCAGGATATAAACGCACCTCACCTTCTGCCTCGAATGAGAACACCATATCCACAGTCCGATCAAGGAAGTAGCGATCGTGAGAAACTACAATTACACAGCCATTAAAGTCTTCAAGATATTCTTCTAAAACTGCTAGAGTTTGCACATCAAGATCGTTAGTCGGTTCATCTAAGATCAAGACATTTGGAGCCGCCATCAATACTTTTAAAAGGAATAAGCGCCGTTTCTCACCACCAGAAAGTTTGTTGATCGGTGCATACTGTTGATTGCCAGGGAAGAGAAATCGCTCTAGCATTTGCGACGCGGTGATTACGCTGCCATCAGAGGTTTTGACGAGTTCCGAAACATTCTTGAGATAGTCAATTACACGCAGATTGCCATTTTCGGCAAGGTCGTCAGAATGTTGATCGAAATAACCAAAATGGATAGTTGTTCCGATTTCTACAGTGCCTTCGTCAGGCTGCAAATTGCCGAGGATCATGTTCATCAGCGTAGATTTACCTGCGCCATTAGCACCAATGATGCCGATACGATCTTCGGGCGTAAAGTTGTATGAGAAGTCTTTAATCAGAGTGCGATCGCCATATGATTTACCGATGCGATCAAGTTCTACAACTTTTTTGCCGATGCGCCGTCCTGATGTGGTGATATCGACTTTGGCATTGGCTTGCTTAAATTCGGTTGCTTGCAAAGCGTGGGCGCGGTCAATTCTGGCTTTTTGCTTAGTACTTCGAGCTTTAGGACCTTTTTTCAGCCATTCTAATTCGCGGCGTAATAGTCCTGAATGTTTGCGTTGAGTACTGGCGGCGGAGTCTTCAGCTTCGGCTTTTTTCTCTAAATAATAAGAATAATTTCCCGAATAGTTAAATAAATCGCCGCGATCGATTTCGATAATTCGATTAGTGACCTTATCAAGAAAGTAGCGATCGTGAGTAATTAATAGCAATGCACCACGATAGCGGTTGAGGTAGCTCTGGAGCCATTCCACTGAGAGCGCATCAAGGTGGTTAGTCGGCTCATCCATCAGCAAAACATCGGGCGAGGAAAGTAATGCGGAGGCGATCGCAATCCGTTTACGATATCCACCTGATAAGCTGCCAATTTTCGCTTCCAAATCATCAACGCCTAATTTCGTCAAGATGATTTTGGCATCAGTTTCCAAATCCCAAGCGCCCATCACATCCATGCGCTCAGATACGCTCGATAGCCTTGCTAATAGACGATCTTGATCACCATGTCCATGCGATAACTGATCAGATATTTCTTCATATTCCTTGACCAGCGACATTTGTTCGCCACTGTCAGCAAACACTTGCTCCAAAACTGTAAGTTCTTCATTCAGGTCAGGCTGCTGAGGCAAATAGATAATTTTGGCACTAGAGTTTATCCATAAGTCGCCACTATCAAATGTCTCTAGTTTGGCAATCATTTTCAGTAATGTAGATTTGCCTGAACCATTTGTGCCAATAAGTCCAACTTTATCGCCTTCATCAAGGCTAAAACTCGCATCTTTGAGGATTTCTTTAATGCCAAAATCTTTTTTGAGCGATCGCAGTGTAAAAAGTGCCATGCCTTGTGTCATCTATGAACTTAACATCCTAGTTTAGCCTGAGTTTGATAACCGTCATCTTACAAAGCGATTCATACAACGCAAACAAATTGAAACAACATTAGTCTGATTGCCCCCTAGACCAGAAAAACACAAGTAAAACGATTCCTGTCAATACTCCATAAATACTACCTACCAAAAGCGTCAAAAAATATCCCAGTTGGAATATCAGTAAACTACCAATCGTCAGGCTAATATACGCACTTGCTGTAGTGGCAGCAATCCACCAGCCTGCTCCCCTAAAATATTGCTTAAGAAGTATCCATTGCGCTAATCCTACTGAAAATCCACGCAGACAAGCATATATCGTCAAAAAATCAGCGGCATCGCCATAAGTGAATGCAAGCTGAAAACTGACCCAAGAACTTAAAGCCCCGCCCAATGAACCGCCCAGAAATGTTGTTAATAGCCATCCCATACCAAGAATTTGTCTTCTAATTACTAGCCATTGCATCAACGCGATCGCCATGCTCATCACAGCGAAACTAAGGAAAACACCGAAATCACCTCTCACATAGTCGGTGACAAAGGCACTAGTTATGCCGCCACATGAAGTTCCGATCGCAGTTGCCATAATCCACAGAGGCAAAAAACTCCAATGTGCTTTTTGGGTCGCTGTGACTTTTCCCTTAAATATCTTTGAAAAGATCTTTGACAAAGATTTACGCCTAATAATTTGCTGATGAGCAGTGGTTAAGATGCTTGAGAATTATCCCTTCACACCAATACTTGCATCAGTAGGAATGATGTAGCGTTGTAAGAACACAAAAACAATAAATACTGGCAATATTGAGATCGTCGATCCTGCGGCAATTAAACGCCAATCTTCTGAAAAAGCACTAGCAAGACTAGCAATACCGCGTGGCAAAGTATAAAGCTCAGCTTTATCAACAATCGCCAACGGCCAAAGAAAATCTCCCCACATTGCCACAAAGGTAAATACGGCGAGAGTTGTCAAGGCAGGACGCGCCGCAGGCATCATAACGTGCCACCAAATCCCCAGACTAGAGCAACCATCCATCCGCGCTGCTTCTTCCATTTCTTTAGGAACGCTTTGAAAAGCCTGACGCAATAGAAATATGCCGAAGGCTGAAATCACGTAGGGGAAAATCAAGCCAGCATAGGTATTTTTGAGATTTAACTGCACAGCAAGAATATAAAGAGGAATCATCGTAATTTGAAACGGGATCATCGTCGTGCCAACGATCGCCAAAAAAATCTGATCGCGTCCTTTAAAATCTAGTCTGGCAAGGGGAAAAGCAGCGAGCGAGCAGAAAAGAAGATTTAAAATAACGGTGATGCTGGAGACAAAAAAACTATTCCATAGATAAAGATCAAAGCGAGCATTTTTCCAGACTTTGATGAAATTATCGAAGGTTGGCTGGGTGGGTAATAGTTGCGGTACAGATTGAAAAATATTTTCACTCGGCGATTTAAAAGCAGTGCTTACTAACCAAAGTAAAGGGAAGACAGTTAAAGTCGCGATCGCAATTAAAAGAATAAATTGTGGAATATTATTTAAGATATTGGATGATAAAGCTTTCGGATTTTTTTTCTTCATAACGAAACAAGATTAATTTTTTGAAATAAAAGAACTAAGTATTTATTGAAGAATTTGATTAACTAATAGTTTTAGCAGGGTTAATAAATTTGAAAGTAAAAATTGAAATCATAAAAATTATTAGAAACAAAAATACCCCAATCGCCGAAGCATATCCCATTTCTAAACTCGTAAATCCTTTGTCATATAAATAGTAGACAACCGTTTTAGTGCTGTTAGCTGGTCCCCCTTGAGACATGATATAAACTTCTTCAAAGATTTTCATGGCAGAGATCGAAGAAATTATACTTACGAGAATGATGTAGGGCTGCATTAATGGAATTGTAATATCAAAATGTTTTTGCCAACCATCAGAGCCATCGATTGCGGCTGCTTCATATAAATCCGCAGGAATTGCTTGCAAACCTGCTAAATAAATCACCATATAATAACCAACACCGCGCCAAATCACGACAGCAATAATTGCAAAAATAGCAGTTTTAGGATCAGTTAACCAAGGAACCTTAACAGGTTGAAAAGAGATGATAGACAGGAAATAATTTAAGATGCCATTTTCAGCATAAACCCATTTCCAAGCAATTCCTGCGACTACAACCGAGACAATTACTGGAAAATAATAAACTGCTCGAAAAAATTTGATGTTGCGTAATTTTTGATTAACTAATATCGCTAGAGCAAGAGGTAAAATTACTAGACTAGGCACGACAAAAGCTAGATAAATCAAGGTATTTCCTAAGACTTTCCAAAAGGTGCGATCGCGCCATAGATTTATATAGTTTTGCCATCCATTAAAAGTTGGACTACCCACAAAATCATAGTTCGTAAAACTCAGATAAATTGCTTGCAATACTGGTAGAAATGATGTCAAGCAAAGAAAGGCGATCGCTGGCAGTAAAAATAAGTAGGGAGTCCAAGAAAATTCCTTAGAAAATTTTTTAGCCAAATTTTGTCGTTTCATCGTTAAGTTGGACTTTATTGAATATTTCAAAAACTAAAATTTTAAATGTTAACCAGCATTACCAAGAGAGTGCTTGAAATTTCTCATCGTTAACTATCTCAACTGTTTCACCTGATGGCTTAATCACATATAATCCTTTTTGATAAGCATAACGACCCACATTATCATCAACTTCTATACCTGCAACCGCGCCAAAAATGCGATAGCTACCATATTCAGGAAAAGCTTGCTTGAGATTACTTAATCGTTGACACATTTCATCCACATCATCACTAGATAAGCGTGATTTACACTCAACTGCGATCGCATTCATTCCATTTACTCCAAATACATCGATTTCCATCGGAACATTTCCTCGCTCAGACCTCATTCTCAGAAATGTCCGCGTAACATTAATCCCTTTTTCCCGAAATAAACGAACAACCGCAGGACGCACTAATTCTTCAACAAACCTTCCCCAGCGAGTTGTCAAAGCATTAACAGCGCGATTTGTGTTTTCTACAGTACGTTCTAGTTTTTGCATACGGCGATCGGCTTCAGCTGCAAGTTGGTTAGCTCGCTGATCGGCTTCGTTAGCACGGCGATCGGCTTCTTGCTGAGAGATACGAAAAAGTTCATAAATATCTTCGATGGTTACGGGACTGGTCATAGTTTTGGGATGATTTAGCTCAAGTTACAACTATGATTTTAACGAAAAAGCCGCTAAAGCTGAGAACAATTGCTTTTACTCGTAGCGATCGCCAAAAAACGCATCTATGCTTAACACTTTGTAATAAATTTGTAATAGCATGGAAATCAATTACTTAAATTAAGCTCTGCACTCTAAATCTATGTTGGAACCTTCTACTATGACAATCCAAGATTCTCCAATCCTAGAAACAGAAAAATTGAGGGTTCCAGCTTCTTCACCCGATACAGCAACCGATGATTATCTAACCGATGCTTTAAGCGATGATGCTTTTGCGCCGACCGATAGTTTTGTCAGCCGTCACATTGGCGCTAGTTCTACAGAGATTCAGCAAATGCTAACTGCGATCGGCTGTAATTCCCTTGATGAGATGATTGAAAAAACTGTACCTGCTTCGATTCGGATTAAGCAGCCATTGCAGTTAGGGGAAGCAAGAGGAGAATATGAACTGCTGCAAGAACTAAAGGCGATCGCTTCAAAAAATCAAGTTTGGCGCTCTTATATTGGCACAGGCTACTACAACTGCATTACGCCGCCGATTATTCAGCGAAACATTCTTGAGAATCCAGGTTGGTATACACAGTACACGCCTTACCAAGCCGAAATCGCACAAGGTCGATTGGAAGCATTGCTCAACTTCCAAACCATGATTATCGATTTGACAGGATTAGAAATTGCTAATGCTTCTCTATTAGATGAAGGAACTGCGGCGGCTGAAGCAATGACTATGGCGGCTGGACTAGCCAAGAATAAAGGGAATAAATTCTTTGTATCCAGTGATTGCCATCCGCAAACGATCGCAGTCGTGAAAACTCGCGCCGTCCCTTTAGGAATTGAAATAGCGATCGCCAAACATGACGAATTTATATTTGACGAACATTGTTTCGGCGCTCTGTTGCAACATCCTGCTAGCGATGGTGCAATTTATGACTACACCGATGTAATTGCTCAAATTCATGCTTATGGGGGTCTAGCTATTGTCGCGGCTGATTTATTAGCGCTTACCTTGATTAAAGCGCCTGCGGAATTTGGTGCAGATATTGCGATCGGTAGCGCACAGAGACTTGGTGTTCCGTTTGGTTATGGCGGGCCACACGCTGCCTACATGGCAACCAAAGAAGCTTACAAACGTCAAATGCCTGGTCGCATGGTCGGAGTTTCTAAAGATGTACATGGTCGTCCTGCGCTGCGATTAGCCTTGCAAACTCGCGAGCAGCACATTCGCCGAGACAAAGCTACCAGTAACATTTGTACCGCTCAAGTTCTGTTAGCGATCATGGCTAGTATGTATGCGGTGTATCACGGCGCGGAAGGATTAAAGAGGATTGCTCAACGAGTAAATTTGCTAACAACAACGCTTGCACAAAATCTAGAAAAATTAGGACATACAGTCACTCATCAAGCTTTCTTCGATACGATTCGTGTGGAACTAAAGGGAATTTCTAGCGATCAGATTAGAGCTAAAGCAGCCACTAAGCAGATTAATTTGCGTTATTTAGTAGATCAAGAGATCGCGATCAGTCTAGATGAAACTGTCTCTAGGCAAGATTTAGCCGACTTAATCGAAATATTCTCTGATGAAGAAACCGTGATCGCTATCTCTAACAAAAAATCTATTCCTAATTCTCTTACTCGGAATACGCCCTATCTCACTCATCCAGTTTTCAATTCCTACCATTCAGAATCTGAACTACTGCGTTATATCCATCGTTTGCAATCAAAAGATTTATCGCTCACCACGTCAATGATTCCTCTTGGTTCTTGCACGATGAAGTTAAATGCTACTTCAGAGATGCTTCCTGTCACATGGGCAGAATTTGGTAACATCCATCCCTTTGCACCACTAGAACAAACCACAGGCTATCAAATTCTATTTCAACAATTGGAAACTTGGTTAGCGGAAATCACTGGTTTTGCAGGCGTATCTCTACAGCCCAATGCAGGCTCACAGGGAGAATACGCAGGGTTACTAACGATTCGCGAATACCATCAACATCGTGGACAAACTAATCGCCATATTTGTCTAATCCCCACTTCTGCCCATGGCACAAACCCCGCTAGCGCCGTGATGGCTGGCATGAAAGTTATCACCGTGAGTTGTGACGATGAAGGCAATATTGATATAGATGACCTCAAAGCGAAAGCCGAGAAACATCAACATCAACTTGCGGCTCTAATGGTGACTTATCCCTCTACTCACGGTGTATTTGAAGAGTCAATTCGCGATATTTGCGATACTATTCATTACTATGGGGGACAAGTTTACATGGATGGAGCAAACATGAATGCTCAAGTCGGTCTCTGCCGCCCAGGCGATATCGGCGCTGATGTCTGTCACTTAAACTTGCACAAAACTTTCTGCATTCCTCATGGTGGTGGTGGTCCTGGGATGGGACCAATTTGTGTTGCACCACAGCTAGTTCCATTTTTGCCAAAACATCCATTTAATGGCGATCTTGTTAGCGGCGATCTTGAAGCAACTACAATTTCCGCTGCTCCTTGGGGCAGTGCTAGCATTCTCACAATTTCGTGGGTGTATATTGCCTTAATGGGAGCAAAGGGCTTAAAACTTGCTACGGAAGTCGCGATTTTGAACGCGAACTACATGGCACAACGCCTTGCCCCGCATTATCCAATTCTCTACACAGGCAAAAATGGCTTAGTCGCCCATGAATGTATTATCGATTTACATGATTGTAAAACTATTGCTGGTATTGAAGTTGATGATGTTGCCAAGCGTTTAATGGATTATGGATTCCATGCGCCGACGGTCTCTTGGCCAGTATCAGGCACGATGATGATCGAGCCAACTGAAAGCGAATCAAAAGCAGAACTTGATCGCTACTGTGATGCGATGATCTCGATTAAGCAAGAAATCAATGCGATCGCGTCTGGTGCGATGGACAAACTCGACAATCCTCTTAAAAATGCACCACACACCGCCGAAACTTTACTCGCTGATGACTGGAATCATGCCTACACGCGCCATCAAGCCGCCTATCCAGCCCCTTGGCTAAAAGAGCATAAGTTCTGGACAAGTGTAGGACGTATCGATAATGCTTTTGGCGATCGCAACTTTGTATGTTCTTGCTTACCGATAGAAGCTTACCAAGATTAGAAAAGTAAAATTCAAAAAGGAAAGTGGATGCTTTAAGTCCATTTTCCTTTCATTACTAAAGTTTGGGTGCAGCTTTAAAAATACTTTTCCAAGCTTCTACAGTGCCAGCGCCAATCGGTAAATCAGAAGTAGAATCATCTCTCCAGACTGCTCTAATTGTCATATTTCCCGCAGGTGCATTTGCCAGAGCCTCGGCTAGTTGACGATCAACTTCTCCACTTGTATAAGTGTAAATCTCCCCATTAAGCGCAAACAATAAAGCTTTAGGTGAGCGCGATCGCGATCTTTGTTCGCGAATTGGATCTCTATCTGTATAACGCTCATCGATATAGCGATCGTGATACCAAATACGGCGAGTTTTATGGATGTTGCGATAACCGACAGTTTCTGTCCAATACTCTGTATATGTTGCCTTAATTCCCTGCCTAGACCAACTGGTCACAAAAGCAAAATCATCTGTAAAGTGCTTATCGTAAACAAGTTTGCCATCAAAAGCATTATCGATAATACTCGACCAAGGTACATCAGAATCTTGTTTAACAGATACAGGTACTACTGCAAAAGCACTAGGTGTTAAGGCAATAGGTGTTAAGGCAAATAGTAATCCGATGCTAATTCCCATAGCTACATATTTTTGACGCATAGCAAATCCTCCCTTTCTCTAAATCAAAATTTATTTCACTCTTTGGACAGTGAGTTTATACGATCCTTTTCCTGTGCGATCAAAAGCATTCACGATAGTTCGATAGGTTCCCGTAAAAGGTAGTTCAAGTGTCATCGTCGCTTGTTTACGACTAGGTAAGCCATTATTTTCTTGCAATACCCTGCTATTTGGAGAGAACAACACTAAATAGGGATGAAAATCAGAACTTATAAGTTCAATCTGCACCACTTGTCCTGCTTGTCCATTAAAACTAAAGGCATCAAAAAAGCTGCCATCTCTCGCCAAGACTCGACTTTGGGTTCCTAAAACTCCATTCTTCTGTAAAAGGATTCTGCGATCGCCTGTTGATTCGGCAGTAAAGTTATTGCTCAGACTTCCTGCGATCGTAAATGAACCAGTTTTGCCAATTTCGTAAGAATTAGCATAGAGCGTATATTTACCTGTACTCGGTAAAGTGACCTTAAGGCGCGCATTTTTGCCGCCAGCCCCATCATCATCTTCCGCAACTTTACGTCCACTCGCGTCAAATAGCACCAAATAGGGATCAATGTTATTACCGCGCATCTCAATCACCACAGACTGACCTGCTTGACCCTGAAATTGATAAGCTTTGTAGTAACTACCGTCGGGTAATGTATTGTCAGAAGCCGTAAGTGAGGCTGCGATCGCATTGCCATCAAGAGTAAGAAGGCTGGGACTAACTAGAGGCGTAGGATTAGTAGTGATCGTTCCTTGTCTTACGGCAGCAATAAATTTCTTAACTGTATCTGCCTCGATCGCTAAACCGATGCCGCTATTGACGGAGTTTGTTGTAAAAATTGCTGTATTTACACCCACTAATTCACCGCGACCATTGAGCAAAGGTCCCCCTGAATTTCCAGGATTAAGCGCTGCATCAGTTTGTAATAACTTGCGTTCAAGATCGATCCGACTGATGATCCCTGTGGTAAGCGTCCCCGCAAAGCGTCCAAACGGATTGCCGATCGCAAAAGCTCTTTGCCCTACTTGAATATCGCTCGAACTTGCAATCTGAATTGTCGGCAGACTTTCAGTTACGCCTTCTAATTTAATTACCGCCAAATCAGGATTGCGAGTACTAGCGATTACTACACCGCGAAATTGGCGCTTGTCACTAAGGATTACATTTACTGTTGTTTCACCGCGAACAACATGGGCATTAGTCAAAATCAATCCCTTTGCATCAATGATCGAACCACTGCCACTACCGCGCTGGGATTGGATCGATACAACAGCAGGACTAGCTAATTTGTAAACACGAATATTTGTAGCTTCATTGGACTGAGCTTGGACAGGATCAGCCGATATCAAAGGAATAGTTGCGATCGCGCTTACACCACCGCAAAATACAAGGCTAGAGGCAATAAAGTTAACAAATCCTTTTTTTATTCCTTTTTTCACAAAAACATCCTTAAGAGCAGTCTTTTTTTATTTGCAACTAATAGCAATGCAGACAACTGGCTTAAACCTCTTGTTCCCAGATTATCGAAAACTGCAATCAAGTCGCTTTAACTATTTTTTAATTATAGCTTTCATAGCTTTCATCAACTTTAAACAAAAAAATAGCGGTAGTAATTTGCACCATCTCTATTTTTTCGTTTATGAAATCTGAATTGTATAGGGTAATTTTTGATTACTATTTTGATCATTAAAAATAATCATTTTCTGAGTGCTACGATCGCCCTTCTTTACAGTTACTTGATAAGTGCCAAAGAAAGCGCGTGTTGAATATAGACCAGTGCGATGATCGCCTACATTACCCGTTTTACCTGTCGTATTAGTTCGCCACTGCTCTAGCACAAGCTTGCGATAGGCAATTGCCGCAGGCAGAGGTTTAAACTGGCGATCATAGAGAGCAGTTTTCGGCTCCCATGCAGCACCTTCCCAAAATCCCCAGAGAGTAATTCCTTTGACAGCAGGGTGTGCAAAAGCAACACGATATAAATCTGTAAGAACTTGAGCTTGGCGAGCTTCCGTATCAGCAACAACGCTAACCTCTGTGATTTTGATTGGTAAACCTAACTTAGCTAAAGTATCAATACTTGATTGCATTGTCCCGACAGAAATATTTTCGCGAATATGAGCTTGGATGCCGATTCCGCCGACTGCAACGCCCCGATCTAAAAGCATCCGAATTTGTTTGCTGTAAGCCTCAACCAGTTTGCCGTTCAGGATGTCATATTCATTAAGGTAAAGACGAGCCTGAGGATCGGCTTTCGCACACCTTGCGAACATATCATCAACGATGCGATCGCCTAATCTACCGCGAAAAAAATTGCCATGCAACATTTCATTGAGGACATCATATTCAACGATGCGTCCTCGATAGCGAGTACAAATATCAGTTGCGCGATTGTAGACTGCTTGGCGCAAATCATCGTTACTTAATTGCTTTAACCATGTTTGACTCCAACGTTCAACTTCCCAAAACAGGTTATGTCCGCGCATCGGTAACGGATAATTGCGATCGCTCCATGCCAGAATACGATCAGCATCAGCATAATTAATCTGTCCACGCTCTGACTCTGTGGAATACCATTTGAGCGCATCTTCATGAACACTGCTATTTGCCAGTTCTTTAGCTATTTCTAAATACTTTTTTTGGTCGGACTTTTCTACATTGTCGCTAAACATTTCTGTCCGCAAAGATGTACCAAACTGAAAAGCATTCGACATTTGCTTGATCGTAACTTCAGCATTAGCGATTGGACTTCGTTTAGCATCAATCACTTTTATCTGCAAATCGCCCATGCGAATTTTACGAATCCTTTCGTCAAGTTGATTAATTGTTGGTTCAATCAACTTAGCTTGAGAGTCAGCAACCATTGAAAAAGTAAGAGGCTGAAACAATCCAATTAAGAGCGCGATCGCCGATATCCACAACAGCAAACGAGTGTTATTCAGAATTCCCATGACCTAGCAGTTAGTTTAATTTTTATGAACATTCAATAGCGGCTTGCACTTAAAAATTGCCGCAACAATTTCCAAAAATGAATCTAAACCATTAGGCTTCTTCCGCTCTTTCCACCATTCTAATGAGCAATATAATAAAACGATTAATTTGCGATTCTGTTCAAGAGTAACATCGCGAAACTTTATGGAGGCATTACCAAATCTATCGCTACTAGCAGCTCGCAACACAGTACATTTAATGGCAAGTCCCTGCTCCACAAACTCTAGCAAGCCTTCCTGATCATGTTTTAAGTTTGAAAGCTCATTGTTTTTATTTAGAGTCAGACTTGTACCTCCTTCTGATAAATCGTTGGTATAACCCCAGTAAACCCGATCATCAATTGTCAGCTTACAAAATGTACACAATGGAAATCGATCAACATCGCGACGTACAGGCTGATCAATTGATGAAAGTACTGCCACCGCCATAACAATAAAGTTGTAAATCAACCAAACCATAAGTATTTCTTTGCCTGCATACTCATGCTGATTTATCGCCCAAAAACCAAGCATATATCCCCCATAATGAAATACTATGCCAATCACTGTGAGAGACATAATGATCAGTAAAGGATATGTTTGATTGAAATTGTAATTTTTGCGATCAGCTTTAACTCCCTTACGGGTGGCAGTCGAAGCTTTGGCAAATGGATTACGTAAAACTAAAGATAAACGATTGAGTGCAGGGAAGCAGAAGGCTGTCTCATAGACTTCATTCCACACGGCTGACAAACGATCACCTGTAGACCAGCCAAATACAAACGTAAAGGCGATCGCAAATGGCGCTGCATAAAAAAGATATTCAGGAACAGATGTAATCAAAGGAGCCGTTCCAAAAAACATACTTAATAAAGGCATTACTAAAGATATAGCTCTAACAACAGGATTAAAGCAAAAGAAAATCAGCGAAATATGAAAGCTCTTTTGGATCCAGTTTAACTTTGTCCATATATGCAAATCCTTACGATAATAAACCTGCATGTTCCCCTGCAACCAACGCAATCGTTGGTCAAGAAAATCAGCAAACATACGTGTTGATTCGCCCATGCTTAAGAGTTCGTTTACATAAGCAATACAGCCACCATTAGTAAGGAGCTTGATCGAAGTTTGATAGTCCTCAACACAACAACCAGTGTAATAACCACCGATCGCTTCCAGACTGCTGCGACGAACTACATAAGATGTACCGCAACAGATCACACAATTACCATTATCTCGGCTAGGCTGAACATGTCCAAAAAAATGCTCCATATCATTAGGCATCTTGTTTGATAACCCCAAATTACGAGCATGATAATCGGGATTATAGAAAAATTGAGGAGTCTGAACCAGATCGTATTTAGGATTCTGAAAAAAGCCAACCGTTCGCATCAAAAATTTAGTAAATGGTACAAAATCAGCGTCCATTATTGTAATCAGTTCGCCATCAGTTTGCGGCAATGCGTTGTTTAGGTTGCCTGCCTTAGCATGGTTATTATCAGGACGAGTAATATATTTGCAACCCAGTTCCTCAGCCATTTGTTGAATATGTGGACGGCGAGTATCATCAAGAATATAGACAGTCTTATTAGGATAATCCATTGCTTGACAGCCAATAGCAGTGCGACGAACAATAAAATCTGGCTCTTTGTATGTAGGGATGAACACATCTACTGAAGGCAAGTATTCACCTGCTATTACTGATTGTTCATAGTAATCAGCCTCTTTTTTGCGTTTAGTTTCGGTTGTCCAAGTTGTCTGAAAAAGATATAGCAAATATGTACTAATCCATACCAACTCATTAACTAGCAAAGCGATGCTGACGATTAGGCTCAACCAATGCGATGTATTCAGAGTGGCTGTAGTTCGCCATACTAAATATCGAACTGCCAAGATACTAATAACTGTGTGAACAATTAGACGAGTAAAATTATTTGCGGGCAGAAATATTAATGTAATGCAGAAAGCTGTGATCGCTGACGCAGGTATAAATATGTCATCTAAATTAGTTGGTAAACTTAAAAAACTAGGTAAAACACGCAATTCTAGAGGATTAACATTTTGAAAAGGCAGTAAGGTCGGACGATTAAGCGTCACAAATATACAAGCCATACAAACTATAAGACTAATGATAAAAAAGCCCCAAACCCAAGGAGAAATATGTTGCTGAGTAAGTGATTTGGGATTTAGGACTAACTGCAATATTGGCAGAGGAAACCCAGTTTTTTTCGCTTTAGATCTAGGTGGTTGCACTGTAATTTTCATAGTTTTAGAATGATCTCTTGGTTTGGTCAAAACAAAAACTGTAAGGCATTAAATACCCTATTAACAAATGCTATATAAACTTATTTAATTTGAATTAGAAATTTTTAAAAATATCAATTGATTAAGATTGGAACTTGTAATCTTATTAATCAGGATTTATTTATAACTTATTGAAAATTGCTAAAGGCACATTCATAAGATTTACCTCTTACAAAATATCAACTGCTTAATATTGAAGTTTAATGAAAGAAATAATGATTTATAAAATTTATATTCTTTATTAATTTTTCGTATTATCTTTGATATTAATTTGCTTGGCAACCACTAAAAGTTATTTAAAAGTTATATAAATTTTATAAAATATTAATAAAGTTATTTAAAAGTTATATAAAAATCGCTATAATTTCAAAAAGATTAAAGGAAAAGAAGATGCTTTGCATCTCCTTTTCCTTTAATCTTTCAGTTAATAAGTTAAACCTATGATTTGCTTATCACAACAATTGTCTTAAGACCTTTACTTGTAACTATATAAATACTAATTACTTATTAAGCGTAACTTTGCCCGTATAACCAATATAACAAAAGACATTAGGAGCCCCTAAATCAGAATTTTTATCAAGATCAACTCTTACTTGAGCGGTGCGCGGTAAATTTTGCGGGATCGTAATTGCAACATCTTCTCCAGCATTAAAACGTCCTAAGCCTGAACGAATTAGGCTAACTTTGCCATTTAAAACTAGCGTACTAGCAGCATATAATTCTATCTTTGCAGGCATCCCAATTTGAATAGCTTCAACTGACTGTTCTTCGACATATACATCTACCCAACGTTTAGAACAATCAATCATCTGTCCAATAGATTGCTCTTGACGGACAAGTTGTCCTTCACGAGCACCAAGCTTCCAAATCACTCCAGATACAGGCGATTTCACGATCGCATTGCGGCGACGATTAACATCGGCATTAGCTTCAATAAGTTCACTTTTAGCATCGTCAATACTTTGACGCAGAGCTATAATCGTGCGTTGTTGATTAGAGATTTGCAACTGAACTTCTTCTAATCGAATACGAGGATCAGAGTTACTGCGGGTACGCTCAAGGGTTAGACCTATAGAAGCAGCTTCGCGATTAGTAAGTATGCTTTGTCGGCGAGCTTCAAGACTTTCGACTTCAGATTGTCGAGCCTGAAATTCTACTTTTGCTAAATCAAGAACAGATTGAGAATATGCTCCTTCTTTTTGGAGAAAAACAGCGCGATCGTAGTTAAGTCCAGCAAGCTTAGCGCGAGCGATCGCACCTCTAAGGTCTGACTCAAATTGTTCGTTGCGATCGCTATAATCGCTAACTTCAAGACGTTTCTGATTTTGGTTGTCTGACTGTAGCAAATCAGTCAAACTCAGCAACTGATCAAGCTGTCCTTCAGCACTAACAAGCTGGGATTGTTGGCTACTAAGGCGACTACTAATTTGCTTTGCCTGTAGATCACTTACTTGATCATTCTCAACAGACAATAAAATAACGTCTTTCTTGATGATACTTCCTGTATCTGCCTTCAAGGATTTAATAATTCCTTCTTGCGGTGTCTTAATATCAATGACAACCCCGTTCACGACTGCATCTAAGCTGGCAACAGATGTGTATTTAGATTGAACCAAACGAATTGCCCACGTAATTAACCCAATACTGAAAACAACAATCAATATATTTGCAATCAGAGAGCGATTGGCGATTTGTTTCTTTGGTTCTTCTTTTAGCATCTCTTTTAGCCTGAACGTTTTTTAGATTTTCGATAATCAACTTAAAATGTAAAAAACAATATATTAAATTATAGTCTAAAAGTTTTTATAGTTTGCTTACTTATATAAACATCAAATTATCATGGTTATTAATAATTTATAACAGCCAGATTTAAACTCGATATTTTACTTAAGAATGATTTTA
>JAYVVP010000120.1:0-5361 GCA_043786935.1 Pseudanabaena sp. | reverse complement strand
CTTGACGCACATCTTCACTAAGAAGACCCGCATTACTCATGATTCCATTTAGCTCTCGATTTAAACGTTGGATAAATGGTTGCAAAATCAAGTTTTCCAATTCACGACGGAAAACAAGAATTGGTTGACCCATTAATTCTTCATTCCAAGAGTCTATATTCATATCTTTGCCAAATGTAACTTTGACGCAATCGGCAAATTCAAGCATTTGTTGTCCAATATCTGAACTTAACAAATATTGCTGAAGGAGAATGCGTTGTTGCGGCGCAGGATCGCCAATCTCTGGCAAACTGAGATGATCAAACTTGCAAAGATGGCGATTAGTATTAGTGATTAACTGCCAATGTGGATAGAACAATTGCACGATAATATCTTGGCTGATGCTAATACCCGCATAGTCAAAGCTGCGAATATGTAGATTTGAGCGAGCGATCGCTTTAGTATTGGTCGTGCCATTGATCAGACAGAGACTAGTGGTAACTGCACCCGCATCGATGAAAAGAGTGATTTGTTGGGGGATTTTTTGATCATGAATTAAAGAGAGAACGGGAGCGATCGCTTGTTCGACTGCCATCACCTGCTCAGCTTGGCTAACTAATCCTGCTTTAAGAATTGCTTCGCGCACATTGAGTATATAAGTGTCTGACCAGTTAGAAGGATAACCAAATATAACGCCACTGAGCTTTAATAAAATTAAACCAAGATCAGGAAGTTTAGGATGATTAGCGCGAGTTTGGATTTGCTCAAGCAGATTTTTGAGAGCGGCAATTAGCCAGCGTAGACTTGCTTGATGACTATCTGACCATTGGATAATTGGCTGCCATGCACTCACACCACGATAAGGTAAGCCAATCTTCAAAAATTGTTTAAAATGGGAAAGAGCCACTTCGCCATTTTCTAGTCTAGAACTAAGCGATTTTTTAGTAAGGACGCGAATATCCTTTGTCATAGGATCGTCTAGACTTGAATCTGCAGTCCATACTAACTTGCATAGCAGTTCGCCAACTTCATCAAGGTAGAGCGGATATACCTTACCAGTATTGCTATTGAGCAAACTGACCCGAATTGCTGTGCTACCAAAATCCACCCCTAAAAGCCAAGTATCATCAAGGCTATAAACTTCTTTCTCAGGTGACGGTGGAATCAGCGCTATGCTTCGCGATTCCATTACTAATGAGTCGATGTCTAAAACATTTTCGCTCGTGTCCGTAATTGGTGCTACAGATGACAGACCAAGTTGCTCGCGGTGATCATCGAGTAATGGTTCATTAAAATTAAACGAGTTCAAATCATCTAATAGATTATCCCAGTCCTGATCTAAGACACCACTTTGAGCATCAGCAAACTCATTTAGTAAGGAGTCTTCCTGATCATCCTCTAAAAAATTATCATTATTATCGACATCAAGTAATAATTTATTTGATAAATTTATGGAAGGATGGGATGGTAAATCCGTTTGGATGATGTCTGCAAAGTTATTCAGCTTTTCATATTCTAATGAAGCAAAAAATTCATCAGCAGATAATTCGCTAACTTCAGCTTCTTTGTCATTAATCGGTTGCGTTAGTCTTGCCTCAAGCTGCTCTAGAGCATTGCTCCAGTCATCTTCTTGAGGAATATTAACTTCAGGCTCTTCTAAGATGGTTGGCAAGTCTGCGATCGGCACAAACTCAGTAATTTCTAATAGGTTTTCAGAATTTATAAATCTAGTCTGAGCAAAGCCTTGCAACATTGTATCCAGTTCTTCTATTTCTTCTATTGGCTCAAGAGAAGGAATGGAATCTTGCATCATTGTTTCTGCACCGATATCTAGTTCACTATAATCATCACGTTGCCAATCTTGCATGACCGTATCAAATCCTTTGGAGATTTGAACATCATTTGTGATAATCAATTCTGAGGCATTAGTTGTGATGTCTAAATTAGCAAATTCATTAAGTTCATGCTCAATTTCAGTAGCAGGATCAAACCCAAATAAAAGCGTGTCAAGTTCACTTTCATTATCTACTGTTAATTCGTTCACTATTAATTCATTACTTGCAGTAGATATTGGGGAACTTGTAGAAAGATCCTTTAGATAGTCAAACTCAAAATTTGATGAAGATATAGTGGAAGTTCCCAAGAACAATTCGTCAAGCTCATCATTAGTTTCAAAAGGAGTTGATTGCAGATACTTGGCTGCATTTTCAGCAATTACATCAGCAAAAATAGCGTCCATATCATCAGTAGTCGAAGATTTTATCTTTTGAAATTTATCTTCTTCTTGTGAATGGAACAGTGATTCAGGGTTGTCAAAAAATTCAGGGATTTCATTGGATTTTGTGGTAAAAGGGGAGGTCTGCAAACTATCGCTATTGATCACAATTTCAGATTGCTCATCTGATCGATTGAATTGTAAAAAATCCTGCGAATCATCTAAAAGATCGTTAGAATTTTTAATAGTTAACAGCTCTTTCAACTCATCAACTAATGTTTGAACTTGCTCGCTATTTTCTGTTTTGGCTGAAACCTCAATAATCGTAGGATAGGCTTGTGATTCTTCAGTTTCCCAATTAGTTAAAGCATAGGGAGTATTACGAATAAATTGATCGAGATTTGCAGCGGTTAATTTATTCGTTCCACCTGTCGTATTAAGGCTTTCTAAGTCAGAATTTAGTTCATTGACTAACGAGTTTTCCCATTCTGGAAACTCAGAGTTATCTACACTTTTATTAGTAAACAAAATTAGTGATTCTTCTGAATTAGAAGCTTGATCACTAATAGAATCATTAAAGAGATGCTCGATTTGGTTTTCTATTCTATTGTCTTGATTGTCGTTTACTACCTCTAAACTTATCTGCGAAGATGGTGTAGATGTAATTTCGGAAGTGTCGCTTCCGAAATCAATGTTTACGAGATCAGATATTGAACTAGTAATTATTTGTGCTTGAGGCTGATCTTGATTTGGCAACTTTGCCATGTCGATCGCGTCATTACCTAACCATGACATCAACTCTTCATCGGGTGAAACCTCAGCAATATTTGTAGGAGTAGGAAGGTTGTTACTCTCCTCTAGCCACCGTAAAAGATGCGGATCATTAATTGATTGTTCAGACTCGGTAACTTCTTCTAAAGAAAAATCTAATGACTGTAAACTACTTTCATCACTCTCTTCTATTTCACTATTTCGGTTGCTAAAATTCTCAACAATTTGGGTTGCCGCTTCTAGGTCAAAGTCAGGGTTAAGTTCGCGAGCAGCTAGAGCACTTTGAGGATTTTCGATAATACCTGTATCAGGTAAATCATTTAAAGAAGAAAAGAATGGTTCAGAAAATTCAATTTCTTCGCTGGAATTTTCAAATAAGGTATCAGAGGATGCGCCCAGTATGTTCTCAATTTCACTAACATCTAACCCAATTGGTGTTGCTGATTTATCTACAGTATTTATCTGATCCTCAGTATAATCATCTGGATGCAGTTCTGGCTCTAACTCTAAGTTTAAATATTCTTCATTTGTGGTTTCTGAAGAAGGTGCAATATCAACAGAAGAAACTTCTATAGTTTGCTCAACAACTGGCTCAGTAATTAGCGCGATCGTTGGTGCAACTATCTGCTCACCAAACTGATTACCAGCTAGTAATGCATTGATCAGATTTTCGTCGGCAGGTTCGGCTACAGTTTCCAGATATTGATCTGGAATATCGTCTGGTAACTCTGGCCATCTATTGGCTACTTCTGATTGAGGTGTCACAGTAGCACTATCCGTCTGCTGGCTAATACGATCAACTAATGCACTAATTAATGCTTCCCCCTTTTGCTCTAGGGTTTCCATATGACCTAGCTTAGCTTCGATTGAAGTTTGATAGACTTGGATATCCTGCTCTAGTGATCGAAAGGTAGAGCTAAACATTTCATCTAAGTGGACTAAAAAGCGATCAGTCTGCTCTTGCACTTTAGTTACAAATTCTTCTTGGCGAGGCGATTCAATCTCTGGATGAGGAGTAACCGATGAGAAATTAATTAGATTATCTTGAAATGAATCTTGTATCGTTTGCGCTACTGTTTGATTAACGGTTTCTGCAACAGTTGCCGTCATAGTCTGCTGCACTGTGTCAGTAATCTGACCGCGAATCTGATCTTGTAAATAGGTATTGACTGAGCGCAGCGAGCGATCTAGTGACTCTTGTTGAGAGGTTTGAAACTCTTGAAACTGTTTCATCCAATTGGCTCGATCAGATTCTAATTGTGAAATCTCAGTATTTAGCTTCTGTTTTTGTTGATTTAAAGTTACTAATTCTTGGCTTATTTGCGATCGCTGTTGTGATTCGACAATTTTGTTTAAGCTTGCTGAAATTTCGCCCACCATGAGCGCTCTCTCCACAGCGAGAGTTTGACTAACTACTTGCTGAACTGATGTCTGAACTGACTCTTTGACCACTTGTTGCAATGTCTGTTGAATTGCTTGCTGGAGCGCAGCAATCATGCGATCGTTGACAAATGCAGAATTGGGTTCAGGCGTACCACTCGTCATTGTGCTAGTCTCCTTTATCAAGTCAGGTTCAGCGCCAAATAAGTTGTCAACTACTGGGCTAAATGCTGAGTAGGGCAATGTCTCTAGTTTATCTGTTTTAGATTTATCTGTCCTATCGTCTACACTAACTTCTTTGTTTTTTACAGTAATGTTATGCGTCTGGTTACTTGAGTAAATCTGTCCTTGCAAGCGCGTAACTAAAGTTTGATATTGATTATCTAAGTTCTCTAAACATGAGTCGTCTGGGAGGGATTCTAGCTGCGATCGCAACTGCTTTAACTGATCTCTTTGGGGGATTATGTCTGAAGATGGTTTCTTAGACATTGATCCAACTGGGCGACTCAGCAGGGAGTTGATTTCATCAATTAAACTACTAATCAGAACTTTTGACATAACACCCCTAAAAGACCTCAATAACGGTAAAAATAATTACTAGATAAATATGCCGTTAAATGAGCTACACTTTAAAGCCAAATTTGTTAGCAGACAATAGCACACATCTTTCCCAGTTTTTTGCTAATATCTCGGCGATCTTTCTATAATTTTTTTTGTGAGTTTCTGGCGAAGACAACTATGAAAAGCAACCCGCATGTTTCTCTAATTTTTTCTACTGCTAAGCAGTTTCGTAGACTAACAAACTATTTACTTGTTTCAGCGATCGCAACTTTATCGACTATGGCAATTTCTAGTAGTGCGATCGCGGAGCGGCGTGAAGTTGATATTCGGCTTCAGGTCAATCAAGATGAGGGTTTTACAGTAATGACTCGGAAGGCAGAGATACTAGCGCGATCGGCAGCCCAGCGTACATTTGATCGGGAAGTTCTTGTTTCTGATGTATCGGTTAAAGTAAC
>JAYVVP010000119.1:0-5446 GCA_043786935.1 Pseudanabaena sp. | reverse complement strand
TCGTCACGTTTGCACCTGAAGTACATATTTTGTACCTTACTTCTAAACTAATGTGAAATTTAAGTATGAAATTTAAGTGGGGAATTTAAGTTTTTATTCAGGATTTCGATATATGAGCTTGATGCATAAATTGAGATGCTTAGAGCGGACTTAATAAAAACTTGATGATTCAATCCCTTTGTAGAGTAAAGTAGAACCAGATTAACCGAAATGCCTACCAGTAGCATATACTTTTCGCTGGTACAACGACATCTACTTCTTTTTTTGGTGAGCTAATGAGCGAAGCACACGTTAGTCACACACTATTAATTACAGATGCGAGAAGTAGTAGAAAACTCGTACTTGATGGCTTAAAATATACGATTGGGCGGGATGTGAATAATAATATTCAACTTTATTCACGATTTGTCTCCCGTCAACATGCTGTGCTGCTTAGAGTCCCTGGGGAGGGCGGTCGATATTTGTACAGAATTCTGGATGGGGATTTAGCTGGTAAGCCCAGTGTTAATGGCGTAATTGTTAATCATCATATGAAGGTGGCTTCTTCCTATGATTTGCGTAATGGTGATGTGATCACGCTAGCGCCAAATGTGGAATTAACTTATCTTAATAGTCAGCATAGTCAGGCTTAGTGCTAGTGAAACTTAGTGATCACACTGAACTACAAAATTAAAAGTACGGCTAGACGATAATTTTAACTCTGTACTTTGTATTGTTTTTGTCAACATTTTTGCTGACGATTTCTAGTTGGTACAGTTTAGAGATAGATGAAACAATGAGTATGCATTAAATCCGCAATTTGACTTAATTGCAGCGCATATGGCTATTGTTTTATCCAATCAAGAAAACATTGAGTTGTTGCTTCTTTTATTAAAGTTAACGCTCTTTATAGGTGCGATCGCGATTGTCCTATTATTGTTGATTTGGTTCCGCCTCAAGAATCTTGAAAAACGTATATATCTAAGCAAAAGACATCTGAAGTCGCGATTTAATCAAAGAATTCCCCAAAAAACTAAAAAATCGCCAGTTACTACTCAAATTTATCGTCCGACGTTATCCCATACATCTTTAAAGAAAACATCCAAACGAGCTAGTAATTTTCGATGGCGTTGGCTATTTGTGATCGCGATCGCTAGTATTACGGGAATTGCGATCGCAATTATGCAATTAGGCAATAGTTTTATCAGTCCTGAATTTATGCCATTTATTTGGCTATTTATTGGCGTGACTTTATTTATGAGTGCCACTTTTGTCAAAATTGTCTGAGGTAAAGCGCCCACTTTGCTTTGGGAATTGTGTGCAAATGCGCGACAATGAGATTTCGGGATAAATGCTGAAAAACAGTTGGGCAAATAAGTATGCGGCGTGCGGTTTTATGTGGATATTACGGAATGGGCAATGGTGGTGATGAAGCTTTGCTTGCCACGCTGTTACAAATGTTGCCCAAAGATGTCCAACCGCTAGTATTGTCGGCTAGCCCAAAAGCGACCGAAAGTTTGCATCAGGTTGAAGCTAGCGATCGCTATTCAATCTTTGCTCTGATCAAAGAACTACGGCGATCGGATTTATTTATTTGGGGTGGCGGTAGCTTGATGCAAGATGCTACCAGTGCTAGAAATCCGATTTATTACGGTGGATTGATGGGCTTGGCACAGGGGATGGGATTGCAAACCGTGGCATGGGCGCAAGGGGTAGGACCACTAAAGCGCAAATTAAGTAAATGGATCGCCAGACGAGCTTTTCAGGGATGTACATCGGTAAGTGTACGAGATCGCCAATCTGCACAGTTATTAACGGATTGGCAAATTGAAAGTGTAGTTGCACCTGATCCTGTATGGGCTTTAGAATCTACACCGATGGATATTTATCGAGACTTGCCTTCGCCACGAGTAGCAGTGGTTTTGCGATCGCATCCTGAGCTTACTTCCTGTCGTCTTGCCACAATTACGGAAGCTTTGCAAAAATTGCAATCGCAAACTAACGCTTATATTTTGCTAGTTCCATTTCAACCGACTCAAGATAAAGCGATCGCCCAAGCAATTTGTGATTCGCTCAATGACAAGCTTCCCAATCGCAGTCAAATCATCATTCAAAAAGATCCACGTCGTCTTAAAGGAGTTTTCCAAGGTGTTGATTTAGCGATCGCGATGCGCTTGCATGGTTTGATCATGGCGGCGGCTGAAGGTTGCCAATGTTCCGCAATTAGCTATGATCCTAAAGTTTCTTATCTTATGGAAGATTTAGGGATTTCTGGTTGGGAATTAGAGAACCTTCCTGAAGATGCTCAATCACTTGCTAATGTTTGGATTAAGGATTTAGAAAACAAAGATTTAGGATTAGGCGATCGGGTTCAACAATTCAAACAACAAGCTCTTATCCATCAAAAAATATTAAATTAAAGCGATTAGTGCTAATCGCTGAAAACGGATTCCAAGTAATGTCTACATTTCATCCTTTTGCGTAAGTCCTAAATTTTTGAGCTTTAGAAATTTGCGTTTATAGAGAAATATAAACCTGAATCTTGGAGATTATTGCCTGAGTTAGACACATTCACTAAGGGAATCCCGTAATCAAGACGGAGGAGAAGATTACGCATTGGTTGATAAGTTGCACCTAAGCCAAGACCAATTAATGATTGATTGGTCGAATTTACACCTGAGGAATTCCAAATTGTGCCAGCTTCCACAAAAGGTAGTAGCTTCACAGTGGCTAATCCTTCTTCATCGCGTGCCACAGGAAATTGTAACTCGACTGAAGCCTGAATACCGTTATCTCCAGTAAGTTGATTTTGGCGATAGCCCCGAATGGACTGAGTGCCCCCAATACTAAAACGATTGAGAGATAGCAACTGATCTCCCGAAAACTGCATATTGAGTCGAAAGAACGCCAGAGTATCTCTATCAGTGCCAAGGCGCTGAACTCTCAAAACCTGTCCACTCCAATAGAAAAATCTGCCATCAGGCGAACCATCATTGCGAATTGTTGCCCCCAAAACATTTAATCCCATATTGAAGGTGGAACGTAGCACCCAAGCACCTATTGGATCTCGACTTAAATAATCTTGGCTCAGACGCAAGACTCTTGACTGCGATCGCCCGTCATCAAACTTAAAATTCTGAAAGTTAAATGACCGATTACCAAAATAAGAACCGCTATTCTCAAAAGCAGTGCTAACACCAATGGCAAACTCTTCGCGGGGCGATCGCAATAAGGGCTGACGATAGGCTAGCTCATAGGTTTGTGAATCTGTGAGAATATTTAAGCTGTCAAAAGGCGGCTCAGTGATTGGGCTTTGACCTGCGGAAAAGTTAAAACCTATGGTTCCACCTTGGGGATTGATTGGATATTGATAATTAAGTTGATAAATATCGGCACTACCAGAGCGAGTATAGCCAACAAAAGTTGAGTCGCCATTGCCTGTGGTGTTCAGTTCTTGCAGGTTCACGCCAATCCGATAAATTCCTGTGGAAGTATTACCATAGTTATCAAAAAATGGACGAACACTAAAAGATTTGGCTTCACTAACGGTAATCTGTAAAATGCTCTGATTTGCTTGGCTACCTGTAGTTAAGTTGGCTCTAATGTCACCGATTAAAGGATCAGCTCGCAATAATTGGAGTGCATCTTCTAAGTTGGCAAAGTTGAGAGGTGTGGCTCCTGCTTGCAGAACGCGATCGCGGATATAGCTATCATTTAACCTGCCGACTAGATCTCCTGCACGTTTAACATCAACCCGTTCTAAAGAACCTTCTTTTACTTGAATAGTAACTATGCCATCTTTAATATCTTGCGGTATGAGTACAGCCCGAGAAGTAATATAGTTGAGATCTTGATAGATCTGACTGATTTTATCGGTAACTTCTTGTAGTTGATTGAGCGTAACTGATTTGTTTTGTAGTGGTACTACTAATGATTCTATTTCTACTGACGTAAGAATTGAACTTCCTAAGATATCAATCCGTTTCACTGGAATCAAGACTTCATTTTGAGGTATTTGTAATGGTTTATCTTTTGCATCTGTGGATGGAGATACTTGAGCAGGATTGAGGATTTGACTTGGAGGTTTAATTGGTAACTTTGGCTTTAGAGGTTCAATTGGGCGAGTTAAGGGAGAAGATACTGATGGAACTTGGGCATAGCTAGGAAATCCAAAGCCACTAAGTAGTAAGCTTGACATCGATATAACCATGCTCTTGCTACTAGTTTTAATCAGATCTTTAAAATTTTGATTCACCTTCACACCTCAAATTGCTAACTTGCACACATCTTGTAGCACACATCTTGTAGCACAAAGTTTGCGCTCTCATGACAAATCATAATCAGTTAACTCATAACCAATTACCTACCAAAATAAAAGATGACCAAAAGAAAGGATGGCGAGTATCAACATTGCCTGTCCCCTTTGGCAAAGCGATCGCGGCTAAGCCGTCAACTCCTACAATTTGATTATTCACAATTTTGACTTTTCCTTTTAATAAATCAAGTTGCGCTTGTCTTAAAGCCGTAGCCTTACTAAGTGCATTCGGAAAAGCCTTATAAAAGCTAATCATCAAAGGTGCTGTCCCAACATCTGAAACTGCCCACAGAGATGCAAGAATACTTCGCGCCCCTGACTCTACCGCCAAACCACTAATACCAAGATTATTACCCACAGCCGTTTCACAAGCACTTAAGGTCAACATTTCGATCACAGGTTGATCGAACCTTAAGCTCGGAATTTGCTGCGATCGCAGCTTACTATCCCAAAACTGAATATACGAATCCTTAGCCCGATCTTGCAGAAATTGACCATGGGTTCCAAAATGGAGAATTCCATAATTAGATTTATTCCGTTGTTCTTGCATATTCCTGATGGTAAAGTCTTGATTAAGAAAGGAAGACCCAGCAAGCACCTGCGTACTAATCGTTCTAATCTCAACTTCCACAGATGGTAATGCACTTAATCCTTCTCTAGACTGGGTTAGACCCATTGCTAAAATACGATTGTTTTTGCGATCGCGGTCTTCTAGTCTAGTCAACCGTAACGCAGGAATGTTTGCTGAAGCATAGCGTTCCATTAGAAACTGCTTACCATCATGAAGGGCGGCAGGTGGAATCACGCGCAAACCAGAATCCATCACAAACACAACAGTTTCAATCTTTAGCGCCTGTAACTGAGCATCAATTGGACGCATTACCCAGTCATAAAGCTTTTGCGCCTGCTCTAAATAATCTTGCGAACTTGTATCGAGAAGACTTGCTCGGTAATCTGTCAAAACCGTGATAATTTCAGCTTCATTGGCATAGTTAGTATAACGATGAAATGGTTTACCAAGTTCTTTAGGTGGGATGACCAGAATTTCGATGCGATCATTCAGCAAGATCGGATAGATCAGTACAGAGGCACTGCCAGAACGTTTTGAGACATCACTTATCGTGTCTTGGGCTTGATTAATACTTAATGTTG
>JAYVVP010000118.1:0-5453 GCA_043786935.1 Pseudanabaena sp. | reverse complement strand
CCACCCATTAAATTTGAGTTGTCACCTGCTGAGCTAACTCAGGAAGTTTATCAACAAATAGATCGATTGTTTGCGATCGCTAAAGATTCCCAGATTCCCTTGTTTTGGCAAGACACTAAAATTGATGCTGATCGCGAATCATTCTCTTACAATGAGCTAGAAACTGCCCGACGAGAACTCAGAATTGCTCACTATAAAGATCATCAAAATATTTCATCAGAGTTAGAAGCAAAACTAGACTTTGTACTAGGGCGTTTGATGTGGCGATCTGCTGATGCATCGGTTAGGGAAGTCCATGAAGAATCTCAAGGCGAAGTGCATAGCGTATCGCAAATTTACTATCAGTGCAGTCTTGCTTACTGGCAAAAGGCGGATGTGCAAATTGAAAGTGGCCTTGTCCTATTCTATTTAGGAAATTTATGGTGGCATCATTCTTTTACGAATGGCAGGCAGGCGCTCTCTTCTTGGGTCAAAGCAAAAAAGTTTTTTATAGAAGCAACTGCTGCGTTTAAAAAAGCGGATCGAGATGATTTAATTGCTAAATATAGTCGCGCTTATAGCGGTGTTCTAGAGCAGTTAGGGCAATGGAGAGAACTAAAAAAATGGATAGAATCGCTTCTGCCACTACATCAAGATATGCCTCTCGAACTTGCTCAAGACTATGGATATTTAGCCAAAATTGCTGTCGAAAGAAGAGAATGGCTACAGGTCAGAGAGTACTCGGAATCTGCGCTATCTATTTTAGAGCAGGTTCCAGTTTTTGATGATGCTAACCTTGCTCACAATTGGCAACGCTTGCATCAGATTCAATTAGGGCAATACCAACTATTACTAATTCAAAGCTATCTTCAGATGGATGAGCTAGAGGCAGCCTCAAACCTAGTGGAATCGACGATCGCTAACTTCAATCTTAGTGATGAACCGAAGCTGTATATTCGGCTGCTCGATACTTTCCATGAAATAGCTTTTGCTCAAGGGCGCTATCTTGAAGCTTTTAAAACCCGAAAAAAACAGCGATCGCTAGAGCAGCAATATGGATTAAGAGCGTTTATCGGTGCGGGAATTTTACAACCGAAACAGACTTCGCCACATCCAAATATTGCCGAGCTAGATGTCAGTAAATTTAATCTTAATACCAGTGAAATTGCCGCTTCAGGACGAACTCAAGATGTAGAGTGCTTAGTGGAGCGGATTCTGTCGATTGACCATCAACTGACCGTAATTCATGGTGAATCTGGCGTTGGTAAAAGTTCGTTAGTGAATGCAGGACTTGTGCCGATGCTATTGCAGCGATCGCTGACAGGACAACAATTATTACCGATTAAGATTCGTGTTTATACAGATTGGATCAATGCGATTAGGGATGCGCTCTCGAAAAGTCAGGGTTTAGACAATGAGCTAAGTGAGCAGGGCACGCGCAGTAAAACATTTTCATCTCGTACAGGCGATCGCGATGCGTCAAACCTATTACAAAAATTCAAACAATTAGCGGCTCATGGCACGCAGATTATTTTAGTCTTCGATCAATTTGAAGAGTTCTTTTTTACTTATCCACACCTACCAGAAAGGCAAGCTTTTATCGATTTTTGGCAAAATTGTTTAAAAATTCCCGACCTGAAATTAGTGGTTTCAATCCGCGAAGATTATCTACATTTACTGTTAGATCTAGAATCTGATCGTGAAGTCGATATTCTCAGCCGCAACTTTCGTTATGCGATTGGCAATCTCTCCCCCTCTGATGCCAAGTCCTTGATCGAAAATCTTACTGAACATGCTAACTTTCCTCTTCAGCCAACATTAATTGATGAGTTAGTCCGAGATTTAGCAAGCGATCGCGGCTCTGTGCGTCCTATAGAACTGCAATTAGTCGGCTCTCAGCTTCAAGACCGTAACATCACCTCTCTCGCTGCCTATCATGCGGCTGGAGGCAAACAACGACTTGTCGAGCAATCGGTTGAAGAAGTAATCAAAGCTTGTGGTCATGCGGCTTTTATTGCTCAGCAAGTACTGATTTTGCTTACTGATGAGCAAGGCAAACGACCATTGCGTACTTACAATGATTTGCGGACAGGGGTCTTAGCTTACTCTAGCAATACCGTTGATTTAGATTTGGTCTTAGAAGTTCTAATTGGATCGGGGTTAGTCTTCCAACTCCCCGAAGTTTCTAGCAATCGCTATCAACTTATCCATGATTATCTTGTTCCATTTATTCGGATCAACCAAGAAGAAGGCTTACGGGCAGAATTGCGAAAAGTTCAATCCTCAGCCCAACGCAGTCAAGCGAATCTAAATCGTCTAAATAGGTTCGCATTGATTGGTACAGTGGTGGGCTTATTTGTAATGGCGGGGCTAGCTTTTCAAGCCGATCGCCAACGTAAACTCGCTGAATTGGGTGAAATTCAAGCTTTAATTTCTTCGGCAAACTCCAGCTTTTTGCTCAATCGTCAGTTAGAAGCGCTGACTACAGTTGTTCAATCTGCGAAAAAGTTAGATTCTATTGAGATAGGAAAAGATAAAGATAATATTACTAAATTAACTCTGGAAACCCTGCAAAAGATTGTCTACAACATTCGGGAACGTTATCGATTTAACCCGATCAAAATGGATTCTCCATTTTATGTGGCAAAATTTAGTCCTGATGGGAATATCATCGCTTCTGGTAGTTATGACGGCGGTGTGTATCTGTTTCAAAGTAATGGCAAGTTAATCTCGCGTTTAGTCGGGTTTCATGTTAAGTATGTTCGAGGCTTAAGTTTTAGCCCTGATGGTAAACGACTTGCATCGGTGGGTAAAGGCAAAAGTGTTCGCATTTGGGATATTCAGACGGGTAAATTGATTAGCAAGTTTTATGCTCATCAAAATGATGTCACTAGAGTCAGTTTTCATCCTAATGGCAAAATGTTGCTTACGGGTAGTAGCGATGGAACTGCAAAACTTTGGGATAGCGATCGCGGTATTGAACTTGTGACTTTTAATCCAAATGGCAGTGAAAGCAGTATAAAAAATAATCAAGTTAAACCTATTCAAGATCTAAATTTTAGCCCTGATGGAAATTTGATTGTTATAGCTAAAAAGACAATGATTTCACTCTGGGATTTACAAGGTAAATTATTAGCAAATGCGATCGCTCATGACAATGGTGTTTATCGAGTCAGTTTTCATCCTGATGGCAAGCAACTTGCGACTTCGGGAAGTGATCAAACTGTAAAATTATGGCAAATTGAGGGGCAAATTGGAGGGCAAATTAAGGAATTGAATCGCGAAATTCAATTAGTGCGAACTTTTAAAACTAATTCAAATGATGTTTTGAGCTTAAATTTTAGTGCCGATGGTAGGCGGCTTGCTTTTGGTTCTGAAGATAATTCGATCCAAATCTTCAATCTTGATGGGACGTTGGAAACGAAGCTGGGTGGACATACTGACAGTATTTTTGATGTCAATTTTAGTCCCAATGGTCGCTATCTTTTATCAGCTAGTAAAGATCGTACCGTCCGCCTTTGGGATCTCCAAGCTACATTGATCGATACAATATACGGTCATACAGACACTATTTGGTCAGTGAGTTTTAGCCCTAATGGGAAAATGTTTGCCTCAGGTGGAGTCGATAAAACTGTTCGTCTTAGCAATGCTGATGGAACTTTCCGAAGTGAACTTAAAGGACATGAAGGTATCGTCTATGGAGTTAGTTTTAGTAATGATGGCAAGAAACTACTCTCTGCCAGTGATGATAAAACGGTAAGGATTTGGGATAGTCAAACAGGTAAGCTGTTACATTTACTAAATATCCATGGTGCTGGCTTGAATTATGCCACCTTTAGTCCCGATCAAAAGATTTTAGCTACGGTCGGAATGGATAACAAAATCAAACTATGGCAATGGGATAATACGGACAATCCTAAGTTATTGCATGAGTTAAATGGTCATACTAAGGAAGTTTGGGCGATCGCGTTTAGTCCCGATAGTCAGTCTCTAGTCTCAACTAGTAATGATCAAACTGTGAAAATTTGGAATGTGAATAATGGTCAGAATTTACATACGATGGAAGCTCATTTAAATGGAGGACTGGCGGTTGCCTACAGCCCAGATGGTAATCAAATTGGCTCGGCTGGAAAAGATGGCAAAGTAAAATTATGGAATTCTCAAACAGGATTGCTCGAAAAAGTAATCACTGTTGGTGATGGTTCTTGGATCTATGGCATAAACTTTAGCCCCAATGGTAAGGCGATCGCGACAGCCAATGCCGATAAAACTGTCAAAATTGTCGATCTCGCGAATGGAGAACTGCTAAAAACCCTTTCAGGACATACAGCCGAAGTAAATGCTGTCAGCTACAGTCCCAATGGTGAAAATATTATTTCTGCTAGTCGTGACAATACACTCAAATTGTGGAATGCCGAGACTCTTAATTTTAATGAATTAGTCCAGAGAGGTTGTGGCTTGCTAGAAAACTATCTTGAATATACTCCCACCTTACCTTCAGAGCAAAAACAAATTTGTAAGCAGTAGATTTACAAAGTGGATTTACAAAATAGATTTGCAAGGTAGAACTGGTACGAAACGCCGACTCTACTTTGCTATATGATCGAAAGCCATAGATCATTGGAAAAATTAATGCAAGAGCAAGAAACAAGCTGGAAATCCTTAGTTCTAGTCGCAATATTATCAATTTTAGCGGTTATCGGTTTTAACTCATTCGTGATTATTAATCCTGGTGAAGCAGGTGTATTGAGCGTATTGGGAAAAGCCAGAGATGGTGTATTGCTAGAAGGTGTACATTTTAAGCCACCTGTGATTTCGCAAGTCGATGTTTATGATTTGACAGTACAGAAGTTTGAGGTGCCAGCCCAAAGTTCTACCAAAGATCTGCAACAACTTACGGCGAGTTTTGCGATCAACTTTCGCCTCGATCCGATTGAAGTAGTCACGATTCGTCGAACTCAAGGCACTTTGCAAAATATTGTCTCAAAAATCATTGCCCCACAAACTCAAGAATCTTTTAAAGTTGCGGCGGCAAGACGAACTGTAGAAGAGGCGATCACTAAGCGTGATGAGCTAAAACTAGATTTTGATGAGGCTTTGAGTCAGCGTTTGAGTAAGTACGGCATTATTGTATTGGATACAAGCGTAGTTGATTTAAATTTCTCCACTGAGTTCTCTAAGGCAGTAGAAGAGAAACAGATTGCGGAGCAACGCGCTCAAAGGGCTGTATACATTGCTAGAGAAGCAGAACAAGAAGCTGAAGCAACAATCAATCGGGCGAAGGGACAAGCAGAAGCTCAGCGACTTTTGCGTGAAACTTTGACAACAGAGCTTTTGCAAAAACAAGCGATCGAGAAATGGGATGGGAAGTTTCCTCAAGTATTGGGAGGAGATGGTGCAGTTCCATTTATCAATCTCGAAGTTGGGAAATCACAAAAACACAACTAAAAAATAAAAGGGGGCGCTTCGCGCCC
>JAYVVP010000117.1:0-5457 GCA_043786935.1 Pseudanabaena sp. | reverse complement strand
TTTACAAGCCTTATGGAGTGCTTTGTCAGTTTACAGATGACAGTGAGTCGCCTCGTCCAACTTTAAAAGAATATATTGAGATTCCTGAAGTGTATTCTGTGGGGAGACTAGATTTTGACAGCGAAGGATTGTTGTTATTAACTAATGATGGACAGTTAAAGCATCGCTTAATTGATCCGCAATTTGCACACTCGCGCACTTATTGGGTACAAGTGGAACGTATTCCCACTGAAGATGCTTTACAACAGTTACGTCAGGGCGTGAATATTCAAGGATATCGGACAAAACCTGCACTTGGAAGATTTTTAGACACTGAGCCAGATCTACCACTTCGTCAACCACCGATTCGCACTCGTGCCAATATTCCCACAGCATGGATTGAACTGATATTAACAGAAGGAAAAAATCGTCAAGTCAGAAAAATGACCGCAGCCGTGGGATTTCCAACTTTGCGATTAGTGCGAGTGGCGATCGCGCATTTACGTTTAGAAAATCTCAAGGTGGGAGAATGGCGAGAGTTGACCGAGCCAGAGTTACAAGAACTGCGCCTGAAAGTGTTGCCGCGCCGCATTAAATAAAACTTCGATTAGTTCTGAGATTAAGTCTTTATGTTGATATTGAACAACTTCTTGATAGCCGACAATGGGAACTTCTGCTTGAAATAGTTCTGTTAATAATTTGTGGTCTGGCGCGATCGCAATTGAACCGTGCTGTAAAACTGAGTTTCGGCGATAGACTTGAGCGCTACCGATTAGTTTTCGCCCATCCGCAATTATTAAATCTGCATTTGTAGCGGTTGAGAAGCAACTAGGATTATGAATATAACCGCGCCTTGATTGTCCGTAAGTTAGTCCGATTCCCAACTTCGCAAAACCCTGAATTAAAAATTCGCAAATATATTCATAAACTTCACGATGCGATCGTTTTTTGCCATCTGGATTAGCATTGGTAATCACCGCATAAGTAAGGTCACCTTTATGTAGCACCGCTCGACCCCCACTGGGACGATGCACGATGTCGAGATGATGCTGTTGGGCGATCGCATTCCAGCGATCAGGATATTTATGTTGATGGAAGCCTAAAGAAAGTGATGGCGGTGTCCACCTATAAAAGCGCAAAATTGATGGCGATTGTGGGTCTTGACTATGACGCTCAAGTAAAGAATCATCAAGAGCCATATGCAGATGACCTGATGTCTCAGCATAAGGAATAAGCTGCCATGGGTTTATAGGTGTCAGCGATCGCATTTTTGCATTCTCAATAAAATTAGATTAGAAAGCACCATTTTGATGCCTTCTAATCTCGCTTTTACGCGCAAAAGTTTTCTTTTAACATTTCGTCGTTGTCATCAGCAATTGCCGCAACAATTGTAATGATACGAGAGATTTCAGCGGGAGATAGATCTTCGACAGAGCGCGAAGCCAACACTAAAACTTGATCATTTTGGATTGCATACCTCGCTTCAAAAGTTTCAGTTGCATTTTTTTCTAGAAGCCAGCGCGTCATTTTCACTTCGTCTTTGAATGGCGCAGACAATACTGTCGAAAAGACGGTAAATGTATCAGAGGGTGTAATTCCAGTGATATTAACAACTACTTCTACAGTGCCATATCGGAATTTCCACGTGTCCTCTGTCTGGTTCTCAAGAGCTGTGTCTTCAGCATCCATGCTAGCGATCACAGTTTGGATCGTTTGTACTATATGATCAGCAGGTGGAGCAAAACTAGATTCTGCTTCTACAGGTGATGTTAGCGTTTCTGTTGTGAAGGTCATAGTGAAATATCTAGTTAATATCTGCCAATAGTGTATAGCAAACTCTAAACTTTTTGATATGTCAAATTGCAGAGACCCTATCAAGTTATTTTTCTGCCAAAGTTACGCTATTTTGCCATGGGTGATCGCCCATCTCTGATCTGCCATCAAGTTGATCTCTTCAGGATCATGAGTGACCACAAGAATTGTCCAATCTTTTTTGAGTTCTTGCAATATATTCAGAATTTGTTTACGCATTGACCAATCTAAACCTGCGGTTGGCTCATCTAACAATAATAAACTTGGCTGACGAATTAACTGCACAGCGAGGGCTAAACGTCTCTGTTGACCACCACTAAGCGACTGTGGCGATTTATTGGGATTGAGGTGATTTAAACCTACCGAACTCAGCGCACTTTGAATGCGATCGCTGTCAAGATCTATATGCCCCAATCTCATTTCTTCTAAAATTGTACTACCGCAAAAATGGCGCTCAGGAAACTGAAATACTAACCCACATATTTGTTGTAAGTTATCGGGCGCAAGTTCTTGAGATTTCCAATAAATGCCACCACTAGACCATTCCACAAATCCTGCCAAAATTTCTAGCAATGTACTTTTGCCCGATCCACTCGGTCCAACCATCAGTCCTAATTGCCGATCCTTTAACTCAAATGATATATCTTTGAGAATAGCTTCAGGCGTAGCGGGTGGATGATAGCTAAGATTTTGAATGGAAAGCATAAAAAATTTTGCAAGTTGAAATAAGAAGGTATAGATTTTCTATTCTAACTTGCTAATTTGGCAAGTTCTTGACAAGCAACTTGATATTGTTGCTCAATTTCCATTAATAGTTTAGTTAATCCCTCATTATCGCCGCGTTTACCCTTAAGTTCGACTTCTAGGCATAGCTTTCCAAGTGTCTTTGCGCCCAAAATATTGCTACTTCCCTTTAGAGTATGAGCGGCATAGCTGACCTCTTGAAGGTCATTATTAGCGATCGCTTGTTTGAGCTTTTGCAATAGTACGGGCGCTTCTTCTAATGTAAATAAATGAATCATGCGTCCAATTAGTTTAGGATTAATTTGAGCGAGGTTCCGAATGGCAGCTTGATCTATTACTGAAGGAATGATGATTTTCCCATCGCTATCGGTGGTCGGGAGCGCCTCATCAACTTGCATACCCAAAGCCCATTTCTCGATGGTGCGATGGAGCGAATCCATCATAATCGGTTTACTAATGTAGTCATCCATGCCTGCACGCAAACACATCTCGCGATCGCCTTGCATGGCACTAGCGGTCATCGCAATAATAGTGGGGCGTTCATAACCCGTATGCAACTCATGCCAATAATTGACTAGATAAGTTGCTGTTTCTAAACCATCCATTTCTGGCATCTGCACATCTAGCAGCAGCAGGTCATAATGTTCATTCTGTAAAGTTTCTAGTACAGCCAATCCGTTATCGACCACATCAGGCTGATAGCCCATTTTAATTAGCATCGCCATTGCTAACTCTTGGTTAATTAAGTTATCGTCTGCAATCAAAATTTTTAACGGCAAGCGATCGCCAAGGCGACCGATCGCATCAACACTCTTATCTATTGCATCTTGCAATTTATAAGTTGGTTGTGCTTTAGCAATTTGCGTAGTAACAGTAAACGAAAAAGTAGAACCTTGATCGATCTTACTCTCAACTTGGATATTACCACCCATCATTTCGACTAATTTCTTACAGATCACCAGCCCTAAGCCAGTGCCACCATATTTACGTGAAGTCGCAACCGATGCTTGTGAAAATGGCTGAAATAGGCGCTGTATCTGCTCATTAGTAATCCCAATCCCTGTATCGCTGACAGAAAACAGCAATTGAAAAGGGCGATCGGCGCTAGGAATTTGTTCAGTTACCAATTTCACCCCAATTCGCACTGCGCCTGTATCCGTGAATTTAAGAGCATTAGAAACCAGATTTAATAAAATTTGTCTGATTCTGGTTACATCACCAACTATAAATGGCGGCACATTAGAGTGCATACTTACTTCAAACTTTAATTTTTTTTCCTTCGCTTTAGCCAATTGCACATCATAAATATCCCGCACAACCGCCCGTACATCCAGAGGAGCATTGTCTAATTCCAATTTACCTGATTCAATTTTGGAGAAATCTAAAATATCGTTGATCACCGAAAGCAGCATTTCTCCGCTTACTTGGATCGTCCGCACATATTTTGCCTGTTCAGGATTGAGATCAGTTCCTGCTAAAAGTTGGGTCATCCCGATTACGCCATTGATCGGGGTGCGAATTTCATGACTCATCATCGCCAAAAAAGCTGCTTTGGTATGTACTGCTTCTTCCGCTTCTTCTTTAGCTTTGCGAAGATCTTCCATTAGTCGCATCTGTTGCAACTCCGCTTGTTTTTTTGCCGTGATGTCACGAAAGCACCAGATCAAGCCAAAAAACTTATTTTGCTCAGAGCTTACAGGACTGGTGTAGTAATCAAATATGCGATCGCTATAAGCAATTTCTCCATATTTGACTACATCAGGAGCATCATAAGTAGTTTCTAATAGATTTGCTAAAACTTCAGGAAGATCGGATTTGATTAAAAATGTTCCTATCAGCGATTTATTATTAAAATCATGATTAGTTCGATCATTAGTAAGCAAGCTCTGAGGAATATCCCACATTTCACAAAAACGCTGGTTAAAGCTGGTAATTCGTCCTTGTTCATCTACAGCAAAAATGCCGTCGATCACAGCTTCTTTTTGAGCATGGAGAAGTAAGTTTGTGCGTTGCAGATCTTTGAATACTCCACTTCTGTCAAAAACAGCTTGCGAGAGTTCTTGATTTCTTTGCGTAAGATCCATTTGCAGATGTCGCAAGGTCAAATGTAAATGAATACGGGCGATTACTTCTGCAAGTTGGAGGGGTTTAATAATATAGTCAGCACCACCGCTTGCAAAAGCCTGAAGTTTATCTTGCAGCCCTTCATTGGTACTGATAAAAATGATCGGGATATTTTCTGTATCTATATTTGCCTTGAGGAGACTACAAATTTGGTAGCCAATCATCGGTGATATGGATATATCCAGCAAGATCAGGTCTGGGGAATGTAATTGCACAGATAGCAAAGCTTCGCTACTATTCGCCGTCTTGACTACATAGCCATGAGTCACTAATGCAGGTGCTAGATCTTGGCTAATATCTAGAGTATTACCAACAACAAGTAACTTTGATTGAGGAATATCGATCACATTTGCTGGCACGATCCAATCACCTTACAAGAAACCTTAACAAATACTTTTGGGTTTTATGATGTATCACTGAAACCCAAAAGTATTAATGAGTACGAAGCACCCATCAATACTTTTACAGCAATTTTCTTGCAAACCCGCCTAGACTTGCCACAGACAAAAACCTAAAACTCATCGTAGGAATTTGCCCTGCAACCCTTTTTGTGACGATTTTGCGCGATCGCTACGGTAGGGTTTATCGACCACCGACAGTAATTGCATCGACCTTGATATGGGGCTGTCCGACCGTGACATAAATGCTGCCACTAACAGATCCACAAAAGCCTGCGGCAAGTTCAAGATCTCGAGAACTCATGGAGATTTCTTGCATGATTTCTTTAGCGTCTCCGATCAGAGTTGCGCCCTTGAGGGGTTTGGTGATTTTGCCATTTTCGATTAGATAAGCTTCATC
>JAYVVP010000116.1:0-5460 GCA_043786935.1 Pseudanabaena sp. | reverse complement strand
GATGATCAGAAACATCTTTGTACAAAACTTGGTAAACAATCACCACACCGACAATGAATCCCATGGTCACACCTAAGCCAAAGATGAAACCGATTGGGGTGGCTTCTGACCAGTAATTTAGCTCAAGGTCAATGAACTCTTGTCTAGTCAATATTTTTACGTCTTGATCTAAATGAGATCTCATAGCATCTCGAACTATGATCGCATCTTCAGCTTTCTCTAACTGTACTAAGCCCAAGCTAATATTTCCTACAAGGCGGTCGGGGAAAATCCGTAAAAAATTCTGTTCACTAGTTATGAGCGTACCATTGGCTGCAAAAGAAACACCCATCGTAAATAGTCCGCCGATTTTTATAGCGCGATTGGAAACTTCTTTAGTTAATGTTCTACCTTGGGCGATCGCTGCTTCATATTCTGAGGCAACCGATCCATAAAAGTCCTCTTTTGAACCGCGATCAAATAGCACAACATCAGGCAATTGCGTTTTATCTAAATCTGGTTTGATATTCGGGAAAAGAAACGGATTTGCTTGAGGAGAAACACCGATCGCTAAAATATCTTCTTTTACGCCAAGCTCAGGGGCATTCCACACAGCTAAACCAATATATACAGGATGTACTGACTTAACACCTGCAAATCCTGCTGCTTGATAGAGCCGACGGCGAGAGAACTGCTTCAAGTTCAGCAAATTGGTCGAGCTAGGATGAATTAGTACTAGATCGGTACGCAGATTAATATGAAAAAGCACGGCACTTTTAAAAAGAGCCTCCTGAAAACCTAACTGCATTCCGATCAAAATCACGGCAAACATGATCCCTGCGATCGCGATCGCTAAACGACCTTTTTGATAAGTGAGTTGCAACCATGCTAAGGGAATTACAAACATATTAAGTGGGCGGTGTGGATTTAAGATATTTGTATAACCAGCCACATCCGCCTAAGCAAGTACGTTTATCCTCTTCAGAAACGTTAATATTTGTTCTTAAATATTCTTGTAGCCATTGACAACCGCGCATCAATAAGTTCTCAAGATCAAGATTCCACATAATGATTTTGCAATCTTCACCCGTAGACACCAAAATTTTGCCATTTGGACTAAAACAGATACTTCTTACAGGTCCTTGATGACCATTAAAAGTTCGCAAAAGTGTACCATCGCCACTCCAAAATTGAATTGTAGAGTCCTCACTTGCAGAAACAATTGACTTACCGTCTGGACTGAAGCAAACAGCCGTGACTTCGGCACTATGCCCATTTAAAGTTTTAATTAGTTGCCCGTCAATACTCCAAAGTTTGACACTCTGATCCATACTGCCACTGGCAATCATCGTCCCATTTGGGTTAAAGGACACTGTATAAACTTCAGCGCTATGTCCATCTAAAGTTTTTAGAAGAGTACCGTCCCAACTCCAAAGATTAATTAACTTATCTTTGCTAGCTGAGGCTAACATACTGCCATCAGGACTGAAATCAATGCTATAAACTTCTGCGGTGTGACCAGTCAGGGTTTGCAACCATTTGCCATCAGTACTCCACACGCGCACCGTACCATCAGCACTACAGGACGCAAAAACTTGACCATCACAACGATAGACAACCCTGTAAATTTCGGCGCGATGAGCACTAATCGTATCAATTAGAGTTCCATCAATTCTCCATATTTTAATACAGGCATCGGCTCCTCCAGTAAGAATGGTTGAATTGTCTGGACTAAAAGCGACACAGTTAACTTTATCGTTATGTCCTTCTAAAACGCATTCAAGCGTTCCATTCGCGTTCCAAAGGTTAACGGTTTTATCTTTGCAAGAAGATGCTAAAAACTGAGAGTTGGGACTGACCGCAATCGAGAATACTTCATCTGTGTGTCCCATTAAAGTCCGTAAAGGTGTACCGCGAATAGCCCAAAGTTTGACAGTGGTGTCTCTACTTGCTGAAGCAAGATTTTTGCTGTCTGGACTAAAGGCAATGCTATGCACAACATCTCCATGTCCTTGGAAGGTAGACAATAAGCCTTGTTCAATATCCCAGACTCGAATTGTCCGATCAAATCCACTGGAGGCAATCGTATGATTGTCATTGCTAAATGCAACGCTCCATACCTTGTCAGAATGTCCATAAAAAGTTTTGATGAGAATGCCGTCCGAACCCCACATTTTGACTGTGCGATCGCGGCTACCCGAGACTAATGCCAATCCGTTAGGGGCATAAGCAACACTTTCCACAAAGCTATCGTGTCCACGTAAATGTCTGATCGGAACGCCAAGGGTGTTCCAGACAATTAGATTACGATCAGCGCTACCTGAAACTAAAGATTTACTATTAGGATGAAATGCTACACATGTCACCCAGCGATCGTGACCTCCACGTAAAGTTCTGATTACAGTGCCATCACTCTTCCATAGCCTTACTGTCGTATCTTCACTTGCCGAGGCAATCATTTCGCCGTCATGACTGAAGCACACGTCAAGAACTGGTCCTTCATGTCCTCTGAGATTGGCAATTGGTTGAGTAGAAAAGTTGCCTGTAGACGGATCGCGTTGCCAGAGCTTGACCATATTGTCACGGCTACCTGAAACTAACAAGTTGCTATCAGGACTAAAGGCGACACTGGTTACCCAATTTGTATGTCCTACGATAGTTTGCAGCAAAACTCCCGAAGCATTCCAAATTTTGATAGTGCGATCGCTACTTGCTGAGGCAATAAACTGACCGTCGCGAGAATAACAAACTTTGTTAACCCAAAAACCATGTCCTTCCAGACGATTATATTCGTGAGTACCGTAGACAACTTGCTCTAGAGCCGTAATCGCACGGATTTGGGTATTAGCTCGAAGGTTTTCGAGAGTACTTTCGTCAACTTGAGTTGTTAATCGTTTGAGCTGTACTCCGCCAATTACTCCTGCAATCATGGCTTCAATATGATTATTGGAAAGGTAAAGCGCTTCAGAAGAAATTGTTAAAGCGACAATTTTTTCATTAATTTCCCCCATCTCCGCGATAACACGTTGACGCCGCTCCGAATCTAAACTTTTTTCTAAATCTTCACTTAATTTCTCTAAGCGATCAGCATCGGCCGCACGAGCCGCAATCAGTTGTTCGCGTTCGTTAATCTTTTGTGATGATTCTAAGAAGTTAATATCGATTCTCGAAAGATCCGTCTGAATTTCTGCCCAATCTAAGGCTTCAACAAGGCGGGTTCCTCTCAATAAACAGGATTCATCAGTTGCTTCTGACCGCTCCCATGCTTGCAAAGCTTCGACATAAGGACAGTTACGAAGCTCCGAAAAATGAACCTTGCTTTTTAGTTTAAGCACCACGATCGAAACATCGTCTTCAGGGATTTCTAATTCTGAGAACTGATCAAGGGCTTTTTTTAAGCCTTGTAAGATGTCTATAGCTGGATATTGAGCGAGTTGAATTACAGTTTTGCGAAGTGCTGAAATGTCGTCATTGTCTGATCTGCCAAATTCTTCACCTGATGGACTAGCTGCTTCAAATAAACCATCGCTAAAAAAGATGGCGATATCTCCTTCATTAAGAGATAGAGAAATAGCTCGGTATGTTGCACTATCAAAACGCCCAAGAGCGATCGCAGGATTAACTATTTCTTCGCAAATGTTAGTTTCCGCGCGATAAATTAATGGGCCTGGAATACCAGCATTGCCCAAATGCAGATTATAGGTAACCAGATCAAGCGCTCCATAACAAAAGGCAACCGCATCATCAGTACGACTTTTGCACAGTAATTGATTTAAAGAGTTCAGCATAGATGCAGGATTTTGCAATCTGCCTTGCTGCCCATAGGCATCAAGTTGCCCTTTGAATAAAGCTGCATGAATCGCTCCTGCGACAGACTTACCTGAAGAGTCTGCGATCGCAATAGCCAATGTCCCTGATTGCTCTAAAAATTGATAATAATCTCCACCTAGGTCTACTGCTGTCCAAACTTCCGCAGCAATATCTAGCCCAGGGTAAACAGGCAAGCTTTGTGGCAATAAGCTTCTTTGTAGCAATCGACCACTTGATAGGTCACTGGAAGTTTCATTTAACTGCATATACTGATAAGCAGAGCGATTTTCGGAACAAATATTAGCAACACTAATCTTAAGTCTTTGTAAGAGTCAAACTGTTGATTAAAGGTGATTTCCTAAAAATCGTAATGCTGTTCTCACAGAGCATCATAACCTCTCAAACAGGAGAAATTAACATAAATCTAGCGATCAGCCGTAAAGTTACGACATAAAACCTAGAAAGTAGAGATAGGGCTTTGAGTTGCCTCCACTTCTTAAGTTTTAGCCCAGACAACCTTTATATAACCAGATAACCTACATATATTTAGTCACATTCAAGAGTTTCACGAGTCAATCGACCAGTGACAGGGTTTTGACCTTTTGCCAATTGACAAAGCTTTTGACGGACTGGTGGACGCAAATCCACATCTGTAAAGTCTGCTCCATCAATTATCACATTGTTAAATGAAGTTCCGTATGCAAAAGAGCCTTCAATCACCGTATTAGTTAAATTTGCTTTGTCAAGGCGAGCATTATCCAGAGTGCTATAGCTAAGGTTTGCTCCCGTCAGATTTGACTCCTTCATATTTGCAGCAAAAAAACTGACTCCTTGAGCATTAGAATTCACAAACGATGTATTGCGAAGATCAGATTCATTAAATTGATAACCTTGTAGCGATCGCCCTGAAAAGTCTGCACCCTCTAGAAAGGCTTTTACATATACATCAGCCCAAACTGGTTGAGTTCCCATCACGATTAGAGCCAAGCATAATAGTAGGTTTATGAATTTAAAGATAAAATTGCCTAAGGTAAAATCTATGATTTTCATAATGTTATTCCTATATATGCCTGAGACTATCACAGGTAGTTAAATCCTTCATAGTGGTTAGCGCGTTTAAAACCCAGAGAGCAGTGAGGACTAAAAGCACCTCATCTTTAAAACTAAGTTTATGTCAAAACAAGTAGGCGATCGCGGGGAGATTTTGGTAGCGCAACTTCTACAAGCTAACGGTTGGAAAATCTTGGCGACTCAGTGGCGTTGTCAGTGTGGAGAATTGGATCTCATTGCTTGCGATCGCCAATCATTGTTATTTATCGAAGTCAAGACTAGAAGCGATCGCAATTGGGATGCTAACGGCAGTCTGGCGATCACATTGCAAAAACAAGCAAAGATTATTAAAGCTGCATCTATATTTTTAAGTCAACATCCACATTTAGCTACGCTTGCTTGTCGGTTTGATGTAGCGTTAGTCCGTCGAACAGAATCAGAATTTTTGTTGCATACTTATATCGAGCAAGCTTTTGTGGCGTAGATTATGCAATCTTAAAAACCAATAAAAATTAGCATCTTTCTTTAAATCCGGTACTGGTTCCGTCAAGTGAGACACAAAAAAGTATATTTGAAGCCAGTTAAAAGACATATCGAATAGAAAACAACTGTGACCAAGAA
>JAYVVP010000115.1:0-14804 GCA_043786935.1 Pseudanabaena sp. | reverse complement strand
CTGACGAAGCAACTATTCTCGAATTGCTCTCCAGTATATATTCTCAGCCCATTTTATCCCAGTCAAATCTCTCACTTTTCTATCTGCGTAACATCAGTGATGAAGTCTTGGTAACAGCTTTAAATAAGGGAACTAGCAAAGCAGCGATCAAGTAAGTTCTCTTAGTCGGTGGCAGTTGTCAAATTGTGGCGATTCAGCAATTGATTATTTCTTATTTTGGTAAGTCTAAAGTTAAGCTTGGTAAACCCTTTGAGGCAGTTGCTCACGGTGCGTCCTAGGACAAGCGATCGCGATCTCTGACTACTTGCGACATAGCTATGCGATTCGGCTTTGGGAACCTTATCTTAATCAGTATTCTTTCTATACATTATTTGAGAAAGGCACAAAATATCCTTGTCAAAGTCCTGCGCCGATCATCTTGCAAGCCGCGATCGCTGTACAATCAGAAACCTGGCTTGACATTAGTGAAGTTGCCGATATCTCACAAGCCGAAGTTACCTATGATCATTCTGGAAGGATGACCAGTAGTCAATTGCTAAAACAATCTGACTTTCGCTCTCTCAATCTAGATACTAATCAAGTTTGCGTCATTCAACTCGATCCCCTTGGACAAATAGGGATTGATCGCATTACTGTCACCTTTGAAATTGACGATCGCCGTGTTTTGCTTGCCACAGTTAGGGACTTACGCACTGAAACAGTATTGATCATGAGACAAGCGATCGGTACTTTAGAATAATCTAATGGGCAACGTGCAGCAGATGTCACAAATTAGATTTTTAGTTAGATTTTTAGGAATTTGTGTTTAATTTAAGCTAGTGAACAGATTTAAACGTCTGAAATTTTGTAGAATTTAGACAGGAATATCCTAATATCCTGATTCAAACTTTCAGTCGATAACAGGTTTCATTTGTGACATACACACGATCTAAACATTCTCGACTGATGATTGCGGTCTTGCCTGATGAATTCTCAGCGTTTGAAGCATATCGGCTGCTTCAATGTCATGGAATTTCTCCCGAACATCTAGCACTGGTCGGTAAAGGCTATAGCAGCCCTGAGAGTGTTGGTTTGTTTAATCCCACTCGCACGACATGGCGCTATGCCAAACGCGGAATGTTTTGGTTAGGAGTGATTGCCGCAATGATAGGAATAATCTTGCATTTGATATTTAGATTACAATTGCCCAGTCTAAATGGGTATCAAACCTTACTTGCGATCGCGGCAACTTCAGGAATTATTGGCATGGTGACAGGAGCCGCGATCGGTACTTTGTATGGGTGGTTTTTTAAAAGCAGCCTTTCAATTTCTTGTCGGAGCTGTCTAGACCGTGGACAGTATTTACTAATGCTAGAAGGTTCAGAAACTCTGACGCGGCGAGGGAGAGAAATTTTAGATAAGTATAAGACCACATGACGCGTGTAAGCTAGTCGTAAATTTATCAAACTTTTAAAGCGCAATCTCTTTAGATTTCTTTAAAAGTATCTTTTAAGACAGTACGAGCTGCCAATTGATTTCTGGTCGAAGATAATATTTCAGCTTCGCGCCGCAATCGCGCCGAGGTATCGCAAGTTTCTAGCAATGATTGCTGCTCTTGACTTGCCCCTTGAAAATTGCTCGCCACCCAATAAGATAATTCGATTGGGCTGCGGGGGATTTTAGGTAACTCGATTTCTTGGTCAGTGAGTTTTTGGGATAGACGGATCACATCATTAAGTAACTCACGCACTTCGGTGGCTAACAAATATGGTGTATCACTGCTAGGCTCGTCCTCAATCCATTCAACTAACCCAACTCGATAAGGAGTTTCTCGCACATATTCTAAAACCCGAAAGCGCTGCTGCCCTGTGGCCAAAATTTTGAAGCGATCGTCTGGCAAGCGATGATATTGCAAGATTTGGGCAACACAACCAATATTAGCAGGTTTACCTATCTCTGAGTCCCACATCAATACGCCAAAGCAGCGATCGCTCTCCAGTACCGTGTTGATCATCATGCGATAGCGATACTCAAAAATATGAAGCGGAAGTGACTGTCCTGGAAAAAGTACCATCTCAGGTAAGGGGAACAGAGGCAATTCTCGAACTGAAATCGATGATGATGTCATTATGGCAAACTTGGCACTGATTAAGACGCTGTACTTAGTTTAACTTGAGTTTTATAGCGATCGTCAGAATAATCCTATAAAGTAAAAGAGGGCGCTTAGTACCTTCTTTTACTTTTTACATAAGTTCTCTTGGATTTTCTTCATCCCGCACGTGAAATCGCAATCTCGCTTGCTGAATACAAGGACGCATCTGTTCATATAGCTCTCTCACATCGATCGGTAAACGCTCTATTAACACTTTGGGTGCGGAAATATCGCGGGTAAGCAAGAGTATATTGCCAGTACCCATGATGCGCTGACCAAGTGGCTTCTCTAAATGAATATCATCAACTTGATAAATTTCTAAGGTTTCTATATTTTTTGAAAACAACCCTTTTTCTATGACAATCCGTTGTGAAGTGATCAGATAATGAGTATTGATCGCTCTTACCCAGAACCAAATTGCCCCGATTCCTAAAGTAAAAATAGAAATCAACAACCTTGTCACACTACCTATAATTGCAGGATGACCCTTAAAGAGAATGCGCTCATCGAGTAAAGGGGGTTTTGTCATACAAAGAATCGCTAAATAAACTTTAAAGGAGCACTCTTCGCACTCCTTTAAAGTTTATCTGTTTTTCTGCGCCCAAACACGGATTGGCATACCCCAGATATAAATAAAGCCTTCCGCCGCTCTATGATCAAACTTGTCAGCACTAGTGTAAGTTGCCAAGTCTTCGTCGTACAGCGAATTAACTGATTGACGACCAACGATGATGGCGTTGCCTTTGTGGAATTTGATACGAACTGTTCCTGAGACACGCTCTTGGCTGCTATCGATGAAAGCATCAAGCGCAGTTTTGAGAGGGCTATACCAAAGACCGTTATAAATCATTTTGCCGTAAGTTTCTTCAACACCACGTTTGTAATGGGCAAGATCGGATGGCAAAGCGAGACTTTCGAGATCTCTATGGGCATGGATCAACACCAACATGGCAGGAGCTTCATAAATCTCGCGAGATTTGATACCAACCAAGCGGTTCTCGACCATATCGATGCGTCCGACACCATTATTACCCGCGATCGCATTGAGATGGGTAATCAACTCAACAGGCTCTAGAGCTTGGCCATCAATAGCAACAGGAATACCTTTCTCAAAGCCGATTTCAGTATAAGTTGGCTCGTCGGGAGTATCCTTGATCGCTTTAGTCATTGCATAAATTTCTTCAGGCGGCTCATTCCAAGCATTTTCCAGAGGTCCTGCTTCGATGCTACGTCCGAGCAAGTTACGATCAATACTGAAAGGAGAAGATTTCTTAACTGGCGAAGCAATGCCAAACTTTTCACCATAGGCGATCGTCTCTTCACGACTCATGCCCCACTCGCGTGCTGGCGCAAGTACTTTAATGTGAGGATTGAGCGCCGCGATCGACACATCAAAACGCACTTGGTCATTCCCTTTGCCCGTACATCCATGAGCAACTGCGTCTGCACCATACTCTTCAGCCGCTTCAACCAAAATTTTGGCAATTAAAGGGCGTGCTAGAGCCGTTGTTAATGGATAACGATTTTCATAAAGCGCATTGGCTTTAATCGCAGGGAAAGCATAGTCTGTGACAAACTCTTTAGTTACATCTCTGACTAGCGAGACTGAAGCTCCCGAATCTAAAGCTTTTTGCTTGATAGGATCTAATTCATCACCCTGCCCTAAATCTGCTGCAAGGGTAATCACTTCTTCAACACCCCACTCTTGCATGAGATAGGGAATGCAAACAGATGTATCAACGCCGCCCGAATACGCAAGTACGACTTTTTTCGCCCGACCCATGAATCTTTCCTCAACCCATTTCTAAACCTAAAAAAGTAGCCCGGGTACTACGCCTATCTCAAGCATCCCTTAGTGCTGCTGTCTTCCGACCCTGACACGATTCGGGCGTTGCGATCGCATAGATCCGAGCCATTCACAAGACTAGCACTAAGCGGGAAAGTTAACCTAATTGTTGGCAAATCCACACATAATTTTTTGACGATCAAGCATTATGTAGCTCTAGGTGCTTGCTTTAACTCAAAGAAATTCAGCATCAGACAGTGCATTTTTTCGGTTAAACAAGAAGATTTTGTTTGGACTTGTCTAGCTGCTGCCACAGCTCTGCTAATTGTGAGTGAGCTTCTAGAGACGAGATTTTGCCACCAGTTTCTAGGGCGCAAATGATACTGACCCGATGAGAGAACTCTTGCAGATTGGCATTAAATACCAAATTTTCAGGAGTAAATGTGCCGTAGTAACGAGACTGGGGAAATAGAACTTTAGTAGTAACAGACATAATCCTTTGCTCCTTAGATGGCAAGGCTGAGTAACTATTTAAAGCGAGTATCTACATATGAATCGCCCTTAAGAGCCTAAAAGGTGAGGCTGAATAATAAAGCTTGACCATTCACACTTTTTGGAAACTTAGTCTGATGACCATAGGTTAAGATTAACTTTATTAACCTAATCTTAACCTAAACTTAATCTATCTAGAGAGCTTTCTTTGCAATGCAAAAAGTTCCCGACATAATTCCCAACATAATTTAGAGTTGTATTTGGTCATACAAAGCGGCGATAGTTAAAGTTGAAAAATCTGCACAATGACATGAAATAGCCTAGAAAATTATCGCAACCAGAAATCGCAAGCAAAATATGACGCTATTTAATCCAGCGATCGCACTTATGAATCGGCTGAAATATCCCCAGAAATTTTTTCTGATCAGTTTGCTGTTTGTTCTACCATTGGCATTAGTAATGAATTTACTATTGTCAGAACTCGATAGCCGTATAGAATTCACTCAAAAAGAACTTTATGGCATTGCCTACCTCCGCCCTATAAGTCAGTTATGGCAATATATCCCGCGCAGACAATTTATTTTGCAGCAACAACTTTATAAGAATACTCAGAAATCAGACAAAACACTTCAGACCCAAACACAGGAATTGTTGGATTTAGAAAATAAGATCAATCAAAGCCATACCACACTCTCAAATGTGGATAGAAAACTAGGGAGGATAGTCCAAACAGGAGACAAACTGAGTAACCTCAACTTTAGATGGCAAAGTTTGCGAAACAATCAAAACCTTTTAGATTTTAGTAATCACGATTTGTTACTCGATCAACTTAATCTTTTCCAAGTACATGTAGTTGATTTTTCAAATCTGATTCTTGATCCCGACTTAGACACTTATTACTTAATGGATGCTAGTGCCGTTAATCTACCAGAAATGCAGAAGCTCTTGCATAGAATTATGCAGACAGAAGCAAAAATTGTATTTGAGAAAAAAGTTACTAATGAAAAAAGAGCGTTGCTGATTTCTTTAACAAGTTTATTAGATACCTATAACAATGAGCTAGTGTCAAACCTAGAACGTGCATTTAAAAATAATCCTCGCGACAATCTTCGCAATTCGCTTAATATCCCTCTCCGTAATTTGTTTGTCAGTGTAACTGAGGTTAATAACTACACTAATCAATTAGTTAGCCCAGAGAACAACTTCTCTTTTGCTGAGAGTTTTTATCAACAAGAGATGGAAAGCACTTTAAATGATAGCTTTACACTCTGGCAACAAGTTGTCGATCACCTTGATGAGTTATTAGGATATCGAATTCAAGGCTTTGAACAACGCAAGCAATTTATCTTGATTTTTGTGGCGGTGATATTCATTGCCATTATCTATTTATTTATAGGCTTTTATCTATCGGTGATGCGAACTGTATATCAGTTAGACGTTGCCTCTAAACAACTTGCTCTAGGGGGAGAAATATCAATTAATCTCGACAGTAAAGACGAATTGTCAATGGTTGTAAGATCGTTTAATAGTGTAGCGATCGCCCTCAAAAAATCTGAAGAAAAATATCGGAGTATTTTTGAGAATTCTGTAGATGGAATCTTTCAAACTACAGTCGATGGGAAATACCTAAGTATCAACCCTGCACTTGCTCGAGTTTATGGCTATGACTCAGTTGAGCAAATGCTGAAGCAAATCGTTGATGTCAAAACCCAAGTATACGTTGATCGCGATCGCCGTCAACAGTTTCAAATGCTAATGGAAGAGAATGACACGATTACTAATTTTGAGTCGCAAGCATATAAACGCGATCGCACCACAATCTGGATTAGTGAAAATGTAAGAGCGTTGCGAGATGATCAAGGCAAAATACTTTATTATGAGGGAACAGTTGAAGATATTAGTCAACGCAAGATTGCCGAAATTGGACTAGAGGATGCAAACCTGCAAATCCTTGCCCTGAATGATCTTCTTAAATTAGAAAATCTGCGGATGAGTAGTGAGTTAGATGTAACGCGCAAGCTCCAGCAAATGATTTTACCTAAAGATAAAGAGCTAGCGCTGATTGTGGGATTAGATATTGCAGGATATATGGAACCTGCGGCGGAGGTGGGCGGTGATTATTATGATGTCTTGCAACACCAAGGACGAATTAAAATCGGCATTGGTGATGTAACAGGACATGGGTTAGAAAGTGGAATGTTGATGATCATGGTGCAGACTGCGGTGCGGACTCTATTGCAAAATGAAGAGAATGATCCTGTACGCTTTTTGGATACGCTCAATCGCACGATTTATGGCAATATCCAAAGAATGTCATCTGACAAGAATTTAACGCTTGCCCTAATTGATTATGAACATGGCAAATTGACTCTAAGCGGTCAGCATGAAGAAATGATCGTAGTGCGTAAAAATGGTGATTTAGAGCGATTTGACACTATTGATCTAGGTTTCCCGATTGGACTAGAGGAAGAGATTTTTGATTTTCTTGATCAAAAGCATATTCACTTAGAGTTAGGTGATGTGGTGGTGTTGTATACCGACGGTATTACAGAAGCAGAAAGTGAAACAAAAAAACTCTATGGCGTAGATCGTCTATGTGAAGTGATTTGTCAAAATGTTAATGATTCCGCGATCGCGATTCGACAGGCTGTTATTGCTGATCTGCGATCGCATATTGGCACTCAAAAGGTTTATGACGATATTACATTGCTAGTTCTCAAACAAAAATAGCCAAGGCCTCACTAGTGAGGCTTTGACTATAAACAGAGAGTTCGCATAGCGAACTCTCTATTGCTTTATTAGCGCTATACGCTAACAGGAGTAGGAATATGGCTAAAAGCACCAACTGATGGCTTGTTGAATACTTGAGCAAGTTGGCGAGGAGCGCGATCGCACCAATTCTTCTTACCGTAGACATAACCAGCAATCAAAGGCAGTGCTATAGTCGCTTCCGAGTAAACCATTTGCTCTTGAACAATGTCTACCTTGCCCCAAGAATGAGCTTCTTTCAAAGTCGAACCAGATAGAGCGCCATCACGTTCGTCAGCAACGGTGATCTGGACAGCATACTTGTGCATGGCTGCCTCGAAACCAAGCAACTCAGCCGCCACAACCGTATCTTGAGCAAAGTTCTTAGGAACGCCACCACCAATCATGAATAGCCCAGTGTGAGGACTTGCCAATTTGCACTGAGTCAATTCACGTAAGTCGCGTACAGAGTCAATGCTGACATGTTCTTCAGGAGAGAACCACTGGTGATGGACTAAGCCAAAACCTGCGGAACAATCACTAAAAGCGGGAACGAAGATAGGAACTTGATGTTCGTAAGCTGCCAATACGACTGAGTGACGATTTTTAGCATTCTTATCAAGATACGCACCCATTTCGTGGATAAATTCACGAGAGGAATAGGGGCGGGGAGGTAAGGAATTAGCGATTTTAGCGATCGTCATGTCACAAACACGCAATTCATCTTCATCGATATAGGTGTCATAGATACGATCAACCGCATTGTCGCGCAATACTGTGTCATCAGCGAATGTGTCGCCGACATAGTGACGATATCCGAGTGCTTCAAAGAAGTCTTGATCAACGATGTTTGCGCCTGTAGAGACAATCATGTCTACCATGTTGTTGGCAATTAGATCGTAGACAACTCCCTTAAGCCCCGCACTAAATAAAGAACCTGCCAAGCACAAGATAATCGCGCAATCTTTGTCTTGGATCATGTTGTCGTAGATATGCGCTGCCCGACCAAGGTTTCTACCTTGGAAAGCAGTCTTTGACATGGCGTCAACCAATCCAACTACATCAAAAGCTTTGATGTCAATGTGTTCAACAGTCTGTTTAAGTAGGTCACGTTTCATGGTTCTTTACAGTCCTAGATGTTATGTGTTGTAGATGTATGCAAAAAATTTTGGGCAAACTTCAATAACAAAACAAGCGGAATCAAACATCTAGAGATCAGGAGCTTTTTGCTTAAGACGCACGATAGTTTGTGACAGTATCTAATAGTTAAAAGACAAATACTGTCAATTTAAAATCTTGCGTGCTATAAAAATCTTGCCCTAAATGGCTTTCTTACTGCTTATTCAGTTTTGAAAAATATTTTGTCTTCTCCATGATGAGAAGCGATCGACCTAGGTTGTTAACAATAGTAACAACCCTGAAACCTAAAAGGTCGATCGGAACATACTAGGTCCTTCACAGGCATCGTCCCAAGAAAGTGTAGGGTCAGACTCACGTCTATCGCTAATCTTTACATTGAGGAGCCAATCACATCCAAGCAATAAAACTAGTTTTTTCAATTTCTATGTAGATGATTGCAGCAAGTCAATGAACATAATAGCACTGTTTTTAATGAATACAAGCAAAATGGCGCTAGAGAATATATATGTAAATTTGTTTAATTGTATATTGAGGAGACTTGTAGAGACTTAAGCCTCCTTCTTGAAACAAGATAGACGTATTTCATCTAGGGACGATCATGATGACAGCACAGTATCAGTCGGCTCTACAATCCTACGCAGAGGGTCGGTATGAAGAGGCGATGCAACAGTTTTCAGAATTGTTGCACGAAGATCCGCGCAATCCAAAATTGCATATTTGGTTAGGGGCTACCTTCCGTAAGGCAGGTAAAATTGAATACGCTAAAGTTCAGTATCAACAGGTATTAACGCTTACGGACGATCCTGACTTGCTAGATCTTGCTAGTACTTCACTTGCTCAAATCCAAAACAAACTAGCTAATGCGGCTCAAGGAAGTGCGCCTTTCAAAAAACTATCAAAAGACTTAGATAATCCCCCCAATAACAAGCCACTTCAACCTCAAGTTGTCCAAAACGGTAGCTCAAAAACAAACGGCTTTTCTGGCAATGGTCGTAGTCTCAATCAGAGCATTACGCCTGATGAAAATGTGACTACTTCAGATTCCACTTTGTTAGCTCCTCCTTCTATCAAATCTGATATTAAGTCTAAAACCCCTATAAATACTCAGGGTAATAGCGCTGGATTAGTACCACCACCACCTGCGATCGCGTCTCTATTGAAAGATCGGCAGCAGGAAAACAAGCAAAAACAAGCTTCTCCGCAATCGCAACAAATGCAAACACAACAGATGCCAATTGAGCAAGTTGTCATTAAGGAAGATACAACAGAAAGTTCTACATCCTCAATCTTAAATGAGACGATTGCTAGTATTCATGAAGTCAATCAAACGACTAAAAAAACTAAAAAGGGTAAATCTCAAGTGAAATCTCCTCCCTTGGAAGGAGTACTTTTTAGTGAAAGTGATAAGAACAATCGTAGTCAAAAGGTTTTTAAGACTAGTCGAAATCCTAATACCTCAAAGTCGTCACCAATTGCTTTAGAGGATATGTTTAAGTTTTCTAGTGTTGGACAGAAGATTACTCTCTGGGGCACTTTACTAGCAACTATTCCTGCGATCGCTTTGGGAATAACCGCATATCAAGTGGGGGGTGGCTTGCTTTTGAACAAAGTTAAACAAGGGCAGCAGTCTGAAGCGATCGCCCTAGCTAAAGCAACTGGAAGCTTTTTGAGACAGAAGACTGCTGAAGTTGATATGTTTAAGAAATTGCTTGGCTCTTCCACTGAAGTGGGACAAAATCTTACAACATCCAATTTGACCGAAACTAACAAGACGATGAAGCCGCTTTCATCATTGCCGATCGCGCAGCAACGTCAGTATAAGCAGCAGTTGACTAACCGTTTAAATCTTTATAGTCAAGCTTATCCGCAATATTCTAGTATTGCCATATTTAGCATTAGTGGCGAGTTCTTGGCTCAGTCAAATAATTCCAAGACCTTGCAAACACTCAATCCTAACTCTCTAAACAAAGTAACTGCTGGCGATGGTGTGTTAATCAGTAATCCTATAGTTGGAAAAGAGGGAGCATATTTTTATGCAGTTACATCAGTCAAGAGTTCTATCTCACAACAAGCAAGCATGATTTTACAGATTGAGATTCCTGTGAAATCTTTGGTTAGCGAGTTAGCTAATACTAGAACGACTAATACTGGAAGTAGCAATTTTTATGTGATTGATAGTGCTAATAAGTACATTGCTAGTTCGCAACCGATCGCGATTGGAGAGGATGTGTCGGCAGATTTAGCGATGTTGTCTGATTTGCGCTCTGCACAGGCTCCTGATGTGCGAGATGTAGTAAGAAGCGATCGCAATGAGCAAATTATCGCCTATGCTTCTGTTCCCAATATGCAGAGCTACGGCGTATTAAATTGGGATGTGCTCACAACCCTAGACAAGGCTACAGCCATTTCTGCTAATCAAAATCTTTTACTAGTGATTGGCTCGGGGATTGCCCTAACACCTTTATTGGTTAGCGCGATCGCCTATGCTTTGACTCGGCAATTAGTTACAAGACTTAAAGATATTCGCTCAGCTTTACGAGATCTTAGAAAAGGGGCTACGGATCATAGTTTTAGAACATTTTCGGGAACTCTGAGTGTAAAAGGTAATGATGAATTGGCAGACATCTCATTAAGCATCAACAAGATGTCTGAGCAATTTCACGTAATGAGCCAAAAGCAGGAACAAGAAAAGCAACGTATGCAGTTGCAAGTAGTAAAAATGTTTAAGGTTCTCTCCAAACTAGCTCGCGAGGAAAAACAAGAAGTTAGTTTAGAAGTTGATCTGTCAGATGAAAATATATTGCTACTAGGCAAAAAAATTCGTGCGGAGATGGTGCAACGCAATGCCGAAGTTAAGAGCTATCAGAAGCAAAAAGAAGATCTTCAGGGACAGTTGATGCAAATGCTAAAAGAGATGCAAGCTTTAGCTGATGGTGATTTAACAATTTCCTCGAAGGCTATTGAGGGCGATCTTAGCGATGTAGGCATATTTTTTGATGATGTTATGCGTGGCTTACAAAATATTGTTGGTCAAGTTAAGTCATCAGCTAACCAAGTTAATTTTTCTCTTGGGCAGAATGAACAGGCGATCGCCAATCTCACTAGCATCTCTCAAAGACAAGTAGATACAGTGACGCGATCGTTGAACAGTGCTCAAATGTTTAAAGTGTCAGCGACTACGATTACAAATAATAGCCAGCAGGTAATTCAATCATCACAAATGATCGCTAAAAAAATATTAGATAGCGATCATTCCATTAATGCGGTGATGGAAAAAGTCGGCGAGTTACAAAGCACAGTTTCGACCACTGCGAAAAGAGTCAAACATTTGGGTGAAGCATCTCAAAAAATTGCTAAGGCAATTTCTGCTATTAACGAAATTGCGATTAAGACTAATTTTCTGGCGATTAATGCAACTCTTGAAGCGGCACGGACAGGAGATATGGGCAATGGATTTGTGATGGTTGCCGAAGAGGTGGGAGAACTTGCATCTCGTTCAGTTGCGGCTACCAAAGAAGTAGAAGCTTTGCTTGGCAGTATTCAGAACGAGACTAAAGCGGTGATGGCGGCGGTTGAGTCAGGCAGCAATCAAGTGACTGCAAGTAATACATTAGCGATCGCGGCTAAAGATAGCCTTCAACAAATTGCCGAAATCTCACAACAGATCGATCATTTAGTATCGTCAATTTCTGATGCGACAATTTCTCAAGTTCAGACATCGGAAGGAGTTGCAAATTTGATGAAAGACATCTCTCATATTGCTAAAAGAAATCTTACTTCTTCTTCAGAAGTATCCAAATTTTTAAAAGTAACGAAACAACACTCTGGAGATTTGCAGCAATCTTTGACTCATTTTAAAACGCGATAAGCTCTCACAGATAGATAGATGGCTAAAGCTCTGCTCTGACCATTTTCAAGGTAATTAATTAGTTCACTAGCAAGAGATATAATCCCTCCTCCAATGATTGAAACAGTAACCCAAACAAAGAAAATCTTTTCTGAACAAGCTCAAGATCATACTAATAAGCTTCAAAATAAAATTTCAGCGTTAGATGCTAGTCTACCAAGTTATAACCAACAGCTTGATAGCTTTATTTCTACTTATAAATTGTTGCGAGATGATGCAATTAAGGCGGATTTTTATATTCCAAAATCTCCCTTTACAAAAACAATGATCTATCTTGAGGAGGCAATTAATTTATTGCGCGATCGCAATTCTAATGTTGATTGGAGCATAAAAGGATTATTTCTGGAAGCGATCAAGATGATGAGTCAAATTATTAATGAATATTGTTTTGACACAAAAATAAATCCAGATTGGAGCGAATTACAGAACAATTTATTTGATCAAATGGATGAGCATTTAATGTTAAATGCCAATAAAACTGAAGATTTACCAACTAATGACAGAGATAATGAACCTTTTAATTTAGATAACACTCCAGAGGCTTTACATTTATTTGATATAAATTTTGAGATAGATCAAGATAGGTTATATCCAACTGGAGTAGATCAGTTAGATAATTCAGATAGTTTTATGATAGTTGAACTTGACAAAGAAGAAAAAGCTTTAGAATCTTTATTGCCAATGCCGAAATTTCTTGTAGATATATTCGCAAAACCAAGTGTCGATCAACTCTTGGGTGATGAAGATGAAACTGGACTACAAGAAGTTGACTCAAATGTTGATTTAAACAATGAATCTGAAGATGTTAATAATCTATGGACTAGATTTTCGCTGCTTGAGGTTGGGAGTGAAATAGATGATGAGATGTCAACCTTGGAAGAGCTAGAAGCTAGTTTAGAATTATCTAATAATAATTTTAATGATTCTAATGATAAAGATATTTCTAATGATTTAGTGTCAAATAATCTTTTTAATCCATTAGAATTTGTCAAAGATTTTCAAGTAGATGAAGCTCTTACAGATCAGGCTTCTAGTTTTAATCAGTTAAAGCAAGAAAGTGATTTAGTGTTAGTAGAGAAACTCAAAGATCAAGACTTTTCTAGCTCAGATGTTGATGATACTGCGATTGAGGAATCACCGATTTATCAGAATAATGTGAATGATAATGTCAATGATTTCTGTCCTGCTACGGTTGAACAGGGTGCTACTATTCGTATTCCTTTAAGTCATTTGGAAAGGTTGGGGGATTTGTCAGAAGAATTATTGGTGCGAAAGGGAATTTTAGATATTTATTTAGGTGAAATGAGATTATTGTCGGGTGAGGCTCAAAAGAACTTGCAGTTACTAGAGCCAAAACTTATTAATCAGAATCAAGCGGCGATCGCTAATTTACAAAATACTTTTGAGCATCTCTCAAATATACTTGAGCGCACCGAACAACAAACCGAGGCTATGAGTCAGGATGTTCATCATTTAAGAGAAAACTTCCATCAAGTTCTGAAACGTCCTATTTCTAGTATTGTTAGAAAATTTCCCCGTATTTTGCGCGATCTCTCATTACAGTACGGCAAGCAAGTTGAGTTAATTGTGCGGGGGGCGGAAGTAGGCATAGATCGAGTGTTGGCAGAAACAATTGCTGAACCCCTTGAAACATTACTTCGCAGTACTTTTGAATATGGTATTGAATCAACTCATGAACGCCAACGACAGGGGAAAGTATTGTCTGGCAAGATTGAGGTTATGGCAACACAGACTGATAAAAGCACAGTAATTAAGGTTCGTGATGATGGTCGTGGTCTTGGTAATAACGCTGGCGAGGGGTTAAGCGATGTCAAAAATAAGTTGCTGAAGATTGGAGGAACGATCTCCGTGCAGTCACAGATTGGGAAAGGTAGTGAATTTACGATTGTTTTGCCGAATATACTTTCTCTAATGCGAGTGTTACTAGTTGAGAGCAATCAAATGTGCTTGGCGATCCCCAGTAAGGACATACTAGAAGTAATTCCGATAGATTCTCAGGACACCTTGCCTGAGGATGCAGAGAGTGTGATGTGGCGCGATCGCATGATTCCAGTTGTAAGTCTTAACCCTTTTCTTAAGCTTAATTGTCGCCACAATTTAAATCATAATTCTTCTCAAACTAACCAATCTCCGCAATTAGCAAGGCATAAGCCCGCCAATGCAGTACCTTCATTTTTAGTAATCCATCAGGGAAATGACCTGTTTGCACTCCAAACTGATGGTTGTTGGCATGACCAGGATGCAACTTTTCATCAAGTTGAAGGAGATATTAGTCTTCCCTCCATCTTTTTGGGTACGGTTATTTTAGGTAGTAATCAAGCGATCGCCTTGCTGAATCCTTTAGAACTAGTAAAACAATATTTGCGATCAAACCCTAACTCTAATAATTCAAACCCTAACTCTAATAATGCTGTAGCTATTGTTCAGACTTCTTCTATTCAATTAGATGATCTGAGTAGTCTATCTAATTTTTTTGAGGCAGGTGACTCTCCCCAAGACTCCAACCTCTCAGGCGCATTTGAGCAACCACTTGGAGAAGTCAGCCAATCTCATGAACCTGAAAATCTTGAAAGTTCTCA
>JAYVVP010000114.1:0-5474 GCA_043786935.1 Pseudanabaena sp. | reverse complement strand
TCGGATTTGGAGTAAATTGTAATCAAAATAATGGATGTAGATGTTTTGACATAGTAAATAACTCGATAGCCAGCACTTTTACCCTTTTTGTTATCACTATTTTTAAGTCGTAATTTGAAGACCGTGTAACCAACGTGGGCAATTTGATCGCCTTTAAAATTTCCCGCTTGCAAGTCATCAAGAATTGGCTTTAAATCCTTCCTGATGCTGCGGTACTTTTTTGATAGATTACGCAGGTCATTTTTAAACTCATCGGAGAATTTAATTTCAACTAATGGATCAATCGACATCAATCCCATCCCAAAGCTCAGAGATTGGGTGAGTTCTACCGTTCATAGCATCATCCCATCCACGCTGAAAGCATCCCACCGCAGTGTCTAACTTTTGTTCTTGACTTGCAGTTATTTCTTGATTTAATAAGTCTCTCAGTTTTATTTTCTCTTGTAGTTCCAAAGATTGCATCATGTTGATGAGCGATTCAAAGGGTAGAGATAAATTTACGGTTACTTGGGGTGTCTGCATAGTAATTAACTTTCAATTTATTTATTTTTCTTTCGATAATGTCCTTTTACATTTGTGCCGTCTTTTTTTTGATATCCTTTGACATTAGCTTTATCATTAGAAATAGTAGAGTTTTGTCCCAGATCATTCCAAAAACCACCCCAGATGTTATTTTGCCTATCCCTTTCAGCTTTCTCAGCCTTTTTTTGTTCTTCCAACTCTTTTTTTCTGTCGGCTTCTCTTTGTCGTTCCTTGTCTACAAGCCACTGAGCATTTTTGATGCGCCATTCCTCATCTCGCTTTTCTTTTTCTCTTTGACCGATCTGTTCTAATTGTTGTTTTTGCAGCCTTTCTTCTCTCAATCGTTTTTCTTTGAGGCTTTGCTCTTGTCCAAACTTTTCTTCTCTTGCATTTTGTTCACGTTGCTTTTGCTCTTTATTAAGCCTTTCTTCTCTCGCTTTTTCTATCTCTATACGAGCCTTTCTCAATTTTAATCTTTCTTTAGTTCTTTCTTCTTGTCTTTTCTTTGCTTGTTCTCTATTCCATTGGTTTAGAGATTTTCTTAGATCTTCAGTTGTCAAATTAAGCTGGAAATCATTAAAAGGCTTCTCTAAGGATTCCTGCTCAAAATGAAATGTTCCTGCTATAACATCCGAACCAATTAAATTAGATGAGCTATTATTGCTATCGACTGCCGCAGATATTTGGAATGCAGACAAATCACCTGTAAATGGTGGTAGAACCGATTTATCAGAGACTAGAGCTTTAATAGTCTTGTCTGAGCTTGATGTGATAATTATTTGATCTTTAGTAGCAAAATTTACACCGCTAACTCCTGACGAATGTATTTGAGCATCAAAAATGAGATACTGTCGTTTTAAGTTCCAAATTTTTAAATTCCCTTTTTCATCACCACTAGCAAGAATTTTCCCACTTTGAGATAGGGCGAGGGATCGAATTCCACTTGAGTGACCATAAATAGTACATTCTGGCATTCCAGTTTCGATATTCCATAGGATTATGTCCCCGTCGTCTGCGCCAGTTACTACAATTTCGTTGTTACAAGCAACACAACGAATATCCGATGAATGACCATAAAGAGTAAACATCTCTTGATAGTCGTGAACACTCCAAATTTTGGCAGTTTTATCGCAACTGCCACTAACTATCCACTTCTGATCTGGGGATACTACTAGTGATTGGATATAACTTGTGTGTTCTTTCAGTACAGCAACTTGCTGAAAATTTTGAAGATCATGAACCCTTATTGTTAGATCGTCGCTGCCACTCACCAAAAGATTTTTAGATTTGATTACAGCAAGAGACGTAACTGATTTAGAATGACTCCGAATCATCGAAATTTCCTTGCCTGCGTGTCTATCCCATATTTTGATAGTGCTATCATCACTGCCAGATACTAAGCACTTGTTATCTGGACTAAATACAAGTGATCTGATAGCTGCTTTGTGACCAGAAAAATCAGCAATTACTTTGCCTCTGTCAACATCTAGAATTTTGATAATTTGATCATCTCCTCCACTTGCTACAGCCATAGTGTAAGGATTAACAGCAATTGCACGAATTCCTCCTCGCGAAGAATCAGCCTCAATAGTGCGACTTACCCACAGCTTGCTATTCATATTTTTAGATAAGATTATATTAAGCGTGATATTAGCATGAATGGCATATTGATCTTTTCTATCCATCAATATTTCGGCTAATCATAAGATTGAGGGTAGTTTGATAGTATTGAGATTTAAAAAGGAGATTTGTGATCGCAATATAGCCATATTTCAAAGACCATCAAAATCTGTAACAGCAAACTCTTGCTGAATCTGATTAAGCTCAGCTTGAATTTGCGGATCTTGCGCCATTATCGCTAATTCATTTCTGTTAGTGTCTTTATTTATTCGATCTCTAGATTTTAGTCTTTTGAAACCTTTACGCAGTGTCACTCGTTTTCTATGCCTTGGGCAAGAGCGAATAATTCATTACACTAACAATTATCACCTAGTCTTGGATTTGCAATGAGATCGCCCAATAAATTGTTAATGTGGTATCTTGCCGAGTCAACATTATTAGCCTTTTAAAGGCTATCGAACCTTATTTATATTCACAGATTTTTTAGAGAACAGCGTGTGAACCTTTGTATCAAAATCAGGATCGTCTGTGGATAAATTTACAACCTGATAATCACCTAACTTTTCATCGAAAACATAATGACTTGAAGAAGGATAGTCAGAACCCACAAGTCTAAGAGCTTCAACTAAGTCAACAACTACAAGTTCGAATACTTTTTGTTTTCGGGTATGGTCTGAACAAAATATAATGCCAGATAGTTCATCAAACTCGCCAAAGCAAGGTATGAAGATATAGCTGTGAATAAACTGATTACAAAGATCTTTAAGCTTAATTGATTCACTTAAAGGATTTTGGAGATCGTAGAGTTCTTCAATCTTATCCTTATTTAAACGTGTTACATTTATTCCCATACTCTTGAAAGATTGAAGCGAAATTTTTGCTTCTACTACATAGTCTGACAGTTTCTTGGCTTCAATAAGTTTTCGCACTGAATAGAAAGCAAAAAATATTTCTCTTTCAAACACAAAAAAAGATCGCTCTGTCCATCGCTTTTGATGAACGCGCTTAGAAATTTTTAAGGCTGTCTTCAATAGTGAATCTTTCCAATCACTGGATTCCCAAATCATATCTTAATACAATGCTTTATGTTTCATGCTTGTGCATACATTCTAAACTGAATTTAACGATCTAGCTCCGCTAAAAAGTCATCAACAGAACCACTCTTAAATTTACCTTCCATAAATTCTTGCCTCACTTCTTGTACTTCTTGCACAATTTGATGACGTTGACGTAGTTTCAAGCGATTATGCAAAACATCAAGTAACGCTAACTGATCATCTAAAGACAAAGACTCTATAGCATTTAACGCTTTTTGAAATCCTGATATTTGTTGAGAGAGCATATAAGTGTTTACTACAAGTTTTGATCGCTATTGTAGCAACACCTATATGCTATTTTGGCGATCCTATGGCTTCTGTTCAGGGAACATACACTTATCAGAATCACAACCCGCAGGGCCAGCATCCATCAACTCACCCGAATCATAACGCAACAAACTCGCATAGAAATCATCAGACTTGCGACGTTCTACTACCTTAGCATTGAGCTTCTCATAGGTCGCCTTATCGATTGGCTCAAAAGGCAAGCGAGGGAAAGTTTGCAGGTCATCAAAACGCGCCAACAGCGCCGCCGAGATATAACCCTCATCATCACGAATTGCTTCGTAAATCTTCTTTCCTAAAGGCTCGATTTCATGTTCGCGCAATTCCAAGGTTGCGGAAGTATTATGACGAGTGTAATGCTTCTGCACCTGCATATAGAAATCAAACTGCGCCATCACATCGAACTTACTGATTTCCACTTGATCTGCGCCGTCGAGGTCAGCCCAAGAAACGCTCACAGGAATCTCCACCAACCATTCCGTACATCTTGGATCGAAGGGATCATTGAGCAATTGTCCATTCTCATCCTTATCTGATTGCGAAGGAATGATGCTATAGCCATAATCCATGCAAGCCCGTGCCACAGGATCATCCTTACGAAAAGTAATTCGACGAATAAAGCGCTGTGCTTTCGGTGGATGCCAACCTGGGGACGCACCAGTCAACAAGGATTTCGTCCCCGCGGGTTGTGTTGTTGTACAACGATTGGGACGACGTAAACCATGCGCGTCACAATATTCCCAAACCGTTTGATGCACGATTTCACGCCAGCGATTAAGATATTCGGCTTCCTTCTCTTTGAAGTCTAGCCCCTGCACAGTGTCAGGACGACCCGCTTCAAACCAGCGCAACCATTCCACACCAAAAGCATGAACAAAGAAGTCAAATAGTCCCGTGAAAGATACGCCCACAATTGGATCGACATCACGACTAAATTGATAGCGTTTCTCGATAAATTGATGATTAAGAAGTGATGCAACTGACAAAGCACCTGCTTTAAAGGCGGCTTCTTGTTCCTTTTCATCTTTAGGATTAATCAAGTTAAGATGCACTTCTGAGAGATTGCAATGGAAATCTGCCCCCAAAATTTCACCACATGGATTCAGAGCATAACGCTGTAACCTATGCTCTAGCTCGCGCTCAGAGACTTCAGGTTGATGCGATCGCAACCATGCTTTCCCTTCTCCTTTGACATAAGCCGCTAGAAAATCGCGCTTGAGTTCGGGAGTAGTAATCAAGTCAGCATTAGAACGCGCGATCGCCTCACCCGCCCATTGAATTGCACCTTCACCTGAGTAATATTGCTTACGAACAGCATCAACACATTCCTGCTCAGTCGGCTTGCGATGGAATACTCTTGTGTGGTTTGCCATTCTCAAAGCATCACGCTCAGGATCGATTCTCCAATTGCCAGCTTCATCCTGCTGCCATAAATTATCTTTTGCGACCGAACCTAAAGTGTCTTCTGAAGAGAATTGTCTCATGCCGGCCGACCTTCTGATGTTCCCAGCCACGATACAGACTGCGGCTTCATCGATGAGGATGCAGCACTCAACGGAGGTGAGTTGACGACCGATCGCTTTATTTAAAATACTGGCGCAGCGATCGTAAAGCGTGGGCAACTTGACGGGATTTGCCATACCGCCAAAACCTTTGAGAGCTTCACCACTGGGGCGAACATCGCTAATGTCAACGGTTACTTGGACAGGCTGAGATGCGGCAAACTGCTCATCGCTGCATAGCTCAAGTAGCGATTGGTAGGACTTAACCCAACCTTGACGACTATCACCAACAACAAACTTGACGGCATTATTGGCATAGTCAAACTGGACATCAGTATTGTGGCGACGATCGCTAACAGGTGTCGCACCGATCGCACCGATCACAATTACTTGCAACTGATTACGAATTACAGGCAATTGGCTAATGTACTGCGGCTCTAATACGCCA
>JAYVVP010000113.1:0-14810 GCA_043786935.1 Pseudanabaena sp. | reverse complement strand
AGCAGAGCCATGAATTGCTTCAAATACAGCAATGTCTTCGCCATAGTTTCCCCCTGGCGCAACCCCTAAGCCGCCAATCATACCCGCAGTGAGATCTGAAAGAATATCGCCATATAGGTTAGGCAAAACCAGCACATCATACAATTCAGGTTTTTGCATCAATTGCATACACATATTGTCAACGATGCGATCTTCAAACTCAATTTCAGGATAAGACTTCGCCACATCACGAGCTACTTCCAAAAATAACCCATCCGTAAATTTCATGATGTTGGCTTTATGAACAGCCGTAACTTTTTTACGTCCGTTTTCACGTGCATAGTCAAAAGCAAACTTGACAATCCGACGACTACCAAATTCTGAAATTGGTTTGATACCGATTGCCGAATTTTCGCGAATTGATTTGCCAGAGAGTTCCTCCATAAACTTCTGCGCTTTTGCGGCGGACTCTGTACCTGCCTGAAATTCAATCCCAGCGTACAAGTCTTCCGTGTTTTCGCGGACAATGATCAAATCAACGCCAGAGAATTTGCTTTTTACACCTTTCATTGACTTAGCTGGTCTCAGGTTCGCAAATAAATCAAGTTCTTTACGAATCGCCACGTTAACTGAGCGAAACCCAGAGCCAACAGGCGTAGTAATTGGTCCCTTGATTGCAACTTTGGTTTTGCGTACTGACTCCAATACGCGATCGGGTAGAGGTGTGCCGTAAGCTTCCATTACATCTACGCCCGCATCTTCAATACTCCAGTCAATCTGCACACCTGTGGCATCAATAGCTGTTTGCATAGCTTTTGCTACTTCTGGACCAATGCCATCGCCGCGAATCAACGTAACTGAATAAGCCACAAATCTTCTCCTTAGTTTTTATATATTCTAAATTTATGAGGGGCATAGCCTCGCTCAACCCTTAACAGACTTAAGTCACTCCAAACAAATTACATCAAATCAATTTCATGACATCAAAAAATAAAATCTGATCTATTTTTTTTGATATTTGACTTCACCCAAATGAGTGATCAAATTTTGTTATTTCTGTTTAGGAATAAAGGTTATCAAACTATGTGATCAGGTAAATGAAGCATTTGTGACAATTAATCATAAAAATCCTAGCTATGATTCGCTGCGTATAAACTTTAGTCACCTATTTTCTTAAACAAAATTAAAGATAATAAATTGCACCTGTAAACAATAATTAGCTATATGTACCTTATATTTACTAATTTTTACTTAGTTAATAGTGTCATCAAAAGATTGTAGGATGTTTCTGAAGACTTAATTATGGAAACCTTTAGATTAGTGTTTCCGTCCTTCTTTAAATAAATTAATCATTAACCAGCAGTCAGCTAAATACGTTCACCAATCAACGGTTATTTATGGCTTGCACATATTTCTCAACAGCAATCTTTTAGTTTGCTAGTTTATTAAGCTTTTTGCTCTTTCTATCTAAATTCTTAAACTAGATAAATGCGTTTTTTAAAGCTAATATCCAAATTTCAGTATTAAGGCTTCCTAATTTCGTTTGCAACAATAAACTTGCTTTTGGATCAGGTCAAAAAATAAGAGCAGTAAGTGTAAATACTTAGTCAAATTCACCCAGTTAAATCTTAGTCAAATCTTTAGAGAGATAGTGTTAGCCGCCCTTTGACTTTTTTAGTTTATTTGTAATAATATGTAACTCCAGACGCAAGAAATAAAAAGGTTAATCTTGTATTATACAAAACAACCTGAAAGCTATTGATAAATTTGAATACCAAGCTTACAAAACTTAAAGTTTGTGAATTCAAGCTGACAAGTTAAAAAGCTGGGAATTTAGAGTTATGAAGCTTTTGTTTCATTAGTTTTCTGGTCTTAAAAAAGCACTTTTTAAAAACGCTTAGTTTAAAACATTAGGAGCGATATGTCTGAAGAACCATTGACCCCAACCACACCAAAAGCAGTGGATAGGCAAGCTAACAAGCAGGTCGGTCTGTCTGCTGACATGGTTCGTACATATCTACACGAAATCGGTAAAATTCCTTTGCTCAGTAATGAGGAGGAGATTATCTACGGCAAACAAGTGCAGCAAATGATGATGCTATTTGAAGTGCAAGAAAGACTTGCTCAAACTAGTGATCGCTTACCGTCTGAGCAAGAGTGGCTAGAAGCTGTGGGTTTAGCGCCTGAAGTTTTGCATAGCAATATTCGGGTTGGTACTAGAGCCAAGCGCAAAATGATTGAGGCAAACTTACGGTTAGTTGTTTCAGTTGCTAAAAAATATCAAAAAAGAAATCTAGAGCTTCTAGATTTAGTGCAAGAAGGAACTCTTGGCTTAGAGCGGGCAGTAGATAAGTTTGATCCAACTAAAGGCTTTAAGTTTTCGACTTATGCTTACTGGTGGATTCGTCAGGCGATTACTAGAGCGATCGCTCAACAAGCACGGACGATTCGCCTGCCAGTTCATATCACCGAAAAGTTAAATAAGATCAAAAAAGCACAGCGCCAACTTTCGCAAGACCTCGGTCGAGTTGCTACTGTCGCCGAAATTGCTTACGAGCTAAACATCAAAACTGATCAAGTTCGCGAATGTCTCTCGCTCTCGCGTCAGCCAATTTCACTTGATTTGCGGATTGGCGATAACCAAGACACAGAACTTGCAGAATTATTAGAAGATACAGGACGTTCTCCTGATAATTACGTTGAGCGCGAGTCGCTGCGTACAGACATTCAGAGCTTATTGAAGGAATTGCCCGAAAAGCAACGTCAAGTCATGATCTTGCGCTATGGCTTAGAAGATGGTCAAGAAATGTCTCTTGCTAGCATTAGCAAACGCATGGATCTTAGCCGTGAGCAAGTAAGACAACTTGAGCGTCAGGCGATGGATTACCTTCGTAAGCGCAAAATAAGAATGCAAGAATATCTTGCCAGTTAAATCTATTAAAGGCAGGGTCAAGCTTTCCTTTTATATATAAAGAGAGCGTATAAATAGAGGAGGTGAAAGTGCCCCCTCTATTTTTTGTTATGGAAATTTGCAATAATCTAAAGTTAGTAAACTCACAAACCTTATGCCGCTAAAATCTACGACTCGTCACATTCAGATTTATGCTGCTGTTATTGAAGAGCAGAACGATGAACTCATCGATAGTGAAAATATGCTGACACTGGATGTCGATCCTGACAATGAACTGAACTGGAGCGATGGCTCTCTGCAAAAGGTATATCGTAAGTTTGATCAACTTGTGGTGGACTATAAAGGGGCTGACTTGAGTGATTATAATTTGCGGCGGATTGGTTCAGATTTAGAGCATTTTGTGCGATCGCTATTGCAACAAGGTGAAGTTACTTACAACCTCAATCATCGATCACTTAATTACAGCATGGGTTTACCCCAAATTGTTGACACTGATGCCCAATAGCAATTGCTTGAAGCCACACCTCGCACCGTCAATTCTGCCATCTTTAATAATTTACTTATAAACTATGTCCGAAACTACTGAATCAAATCCTGAGCAGGTAAAGGCTAAGCCTCCTGCTAAACCAAAAGCCGAAAAGCCACCTGCGATTGAGGAGTTACCATTTGAAGAATTTATTACCACCCACTATCTGCCTGCATTAACCAAAGCTTTTGATAAACAAGGAGTGGCAGATCTACAACTGGAGTTTGACAATTCTCAAGTACGTGGTGTGTGGGCGCAAGGATTACGCCAATTTACGGTGTATTTTTCCAAGTCTGATATTAATGCTCAGAAGGCGTTTTCCTATGCTGATAGTGGACAATCGCCTAGTACGATTGAACCATTTTTGATCGATGAGCGTAAAGCACCACTTGATTTACTAGTATTCGGTGTAATTCAGCGTTTAAATGTCCAAAAGTGGCTTAAATCCAACTAAAGCCATAATTTTTTGCCCTGCTAAGTGGGGCAAAAAATTATGATTTTATTTTAGGAGAATCTTTAGGCACAATCACAGGTAAGTCATTTTCAATCTCAATTTTCATGCCGAGTTTGTCTAACTCTTTAGAAATAGTTTCTACCGTCTTTTTATCTGTGGCATTTCGTAAAACTATTGACCAAGATGCGATCTGTGCTTTCGTAAGATCGCGATCTTCTTCCAACCATCTTGCAGATTGACGGGATATTTGAGCAACTAATTGGGGATCTTCAAAGGTTTTGTCTGTCGCTTTTAATTGTTCAGCCCATTCTGCGGCTTTGAGATAAGAATCTCTTGCCCCTTTTGCATCACCCAAAAATAGAAGTTGATCAGTGGCTTTGCGCCGCCACACAGTATATGCATTTGACTGTTTATTAGGATCTAAAGATCGTATCCCTTTTGTATAGAGACTGATCGCCTCACTGGGGACTGCCGCAAACATCGACACACTAGCTGACATATATAGATAGCTATTGATAAATCTGGGATCGCGATCAACAATATTTTCAAAGTAACGCGGACTGAGGCTATAACCTGTCTGAAAATAATTTCTTGCCGTGTCATCACCAAAATATTGCAAAAACTGCAAAAAGGTAAAGTTCGCAATCATATTATTAAAGCCAAGTCCATGCATTGGCAATTGCCGAATTAGCTTAAGCCGAGCTTCTTCATCTATTACGCCTTTACGAGTATCTTCTAAAGTCTGTCCTAGCAAACGCTGATTTAATTTTGGGAACTGCAAACTTAGAGCGATCGCTGCCAAAATCGCGATCGCTCCCAAATTAATAGCAAGATTACGAAACCGCATCTGACTTAATTGCCTTCTGAAACAAATGTGTCTTTACTTAGACTATCAATCAGTTTATTGCTTGCTACGCCATTTGCTGGACTAATCGTATAAAAGTTTTGCGCTCTAACGATCGCGTTACGAGTTTCTGCATTCAACACGCCATCAGGTTTGCCATTGTAAAAACCACGCTTAGTCAACAAGTTTTGCAATGCTAAGACATCTGTACCATTTGCACTAGTTTGCGGCAGGGGTGCTGGTGATACGGGTGTTATTTTTGGCTGAGGGACAACCGATTCTTGAGGGTTAGGCTGATTTTGTGTTGTGGGCTGGGGAGCCTGAGTGACCGTCGGCTGTGGAATGGCTGGCTGCGTGACTGTCGGTTGTGGTGGTTGAGGAGTTGATTGCGGTTTTGTCTCGACACGAATATTTGGAGTAACATTTGGAATGATATTTGGAGTGACGCTATTATTTACTCCAATTTGCTGACGTGGCGCTCCTGATTCCAAGGCAGCAATAGTTTGTGCGCCCGCAATACCATCTGCTGTTAAGCCATAAGCTTTTTGCGCTGCAATAATCGCGTCTCTGGTACGTGAACCAAGGAAACCTGTGGTTGGTCCCTTATAGAAGCCCCGATCATTAAGCAAGTTTTGTAAGTTGGCGACATCATCATCATTAACGGGTACTACAACCGACTTAGCAGCTGGAGGGGGAACTTGATTATTAGTAGTTGGTCTCGGAATTGCCGAGATTGATGGCGGCTTTACATTGTTTTGCAATGCTGCCATAGTTTGAGCGCCAGCCACACCGTCGGGAGTCAAACCATAAGCAGTTTGAGCAGAAGCGATCGCTGCCTTAGTTTGCGAACCCTTGACCCCATCGATCTCACCTCTATAAAAACCACGGCTAGCTAATAACTGTTGCAATGCTAAAACATCTTTGTCAATAACTTTAGTATCAGTAACTTTAGTATCAGTAACTTTAGTATTAGTCGTGACTTTAGATATAGCATCACGATTTCTATCAACAATATTGACATTACTACTTCCAGATTCCAATGCGGCATAGGTCTGAGAACCAGCAATACCATCAGTTACTAAGCCATAGTTTCTCTGAGCGGCAACGATCGCTAAACGTGTTTGTGGTCCCATCAGTCCATCCACTGCGCCGTTATAAAAGCCACGTCTACCAAGTAACTCTTGCAAATTTGAGACTTCAGCACTTTTAGTTAAAGATGGAGTACTTATAGGGGTGAGAGACGTTTTATTGCCATCAGATTCTAAGGCAGCTAAGGTTCGTGAACCCGCTACACCATCAGGCGTAAGATTATAAGTTTTTTGAGCCGAGATAATTGCAGCGCGAGTTTGCGAACCCATCACGCCGTCAACTACACCGTTGTAAAAGCCACGATCTGCCAATAATTTCTGAAGATTCATCACAGAAGATGAAACAGGAGCAGGAGATTCTTTTTGTTCGGCTTTCGTGTTGATCGGAGTTACTGAACCACTGTCTTCTAGAGCCGCAATTGTGCGACTTCCTGCAACACCATCGGCAGTTAGACCCAGAGATTGTTGGGCGCGAATAATCGCATTTTTAGTTGAGGCTCCTGCCACGCCATCGATCGCTCCAGGGTCAAAGTCATTTTTTGCTAATAATGACTGTACATATCTAACATTAGATGAGGGCGCGGTTTGGGCAAGAGCATTTAGGGTTGAACCTAAACCAATAAATACTGTGGTACTAGCAAGGATCACACTCAAGCTAAGTTTGGCAGATTTAGTCGTTATTCTCTGTAGCCAAGTTTGAAAAGTTAATTCAATATAGGAAGGTGAAAGGAGATTGTCGTCAGAGGCGATCGCCTGATCAGAATATACAAATTCTTCATGAATATAAGCTAGGAGTTCCATAATTAGACCTTGTTGTAATTTAGATTAAGATTTTTAATTAGTATGAATTGAGAATTAATACGGGAGAATTACTAGAGGTTGTAAGGGTAAGTTTTGGCTGGAAACTGGAGTCTGATAATTATTTATCGGTTGGACATTTACTGGCTGAACAATTACGGGTTGAACAATTGCTGGCTGTACAACTGCTGGTTGGACACTGTTAGAAATCAGACGGATATCTTGATTGCTTGAAACATACGAGATATTTTGAGCATTATTTTGCATTTGGAGAGCCGTGAGCAAATTTGTATTCCACTCTCCTGTTGCTTGCTGTCCATAGGCAAGTTGAGCTCTCAAGATACCTGACCTAGTGCGAAGGTCATACAATCCGTTTAGCTGATCATCATAAAAACCTCGCTCTTTGAGCAATTGTTGAACTTCTAGAACATTTTGTGCTGATGGCAAACTGTTAAAAGCAGGTTGAGTAAAAGCGACATTACTACCGCCCGCTAGCAATGCTCGAATTGTTAAAGGTCCTGCAAAACCATCTAAAGGCAATCCATAAGCCTGTTGTGCTCTTAATATTGCATCAGTTGTGACTTGTCCTTGCCGCCCATCAATTTCACCTTGATAAAAGCCTCTTCTCTTAAGTAATATTTGTAAATTACCAAATTCCTCTCCCGCAAATCTCTGAATATTAATTTCCTGAGGATTATCAGCCCGCACAATAATTGGCTGTCTAACCCGATCACTACTAATAACTTGAGGTGTTCGATTAAACGATATTGGCACTGTCACTGAGAGATCTCTGTAAGGTTCACGCAGCAAGGCAAGTGTTCTCTGTCCAGGAATACCATCGACAGTAAGATTCTTTTGAGTTTTCTGAAAATCCATTACCGACTGTTTGGTATTTCTGCCATAGACTCCGTCCATCACATCTACAGCAAAACCACGTCTAGCTAGTAAGGTCTGCACCTCCAATACATAGCTCGTATCACATAAATATAAGTTTTCGCACCAAGGGGCAGCATTCACGGATGGCTCTAGTAATTGACTAGCTTCAACTGAACCTTTAAAATCCAAGCCAAATCCGCTGAGGCTGGCAATTGCGATCGCTGGCAACAAATAGGATGACCACTTAATCTCAGTCAAATCCCAACAATGTATATTTGGTATATTTGTCTGATTTTTAGCGTCATCAGTATTATCCAGAGAACACAAATGTTCTTGATTGGCTTGTTCATATGCCCAAGCGTCATATATATAGGCTGCAAGTTCCATAGATGCCACCAAGCGATCGCTGTTCAACTTATTTTAAACGATTTTTTATGGCTTCTTACGTCAAAAAATGTATACATATCTAAAAGTAGAGAAAAGCTGTCAACTTTTGAGTTAGACATCATATTTGTTATGGGTTTCAGCGGCTATAGGCTGACTTTTTTGAATGTCGCCACCATACTGAATTCCTATTTGAACTACATTATCTTTTGAGGTGTCAGTCTGTAAACGCGATCGCTCAACGCCCCTTCGCCGCTCAGAAGTGCGCTCCTCGCTTGTATCTTCGGCGACGACTTCATAGAGAATAGCTTGTTTATTTGCCTCACTTCCGCGCCGTAATACCCGCCCTAACCGCTGAATATATTCACGGACTGAACCTGTACCCGATAGCAGGATGGCAATACGCGCATCAGGGACATCGACACCTTCATTTAAAACATGAGATGTAACCAGAGTTTTGTATTTACCTTCTCGAAAAAAAGTCAAAATTTCGTGGCGTTCTTTAACAGGAGTTTGATGCGTGAGTGCAGGAATTAATAAATCTTGAGAAATACGATAGACCGTCGCGTTGTCATTAGTGAAAATTAGAGTGCGTTCGGAAAAGTGTTGAGCGAGTAAATCTGATAGAACTCGTAATTTTGATTCTGTACCTAAAGATAATTCCTTTGATTCACGATGGGCAAGCATAGCTCTTCTCCCTGCTTGCGATCGCCCACTAGCTTGGACAAATCTTTGCCATCCTTCCAAACTACCGAGCGAGATTTTTGATTCTTTTAAAAAATGATTACGACTTTTAATAAGCGAATCGTAGCGATCGCGTTCTTGTTCAGAAAGCGAAACTTTAATCTGCACGATTTTATGTTCTGCTAAAGCCTGACCTGCTAGTTCTTCGGCAGATTTGCGATAGACTTCCTCCCCAATGAGAAGTTCTAAATCAGCGTGTTTACCATCGCTACGTTCTGGCGTGGCAGTTAGCCCTAAACGATAGGGAGCGATCGCATATTCGGCAATTACACGAAAAAAGTCAGTAGGTAAATGATGACATTCATCAAATATAATCAAGCCGTAAAGATTGCCCAAGGCTTCGGCTTGAATCGCCGCACTATCGTAAGTTGATACTAAAATCGCTGTGCGATCGCGAGAACCTCCTCCTAATAAACCAATCTCCACATCAGGGAAAGCGGCCAGTAAATGGGCATACCACTGATGCATCAAATCAAGGGTTGGCACAACGATTAAGGTACTTCGATTTGTCACTTGCATGGCGAGTTGTGCCAGATAGGTCTTACCTGCAGCAGTTGGCAATACGACCACACCCTGCTTTCCTACTCTCTGCCATGCTGTGAGAGCTTCAGTTTGGTGTGGATAAGGTTTCATTTGGGAATGAGAAATTAAGTTAAGTTCGCTATATTTCCGTGATTTATCTTCGATCACAATCCCTTCTGATCGCAAAGTCAAAATTAACTCGCGATATCGATTAGCAGGAATACGGAACTTCTCAATGCGATCATCCCAAGTTGCAAATTCAATCCATGCTTTGCCTTTAGGCGGTGGATGAAGAATTAAGGTTCCACGATCATAGGTGAGTTGAGGTAAGCGGGGCATATTTCTAAAATTAGCAACCTAGAAATTAAAACTTGAGGAACTTTCTCAATAATCTTTTAAACTATCGAAAACTAAAATTTTTATTAATACGTCATTTGTATAATTGTACTTTTGTACAAAAAGCAAGTTTAATTAAACAAGTTTAATTAAACGAAGTAATCGTGTGAGGATTGTAAACGTTTATGCTCAACCCTAAATCTGGTAATTCGGTAAACTTAATTGCGCTTACAGCAACGACGATCGTTTCAACATTTATAGTTAGTGCTTTAAGCCCTAGTTATGTTCAAGCTGAAGCTCAAAAGAATCCAACTATCTCCACAAATGAGTCTGAGCTAGTGCGGGCTATTGGTCGAGATCCGATGATCATATCTGCACCTAAACCCGAAACATCCATACCACCCGCAAATCTCAATACTGACTCGCAAATTATTAAAGCGATTAATACTGAGGCTTTTTCGACTAAACCTATTAAAACCAGCGATCGGTCAAAACAAAACTCCACTGCTCAAAACGTTACTTCGGTCTCGCAACTAAGTGATGTCAGACCTACAGACTGGGCTTTTACCGCCTTACAATCTTTGGTTGAGCGCTATGGCTGCATTGCTGGTTATCCTGATCGCACTTTTCGTGGCAAACAAGCAACTAGCCGATATGAATTTGCGGCTGGCTTAAATGCTTGCTTAGACAAAATTAACGAAATTATTGCTTCAGGGCTATCTGACAAAGTTGGCAAACAAGATCTCGCTACCTTGCAAAAGCTTCAAGAAGAATTTGCCGCCGAACTCGCTACTTTACGCGGTCGGGTGGACGCTCTTGATGCTAAAACAGCCAAGCTTGAAGCGCAGCAATTCTCTACTACAACTAAACTGTATGGACAAGCAATTTTTGGCTTGCAGAACCGCTTTGCTAACACTGGCAGTTTAACCCCTAGAAATGGCATCAAAAATACACCTGACGATGCCACAAATCTCACCTTTGGCTACAACTTGCAATTGAGCTTAGTGACGCAGTTTGACAATCGCAGCATTTTACTGACTGGCTTGCAAGTAGGTAATGCTTCCACAGCTTCAACAACTTTTGTTAACAATAACTTTCTTACCAACACCTATACTCGCCTAGGATATGAGCTTAATACTGCCAATTCACTGCAACTTAGTGACTTGTCCTATCGCTTTTTAGTCGGCGATCGCCTTGCCATAATTGTTGGAGCAGCGGGTATAAGCCCATCAAGTGTCTTCCGTGGTCCCAACCGTTATGAAAGTGCAGGTCAAGGGGCTCTCTCAGCCTTTGCTCAGCGCAACCCAATCTTGAACTTCCCAGGACAAGCGGGAGTCGGCTTTGATTTACAAATCAGCAATAATATCAGTCTACAAGCTGTTTATGCAGCATCTTTAGCATCCGATCCTCAAAATGGTCTAACGGGTGGTCCTTTTACTACAGGCGCACAGCTTTCGATCACCCCTACAGATAATATTGACCTCGCGCTTTATTACCTTAATTCCTACACAACTAACGCCAGTCTAAATACAGGTGTTGGTGATAACTTAATTGGTCCGATCGCTGGACGTTTCTCAACTAACGCCTTTGGTGGTACAGCGGCTTGGAGAATCTCTCGTCAGATCACTTTAGGAGGTTGGGCAGGTTACACCTCATCTGATACAAGAGATGCGGGTCTGGGTGGAACAGTTACCACATTTAACTGGATGGCATTTTTAAACTTCCCTGATTTGTTTGCAGAGGGCAATTTGGGTGGGATCTACGTTGGGCAACCTCCCAAAATTACTAGCAGTACCATTACTCGAGGTGGAGTTCCTGCATTTAACATTCCTAGCGCGATCGGTCTGAATGGCGTTAACGCTGGAGACTTTGGCGGACAACCTTCTAGCACTACTCACTTAGAGTTGTTCTATAGAATGCGTTTGAATGACAACATCAGCATCACCCCTGGAGTGTTGTTTATTTTTAATCCTGTACAGACTTCTGGCAGTGACACAATCACTGTGGGTGCTGTTCGTACAACTTTCACATTTTAAAGCTCTATCCAAAAAGCAAGGGTATTGATTTTCTCTGCCCTTGCTTTTTGTAGACAAATTTAAAATTTAGCTTAATAAGAAGAAAATTTTAAAATTTTGGGAACCATAGAAATAGCCTAGCCGTCTAGGGTGAAATAAGTTCTTATTTGGAACTACTTCCGAGCTATTTACGTCATATCTGGATCTTTTGGCAATTAATGCCTCAGTTTCAGCATTAATCAAGCACTAACAAAAAATATTAAGAGGACAAGAAAATGCTAACTCGGATTAAACAATATACATTCAATTTGGGGGCGATCGCACTTACTTTAACTGCCTCAGCGATCGCAGTAAATCCGTCACTTGCTCAAACTACTTCAGTTCCAATTACAGGGGGAAATTTTTCCGTAAATGTAACTAGTGCAGGTGCAGTTAGCAATACTGGTGCAGGCATCACAGTTTTAACTCCAGTAGGTACAGCTCAAATTACGAGCTTAACAGGAACCACACTTACCTCTACACCACTTACGACTAATGGAGCCTTCGACATTCAAGGCACTTCTACTAACGGATCTGTCAACTTTGACGATGGTAGAACTTCAACTTTTACAAATGCCCAAAGTACAATCAAGGGAAGTATTTCCACTGTTAACGGAGCTGCTCCCGTTGGTGCTTCACCCGTGTCTGCACTCGCATCTCCTGCAACAGTGGTAGGCTCAATCAAAACAGGTTCTTCAATTCAAGTACCTACTTCCAGCATTTCAGCTTTGCCTGCAAATACTGTGATTGTTCCAATTACAAGTGGCACATTTGACGTAGTCCGTTTTTCAAGTACTACAGTTGTCAATAATAGTCCGACAACTATTCTTACTCCCTATGGCACAGCACAACTCACTAAGTTTGAATATGCCAGAATTGACAATTTAAATGGTTTAGACGTATTCAACGTTAACGATGAAGTGCGTGGTACTGCTTCAGCTTCGGGTTCAATTCCAACCAAAGTTAGCACTTTTACTGATGCTAAGGCTGCTGTTATCGGCACTGTTACTACCACCTCCCTTAACAGTAATAGTTCAGTTAACCTGAAGGGTAATATTACCAGTGGAAATTTAATTGTGCCAGCTTCTAGCACAACCGCATTGCCCACAGTTAGTAATGAATCAATTCTCATTCTTTTTAACAATCGTCAGCTGTTTAAACTGGTTGGTTTGAGTCCAAGCTTCTTGGCTTCTAGCAAAACCAAATTCTTACTCGTGCTTGTTAATAACCAGAGCTTGCTGAACTATGTAGAGTCTAAGTCTACAGAAGTATCAAGTACTGAACCTGTATTAATTGGTAACAGCAATGCAGTAGATTCACTTGTGTTTTTGTCTTTCCAAAAAACCGTTCTTTTTCCTGCTGCATATGAGGTTGCCCTCACTCGCCCAGTCTATGTAGTTGGCAAAATTCCACCTGGTCAACTTAAGAAGCAACGTGTTGTCTTTGTTGGGATGGGAAGCCGCCTCATGCCTGGATTTGGTGTAGTTTCTAAAGTCGAGAACGATGACTAAGCAGAGCTCTAGTCAATTGCTAATATATTTATAAAAGAGAAAGGGGCGCAAAGCGCCCCTTTCTCTTTTCTTTTAACGTATATCTGGTAATGGATTAGCACGCTTGGGCGAGGGAATAAGATAGGCAACTACTGCACCACCGACAAACCCTGCGACATTGCGAACGATGGGAACCCATTCGCTAGTCCTGGTCACGACGGGACCAAGACCGAAAGATATAAACAACATTCCCCATAGTGGTGTGAAAATTAGCGCCCATTTCCATGCAAAGATTTCGCCTTCTTTGCGGGGATGACCTGCAAAACCAAAGATAATGCCACCAACAATTGAAGCAATTAGGGTAAGAATCCATTGCTCTTGAGGAATACCAGGGACAGCGATGCAGCCGTCTTGATCTAAACAAGTAGCGATCGCATCAATGGATGACAAAATTGATTGGTTATAACCCTGTTCGCGCACATAAAACTGATTGCCATAACGTGATTGCAACTCAATCCAAAAGCCCCGTGATAGCAGGGGATATACTGCATCGCCAACGCTAAAATTAAGTAAATTACGCCCGCGTGAGTCTGCAACTAGCATCACACTGGCATTGTCTAGTCCCCAAAATTCTTTGACTGCTCGACCAGGAGTGCGATCAACTTGAGTGAGTACTCGCAATTTCCAGCCTGTTTTATCTTCAAATTCTGTCAGTTTTTGATCTAAAGCCAATTCTTCTGAATCAGTCAGGAAGCGTCCTAAATCAATCACATTGGTATATTTTTCGGGCAACAACTCTGGTGCGTCAAAAGCATAGGCAGCAGGTATGTGGATAAAAGCGATCGCTAAAGGTAGAAAAAAGGCGATCACCAAAGTTATAAATCTTTGAAGATTTTTTGGAAAAGTTAATTTGTACATAAGAATTTATTATAAAGAGCATCTTAATATTTCTTAATATCTTAGCAGGGGTATATAGTTTAAGTAACTCTTCTCAGTATTTTTAGTAGTATTTTTAATTAATGGCAAGCCCAATTCAGTGGTATCCCGGACATATAGCTAAAGCTGAAAAACAATTGTTAGAACAGCTTAAGTTAGTTGATGTAGTAATTGAAGTGCGTGATTCGCGCATTTTAATGTCTAGTAAACATCCAAAAATTGAAAAGTGGGTAGAAGGAAAGTCTCATATTTTGGTGTGCAATCGCATTGATGCCATATCTTCGAGCGTGAAATCTCAATGGACGCGCTGGTTTACTGCGCAGGAGCGCATCGCCTACTTTACAGATGCACAGGCTGGCAAAGGTATGGTGGATTTACTCAAAGCAGCCCAAGTGGCAGGCGAAAAGGTAAATGAACGGCGGCATGGTCGAGGAATGTTACCGCGTCCAGTGCGTGCTGTGGTAGTAGGATTTCCAAATGTAGGCAAATCGGCGTTAATTAATCGATTGCTCAATAAAAAGGTAGTCGCTAGTGCTAATCGTCCAGGGGTTACCCGTCAATTGCGCTGGATCAGAATTTCCGATCAGATAGAGTTACTAGATACGCCAGGCGTTATCCCTCCTTTGCTGCATGATCAAGATGCAGCAATGAAACTAGCTATTTGTGATGATATTGGTCAAGCTGCTTACGACAATGTGTTAGTAGCCGCCGAAGCAGTGGATTTGTTGATCAGATTAAATGCAAAATTGAGCAGCCGTTACACTATCGATCCGCAGACCGTAACTTCAGGAATTGAGTATATTCACCAAGTCGCTACTTTAAATAAGTTTCAAGGTGATTTAGATAAAGTTGCGAGGTTGATTTTGTA
>JAYVVP010000112.1:0-5485 GCA_043786935.1 Pseudanabaena sp. | reverse complement strand
ATGACAGCATTTTCTGACTTGCGATTTTCTGGAATGGCACTATTTTAGCAACTTCTTTTGTTTATTTCCGATGAAGTCTATTAGTTACTCGATTGGTGAAAATTATATCAGGTAAAAACTTTATATTTCAGTACTACAGTCTCGATTAAAGCGATCGCCACATCCACTAAAGATTACGTTAAAGTTAAACTTGATGCATAAAGCCCGATCGCCGATTTCACCCATCAAAAATTCAACCATGAATATTACTATCAAGCTTCGCCGCCAAACATCGCGTACTAGCGAACCCACTTATCAAACTTATCAAATTGAAGCCGACCCCGATCGCACAACTGTACTTGATGCATTAATTAAGATTCAGAGTGAACAGGATGGCTCCATCGGCTTTCGGCGCAACTGTCGTAACGCAATTTGTGGATCTTGTGCGATGCGGATTAATGGGCGATCGGGCTTGGCTTGTCAGAAACATGTTAGTGAAGTAATGAGCGATCGCGATACCGAACTTGTGATCGAACCGATGCAAAATCTGCCTGTGATTAAAGATTTGATCGTGGACATGACTAAGTTTTGGGACAATCTCGCCAAAGTCGATCCCTATGTCTCTACTGCCTCAAGACAAATTAGCAACACCGAATTTCTGCAAACTCCAGCCCAACGCGCCAAACTGCAAGCTGCTGCTAATTGCATTCTCTGCGGTTCTTGCTATTCTGAATGTAATTCTGCGGCAGTTAGCGATCGCTTTGTGGGACCTCATGCATTAGCCAAGGCATATCGAGTCATGGCAGACAATCGCGATGATCGCACTATGGAACGGGTAGAGAAATATAATGAATCAGGCTTTGTCTGGGATTGCACACGCTGCTATAACTGCAATGAAGTCTGTCCAGTGGAAGTGCAGCCGTTAGATCGAATTTCGCAAATCAAGCATGAGATTCTTGCTAATCCAGATTTGCCAGAATCCACCGCTCAGCGCCATCGTCACGCAATGGTAGAACTTGTCAAAGAAGACGGTTGGATCGATGAAAGTAAATTCGGTGTGCGCGTTGTTGGTGATAACTTCAAAGATTTAAAAGGATTACTGAGCATTTTTCCTCTCGGCATTCGCATGGTTTTACATGGCAAGATGCCCTATCCTTGGCAATTCCAAAAATCAGAAGGAGCAATAGAGGCTAAAGCGTTGATTGAAGCGATCGCCTCTGCAAAAAATTAAAAAATACCAGCGGATTCATAGAGTCGGCGGATAAGCGCGAGGATTTTGCGATCATAGAGAGGATCGATCGCCCATCTTCCGATCAGTTGGCTCAGGACTGGAGCAAGCCCTCTGGCAACTAAATGGAATCTAGGCGCAACTACGGGCTGAAATAATGGAGCAGTGCTGGCATATGCTTTAAGGTGTTGAATATGCGATCGCACACCGATCCGCTGATCGGTAAAACTTGCGCCTAATGTTTTTATAGTGGAGTTAGGGATGGAATTAGCGATCGCTGCGCCTAGACTAGCGAAATTATTTTGCTCAGGTTCGACATCTCGACCAAACCGCAAAAAATTAGTTTCAATGCACATTTGGCAAAAGGCAACATCATGATTTACACCCTCGATCGCGGCTTCTTCGCGATATATAAGTGGTAGATCGCCATAGTGAGTGAGGGCAGCTTCATTATTATTTTTAAGGAACATCTGTAACTGCACTTCTGAAGTATTGCCTAGCCCCATAATCTGATCGATTTGTCCGATTAAGACTTTTAAAATGGTTTTGAGATAGAGCGTGCGGGTAGCGCTTTCCCAAATCACGGAAATATTCAATTCACGCAAAGCGATCGCCTGAACATAGACAATACTTTGATAGCGCAGACGACATGAATTGGCAACCTGATTAAGATCTAAGCCAAGTCGATCAACTAAATCCACGGGTACAAACACATTGCCTGAAACTAAAATCCCTTTTTCCGCATAACTCTGAGCATTGAGATTGATGTTAATTTCGGGATAAGTAATTGGCTTAATACTAGTCGGGCGATTGGCTGGACTCAATACAGGAACTGTAGCGGCATTTTCATTAATCCACGCTTGCAAGCCATCAGCAATGCCGATCGCATAATCACGCCGCCTTGTTTGCATTAGTAAGCGATCTTGTGAATTATTTAAAAAATTTAATTCCAACAAAATAGAAGGAATCGAAACTTGACGACAAAAACTCAAATTGCCAACACTTGCGATCGTGTCAGCCTTAGCGCCGCGATTAGTTAATTCTGGTATACGTTTGGTTAAAGCACTTGTAATAATTTCCGCCTGACGCTTACGAATCGCATTATTTGTAATGTAATAAGTAGTTGCACCCCGTAATTCTGGAACATTAACAGTATCCATATGCAATGACAAAGCAATATCTTGACGTGTTGCTCTCGCATTTATCCAATTGATCGCCTCAGCTAAATTTAAATCATCACTGGGTGTAGCGATCGCAATACCCCGCGATCGCAACTCAGCAATAACTAAGTCCCGTGTGGCAACTAACTCAGCAGTTTCACCTGTCATCTCACTAAGATCGCGAAACGAACTTTCAAAACTACCGTGACCTGCGGAAATAAATATTTTGCCCATATCTCTATCTGTGAGTCAATTTCAGCAAGCAAAAAAGTCTTCGTAAGTCTACCAGCTTTTGTCCTATTTGCCCGTTTATTATAAAAACTTAAAAAAATAGAAGGAGAAATTCATGAATTTCCCCTTCTGCTAAAGGTCTAGCCAGATCTAAAAAATCAAAGATAGAAGACGTGTAAAGCGCATTTCTTTCTTGTTGGGTTGTAAAAATTCTAAAATTGGTTTCATAATGAGAATCGCTGACTTATCTGGGCGGGAATTATCAAAAGCTAAAAATCATGAAAAAAAGAGTTAACCTCACCTTCCCAAAACGAGCAATCAGCATTCCGATTACCTATCGGCTCGCTAAAGATTTTAATATTGCGGCAAATATTATCCGTGCCCAAGTTGCCCCAAATAAAGTAGGCAAGATGGTGATCGAGCTATCAGGCGATATCGATCAACTCGAAGAAGCGATGGACTGGATGCGATCGCAAGACATTGAAGTCTCATTACATGGGCGCGAAATCGTAATTGATGATACGACCTGTGTCGATTGTGGCTTGTGTACGGGCGTATGTCCTACCGAAGCACTTACTCTCGATCCTAAAACTTTTCAACTTAACTTTTTGCGATCGCGCTGTGTCGTCTGTGAGCAATGTATTGTTGCTTGTCCAGTCAACGCAATTTCTATCAATTTATAAAAACAGAGATAAAAATAAAGAGAATCAAAAGTGTAATCCTCTGTTTTTTGGCTGTTTTTTGTTTATAGCCGCTTATAATGATACAAAAAGTAACAATTTTTCATAAATAATTTAATCCCTTAAACTTTGAGTTGTAACTCATGCATTTTGAGTTTTTTTCGCTAGAACTTATCCAACAATGGACACAACAGTACGGATATTGGCTGATATTTTTTGGAATCATGCTAGAAAATGCTGGCATCCCATTACCGGGGGAAACCATCACTTTGGTAGGTGGATTCTTGGCAGGAAATGACGAGTTAAGCTATTCACTGGTTTTACTATCTGCTGTCGTGGGCGCGATTTTGGGAGACAGTGCAGGCTATTGGTTAGGTCGCTGGGGCGGATTGCCAGCATTAGAAAAAATTGGCAAGTTATTTCGGATGCCTACCGATGAAATTGCGATCGCCCGTGAAAAATTTCGCGGTAGTGCTGATCGAGCGGTTTTTTTTGGAAGATTTATTGCCATCTTAAGAATCTTTGCAGGTCCTATGGCAGGTTTAACAGGAATGCCTTACCCAAGGTTTCTGTTTTTTAATGCCACAGGTGCATTAATTTGGGGAACCGTCACTACGGGCGTTGCTTACTTTGCGGGGACTTTAATTCCACTAGAAACTTTAGTATCTGGCGTTGTGCAGACAAGCTCAATTATCCTGAGTTGTGTAGTGCTGTGGTTTGCTTCACCACCTGCATTTCGATGGCTCAAGCAAAAATTTATCAATTGGCGCAACCCCAATAAGCCTCCAGAGCCTAAATCCAGTCCTCCACATCTTCAGCCTACTCAAGAGTCTACTGTAGTTACGCCGATCGCCGAAGAAAAAGTGATGATCAAAAAAGATTAATCAAAATCCAGTAAACAAAAGCAGCACAAAGCAGCACTTCGCAATAGTCTTATTGACTGGGGCTTAAACAAAAAGAAGGACTGCCATTTGACTGTCCTTCTTTTTGTTTACGGAGAGAGAGGGATTTGAACCCTCGGTTACTTTCGCAACATTCGATTTCAAGTCGAACGCATTCGACCACTCTGCCATCTCTCCAGTTTTGTTATTCTAAATCATCAATACACACAACACAAGCAAAAAAAATAAAGGCTCGCGTTGCGAGCCTTTATTTTTTAGATCAACAGTAAAGTATCTATGCTTTGACCGCTGACATCGACAAGGTGTAGTAGCCTAGTTGATTAGGAACTCTCTCCCACTTGCCATCCAGCTTGCCTTTAGACAAGTTTTTGGTGACGCGATCCTTAGCTTGACGGAAATTCTCAACTGAGAGATCGCCATACAGAGCCTTGACCACACTATCAGCATTGACAAATTCACCCTTGCGTTCTTGCAAAACTTTCTCGATCGCATCAGTCAATGTATTGCCTTGATAAAGAGGACGCATGACTAGAGAACTCATCCGACCAGACTTCTTAGTTTGAGGCGCTTTAGTTGCGGCTGGCGCAGACTTTTTAGCAGGTTTAGGCTCTGACTTGGCAGAAGGAGCAACAGTTTTAACTGCTTTAGGAGATTTAGTCGCTTTGGCAGCCTTAGGAGTTTTGGTTGCTTTAGGAGCTTTCTCAACTTTAGCAACAGCTTCAGTTTTAGCTGCGGCTGCACCTCGACCTTTCTTGATAGTCGGTGTAGGAACTGTTTTCAAGTTTTCCAGAGAGAGGGTGTAGTAACCGAGCTGGGTCGGAACACGCTTCCATCTATTTTCACCTTTACCTTTAGACAAGTTTTTAGTGACGCGCTCCTTAGCTACTCTAAAGACAGGCTCTTCAAGGTCACCATACAGAATGTTTACTACATCATCAGCATTAACAGCTTGACCTTGGCGTTCATTCAAAATCTTTTCGATCGCTTCTGTCAGAGTAAGCCCTTCATAGGAAGGACGCATTGTCAAAGATCCGCGACGATGCCCTCTTCCTCTTCCTTTAGCAGCAGATGTAGCGACAGGGGCTGCTTCTGGCTTAGCAGCTGCCTTTGGTTTACGACCTTTAGTAGGTGCAGGTAAAACTTCTACGACTTTGGGAGCAGGTGGCTCCGCAATAACGGGTGCAACAGCTTCTTTCTTTTTGCCTTTAGCTTGAGGAGCCTCAGCAGGTAAACTTCCGATCAATGCTTCAACATGTTGGAGTTGGGCTTTTGCCTGAGCAACTTTATCTTCATATTCGGCAAGAA
>JAYVVP010000111.1:0-5505 GCA_043786935.1 Pseudanabaena sp. | reverse complement strand
CAAGGGTTCGCTTCGCCGCTCGGAAGCCTCACGCCCTTGACAATCCTCATCAGTCACTAAAATCGCGCTGCACATTGGGGGATGGGGTAGGTTTGGTTTGTGTCCTCTGAATATCGTTCCCTCAAGCTAGTGGTTCAACTCGATAGAACAAGGACGAACCTTCTTTAAATTCCCATGCAATATTCTCTATATGTCTATCCTTAGACCATTTGACAAATTTTTCTGGAGTGTCTTTATACCTGCTTTTCTGATTTGATACTTTAGCCGATCCAGATTTCATTTGTTTATCCAATTGAGATGCAGTTAAAATATTCTTTTCATCAGCAGAATCTACATTTTTAGGCTTCTTAGATTTAAGATTAGAAAGATTTTTGATAGCAGGTTCTACTATAGAACTTTTTCCTACTCCCAATTCTAGCTGATTATGCCCATCTTCAACAGTGGGATCTAATTGTGGTTCACTGAAAGAATTAATTGGCAGTCTCTTTTTAAACTCTTCTAGTAAGCTACTCTTTAGTTCACTTTCTAGCCTACAAAACAGAGATTTTTGCACTTCATCAATATTACTTCTAATTTCTTGTAGCAGAACACTAGTTAGTTCGCTAATCACTTCTTGCTTGAAATCTATAGAGTGACTATCTGAAGCACTTAACTCAGGTAATTTCAGCTCCAGTTCTTTAATGCGATCAGCAAGTAATCCACCTAGATGGTTCACCTCTGGTTCAATCTCGAAATACCCAGCGAACACCACTGCCGTCGCCTGAGACATCGACATCTCCTTCTCTTGGCAGAAAGATTGGAATCGATCGAATATATGCTGCGGGATATAAGCTGAGACTTTAGGGTTCTTGGTTGACACAGTAGTTTACTAAGTAGATTACTATCACGATATCATTAATGGTTTACTAGTAAACCATTAATAGTCTATTCACCTTCTGGGAGCAAACCAAGCAATCTGTTAATGGATGGCAACGCTTCAGGATCTCGCTCACCCAGGTACTTTAGTAGTCGATCTTGTTTCCAATTTAGATTAAACCATGTACGAAATTGCTCAAGCCATTTGTCAGGATAAATATTAGCTAATTCTTCTCGACCATCAGGATAATAGTGAGTATATTTTCGAGTTTCACTATCAACATTAAATCCTTGGTCTTTCATATATTTGCAGAACATCTTACCGACACTAATATCTGGAGTAATTTTTCGACCTGTTGATATAGAAACATCTGGCAAAACATAGCCGTAGCCCTCCAACTCTCTCATCATCTTTGCTAGTTCTTCAAATATTGACCACCATCCATCAGGAATTCTTGTTTTAGCTGTAAACAGAGTAAGCCTTTGATACCAATAAGGAATGTAAGTTCGAGAAGGTTCACTCTTAGACCACCCAGTAACAGACTGAATCCAAACATTAATACCTATCTCAGTGAACTGATCGGTACTATACTGAGCAATCTCATTTCCTAGTCGATCGTAATGGCGAATAACAGCAGCACAAAAAGAAGCCTTGTAAATTTTGATCTTACCTACTGGCTTGCCATTTACAGCAACATTAACATCGTCACTGGTTGTAAGGGTCAAACTCTTGCCAATAAAAGGTTCTAGCGTTTTAGATGGTGAATTGGTTGTAAGGGTACGTTCTAACTTAGAAATAGCTTGTTGAGACACTCCACATAGAGCTGCCAAGCCGCTTTGACTCATTCCAGAGTCACCTGTAGCCTCAACCGTATAAAATTCAGTTGTTGAATCAATAGAATCAGTTGGTTTTAGAAGATTAACTATTTCAGACATTATACTACTTTTAGAAATTAGCTACAGTTAATTCATCTACTAGATTACTAGTAGTTCACTAAATAAACTTAGCTGTTTATTTGGTGAATCACGATCTGGTGACAAAGCTTTAGTACTAGCAGGAACTCCAACGCATAATTGCTTGCAAATAGACTTAATTTTACGATTCATGTGACGAGCAGCATTACTTCCAACTTGATTCTTATACTGTTCTTCAATAGCTGGATACATCTCACCCCATACTAATTCATCAAGCCGCATAAAATCTAGTTTAATAGCTCCATGATACTTTTTATCAAGATCTCTCTGGCATTCTTTAAGTTTTTCTACTCCTAGCTCAGTAATTCCACCAGGAGCTACCAAATGAGCTACTATACACTGAATACTTTTAGGCTTGTCACGGTTAACTATTTCTGGATAAGCTCTAAGTTTAAAAATCCTAATAACATCCTCATCATCTACATAGTTATTTACAAATTCATAAATATGTAATGTTGATAAATCTTCAAGAGTCTTTAGAGAAAGAGCTACCACACGATTTTTTGTTTTACTAGTAGAACCACCGAGAGCTTGATGAGGAAAATCACGTTGGATCGTCATCCCTACATAAGTAGCTAGGTTTACCAACAAATCAATCATTTGAGATGTTTTATCTTTCCAACCGTAACCAGTTTTTACCTCAGCAGTGATTTGTCCTACTTTAAGTGGATTACTCAGAGTTCCATTAGGAAGTTCACTCCCATAAGCTGCTTCACGACGGGATCGGATCATAGCCTCTAGATCGACCAAACCTTTTTGATCTTGGATACGATCTAGAATCTCTTCGACTAAGGTTATATCTCCCCGCATAACACGGATAAGAGTTTTCACAGCCTTCTCACGAACCATTGCAGCAATTTTGCCAGGTAGAAGAACTAGTATTTCCAAAAATACTTCAAGTGTTGCTATAGGGGTAGGCTTTTGCCCTTGTCCTGGAAATTGGAAGTACTCGCATTTTGCGAGTACTTCGGGATACGTTACTAGCATACGCTTCCAAGCATCATGAGGATTTTTATAACCCGTTGAATATTCAATTGCATCATAAACAGAAACCTTGCCATCAATTCTCCGAAAGCTTTCGGGATAATCCTCTGAATTAACTGGAAAATCCAAAAATGAAGAAGTTTCAACTGGCTCTACTGCTGAGATAGTAGTAGGGAGAACATTAGTGAACCATTGGTAGATTTCTTCTGAAAGTGTTTCAGCATATTCAATTCCTAAATCGTAAGAGACAAAGGTGCCTTGTGTATAGCGACCACCACGAACAATATCCAAGACTCCAGGAATGTGAACGATCTTCTGCTTACGATCGCGCTCAATCTCACAGCCCAACATTAAAACAACGCCCTCCAGCTTTTCTTGAACCTCGTCAGACTTAAACCATTTGTCTGGTCGAAGCATTGTAGGAGAGCCAGCAGCCTTCCATAAATCGGTAATTGCTACCATCCTAGCTGTGGGTCGATTTCTGACAGCTACATCCCCAAGGAACCAATCTTGTACATTAGAATTAGCCAAGGTTAACTTTCGATCGAAACAATGACCTTATTGTATTCGATCCGTTTCCGAACGTAAATAGATCGTAAGCTTTTATTTTCATGGAAGTCCGAACGGATTTCCAATAAGAAAAAACATTCACTTAGTAAATTACTAAGTGAACTACTTAATTTACGATCTTATATTTCTGTTCTTGCCTCTTCCAGCCAAATAACAATCGCCCATAATCCTCACCAACTTCATCTCCATCAGACCCAATTAAATCACTTGGCTCCTCTTCTAACTCTCGAAGATGCTCCTTCAACACTCCACCTGTCGCGACCGCTCTCATCTTATGCAACTGAGTGGTCAACTCTAAAAACCACTCACGGTCTACTACCATATCGCTTTCTTTCGTACAATATTTGAGTAATTCAGGTATCAGGCTAGATGGGCTTGTTCCCTCCTTTACAGCCTGAATATCCATCACAGGGTTATAGTCCAGACGCATACACTCTCGCCATAGTTGTACCCATTCACTTTGTTTGAGATAATTCCGACCAAAGTAAGAACGTGGCACCATTAACAAGCAATGAAAATGTGGGTGAGCATTTCCATCTCTACCCCTGGTGACTTCCATCGACCGAAGCCAACCGATCGCCGGAAAAGCTTTGCGCTCGACCATTCGTTTGAAACCCTTATTCATTTGAGTTAAGGTTTCCCTTAGCTCAGTTATCGGAACGTTCTTTTGAGTTAGCGTCATAAATAGCCAGCGGTGATCTGGATACTTAGTAACTATTTTGGGCAATACCTGATAAGCCTTTGCCTTCCACATCAAACTTCTCCTCCATTGGCATACAGGGCAATGCCTCACCCGACAAAATTTAGCCGATCGCAGCTTTAACTTGAGCGTATCATCCACGTCTGCATTTAGTCCAAACTCTAAAAGTTGGCTGCAAAAACTAATCCGCTCGGCATAGCGGTCAAATTTAGATCCTACATAATGTAACTGAATCCGATCGGCAAATTTACGATGTTTATCCCACGGTTTATCTTTTGGCGAGAGATCGGAGAGGTTTAGTGCATCTGCACTGTTGGATTGCTTAGATTGTTCGGCTAAAATAGGCTTAGAAGTATTTTCTGTTTTTTTAACAGGCATCAAAAAAGACCCGTGGTTATTGGTTGTGTAGTTACTCCAACTTTACCACGGGTTTGGTGTTTCTAATTTCCGCTAGAAATAGGGCTAAAGCCTTACTGGGAATGAAGATTTGTGTATTTTAGCAATCGCAGTTATCCCTTATAATTAAATTGAAGTCGGAACACGCATAGCTACAGAATCAACTACAGCTATGCAGTTCATACTAAAACGCTATTTACTTTTCATTTAGAAGCTTAGTTTCAGCCGCTGGACTCTGAATCGAACGACCATCAATAAGAATCTCTGCCCCTGGAAACTTAATATTGATGAGTCCAGGGTATTTAAGAGCAATAGCCAAGCTAGCAAGAGTAACTAGTGCGAGCGTTGAAGAACGGATGAAAGTGATGGGTTTCTGCATTTTGTTAACTGAGCTGTATGTAAGTATTTAGTCAGCTCATTAGTAGTTAAACTCAGACACCCTTGCTAAGTGTGTGCATCTTTAATCTGTAGCTCCGTTCACCGCCAACCCCTTGACTCAACGCGCTAGGTAAAATTAGCAACCCGACCGATCGAGCGACACAAGACCCAGCACACCATGTTTGATTTACGTTACGTTAAGCAAGAATCAGTAGCAGAATAGATTTGAGCGATTATTCCTGAAGAGACAATGGCGCACTTATATGTTGTGCCAACATGTGCGCCCTGGCGGGGCTAAAAAAACGGCATCCCTATCAAAAATGCCGCGCTACCGATCGCGCTGAGTTAATCGGTCTGCTTAGTTGCCGCGCTTCAAATTTTTCGCCGTCTGTTTTCTTTTCGATCGCACAGATACAGCGGCGAAAAATGCGCTAGGTTAACCAACCACTTTGTACTTTTCTATCGATTCTCTAAACTAGGGGCTTCACCAACGCGAACCCAATCGTAATTCCTAGCTCCGCACTCCTACCCCATCCCCCTGCTAAGTGATTATGCGCTCCCTCTTGCGGTTGTCAAGGGTTCGCTTCGCCGCTCGGAAGCCTCACGCCCTTGACAATCCTCATCAGTCACTAAAATCGCGCTGCACA
>JAYVVP010000110.1:0-5574 GCA_043786935.1 Pseudanabaena sp. | reverse complement strand
GGGGTACGATCAGACATCGCAAGGTTGCTTAACTTTAAACTGACAATGGGGAAATATGCTTATGTCTTCTCTCCTCTTTATTTCCGATGAAGTCTACTGTATGCACCGTCAAAGAGAATTAGTGACATAGTCAAAAACCTTAAGGGGAGGACTTCACGGCTACTGCAACAGGAGTATCCAGAGTTGCAGAAACGATACTGGGGAAAGCATCTCTGGGCAATCGGATATGGAGCATGGAGTACAGGGAACATCACCGAGGAATTGGGGGCACAATACCTAGAATATCATCGGAACCCATCAAATATGGATAGAGATAACTTCATCTTGGAGTAGCAGACTTTCAGTCTGATACACCACGAATAATCCGCGATAACTCTGTCTTTTCGTCAATTGATACGCGTGTTGGCGATCCGCTTAGAATCCGCTCAAATCCTTGGAACGAATCTTTAATTTGAGCGCCTTGATCGGTAATGATGTATTCACGAATACGACTGTCATGACGCGATCCGCGCATTTTGAAGACATTTACAGCACGAGACATTTGTCCTCTAATTTCGACATATTGTAAGAGAATAATCGTGTCTGTAATTGTGGAGATATGCGACTCTGTAATTGAATGTGAACCCATGAATTGATCGGTGGTATTTGTAAATAAGCCAGTGATTTCTTCCTGCTTAACATAGCCTGTCAAACCTATTACAAATTGACGAAAAGTATTATTACTTACGCCTCTTGCAAGTGCCGAAAGGGAATCGATCGCAATACGAGATGGCTTAAATGACTCAATTTCTGACTTAATTACCTGCAAATGATCTTCTAAACCAGAGGACTCTGGATAAACGCAGATAATTTTTAATAAGCCAGAACTCTCCCATTTATCAAAATCAGTTCCCCAAGATGAAGCGTTGCGAGTAAGCTGTTGACGAGACTCTTCATAGGCAAACAAAATTGCGCGTTCACCACTTTCACAACCATTCTCAATAAACTTACTCACCATTAGCGTCTTACCAGTACCCGTTGCGCCAGTGGTTAGGATAATTGAATCTTTGAAATAGCCTCCTCCGCACATTTCATCAAGGGTAGTAATACCTGAAGAAACTCTGGTATTAGAAGATTTTTGGGTGAGACGCATTGCTCCTAATGGGAATATGTTGATCCCTTTACTCGTCATCGTAAATGGAAATTCACCTTTCATATGCGTTGTACCACGCAACTTCAAGATTTCGGCGGTACGATGACGGCGTTCTCCATCAAGGACATTTCTGAGAATGATTACATTGTCGGAAACAAATTCTTCGACTCCAAATCTCGCTACAGGGCCATACTCTAACTCTCGCTCAGTAGTCATTACTGTAGTTACGCCTAGCGATTTAAGCCGAGCGACAATTCTAAATATTTCACGCCGCACCAAGCCTAGAGAATCATATTGTTGAAAAATAGCAGTTATCGAATCAATTGAGATCCGCTTAGCTTTATATTTAATGATTGCGTATTGAATGCGTTCAATTAGGGCTGATAGATCAAAATCACCGACTACTTCTTGACCTTCAGGATCAGGAGAAGCATCTAAGATAAATAATCTGCCTTGGTCAATTAGTTCTTGAAGATCCCAATTAAAACTGTGTGCATTCTTGATAATGTCGGCGGGTGACTCTTCAAAGGTGACAAATACACCATGCTCATCTAATCCAGTAATGCCATTATAAAGAAACTGCATTGATAGAAGAGTCTTGCCAGTGCCAGAGGTACCGCTTACAAGAGTTGATCGTCCTTTTGGTAGCCCCCCATGAGTGATGTCATCTAACCCCTCAATCATGGTGAGTAGCTTTTGTACCCCCAGATCTTGTTTTGTATTGTTATTAGTGTTTGAGATCGGTGAGCTAGTCATTGCCAATTAATTCCTCATATAGTAAGTCTAGTCCTATTAATACTTTCTCGCGGTCAGAAAGATCGCCAATAATTTTTCTGACAGGCGGCGGCAAAACTTTAGCTAAGGTTGGTGTGGCTAATATTTTGTCTTCCTCAGCAAGTTGAGGATTTTTTAATACATCGATAACTTTTAATGTATAAACTCCTTGAAATTCTTTTTCAAGAATATCGTTGAGCATCTTGAGAGCGCGTACTGAGTTAGGTGTGTTGCCTGCGACATACAGTTTAAGAACGTAAGTTTTACGAATCATTTCATTAATTTAGGTGCTTGGGCTGTTTATAACTCATGTCTTAAATTTTCTATACAATAAAGCTTTTTATTAAGTCTTGAGCTATATAGAGATAATGCTTTAAGAGTTTCAAAATTCTTTTTAAGATCTGGGAATGGAGCGTCGATATAGCTCGCAGAGATGAGCGATTATGTCAATTAAGGTGATCCGATAATCTAACAAAACTTCCTCATTCCGACCTTCTAGTCTTAGTTGCTTTGCTAATTCGTCCATGAGTTCCATATGAATTTCTAGAACCTGTGATATGGAAAGATCAGCAAAAAATGAGAGATTGACAAATTCGTCAATGTTTTGATTTAGATCGCTATTTTTTTGTGAAAAATACTCCAGTACAATCAACCGATAAATCCTTTTTAAGCGCTCAATATAATCCTTCTTATCTTCAGGAAATAGATTACGCAGGAACGATTGCGAATCGCGTTTATAATACACTCCTAAATATCCTAATCGCTCGTTGAGTTTATCCGCTAATCTTTGTTGTTGAACACTTAGAGATTCAGAAACTGGAGTGTCGGGAATGTTTACATAGATTTGATGTCTGATTTGGGGAGAAATTTTTATAAAGGTGGCGATCGCCTGATCGATAATAGTTGACAAATCGTGGATTTGATCAATGCTAATACTGATACTGGCTCTATAAAAGTCTTTTGCTTCACTTTGTTCAAAGTGATGTTCACTTTGTTCATAAAGATTTTTTAGTACTAATATGGTAGGCATAAAAATATCTAACATGCCGAGACGATCAACTATAGTTTCAACGTCTCCATTAGTATCTCCAAATATAACTAGACAATCTTGTGCATTTTGAGATTTTGTTAATAAACTTAAGAGAAATTCTAAGTCCGAAACAACTGTAAGAGTGTATCGATCTTCGGGCAAAAGCTCTGTGAGGCTATATTTAGCTTGGTTGACATTAGCTTCAGCCACTAAACAGCATACTTGTAAATTAATTAAAACAGGCACAGGCTATTAATGGTTAGAGTGGCTTAATTTGTATCTTAATCTTTATTTTCGTACTTAAATAGCAAAATTATGTGAGATTAATGCTTGTAGATATATGAAAACCAAGAAAAACTAAAAATCATTAGGTCGTTGCTGACAAATGACACTTATTAACAGTAACCCTTAAGAGGTTCAGTATATGGACTCTCTCACCTTAAATCAGTCCTTAGAAATGTATGGACAGTCTGATGTGGCAATTTGCCGACTACCCGCCAAAACTTCTGAAGCGTTAGATTTACTTAAAAAAGGATGGTTGAGCGTTGTGGTGCTCGATCAATACGAGCGGCCTCAGGGATTGTTTAACGCACGTAGTTTATTAAGTTGGCAATCTGAATTGGATGACGGCAAGTTTGTCTCACCTGCGATCGCTTTAGAAGCTATTGATCTTGAGCCATTGCCAGCGATTTTGATTGAAATGAAAATTGCTGATTTTTTGCAAAGAATTCTGCAATACCAGCATTCTGCTGAAACTTGGGCTTTGGTCGATCAGCGTGGCAAATTTATAGCAATTTTGGAGGTTTCAAGCTTATTGCGATCGCTCACGAAGGTAGAGCCGATCCGAAAACCAACGATGATCGAAGTTTTGCTGCCCTTCATTTATCAATTACCTTTACCTATGATGGTTAGCGATCTCGATGGTGCGATTGTGGGTACTAACTCAGCATGGAGCAATAGTATTGATGAAAGTTTAACGACTAAATTTAGGGATAAACAGGTTGAAACGCATCAATTTTGTACAATAGATGGTGAATTTGTTACTTGGCAAGTAATTAGTGTGGCTCTGGAAGGTGATATGCAGGGGCTAAAAGTGGCGATCGCCTATGACATTACATCTCAGAAAAATCTTGCTCAGGAGCTATCAGGACTAAGTCGGATCAAAGATGAATTTTTGACCTGTATAAATCATGAATTAAAAACGCCATTAACTTCAGTTATCGGCATTGCAAGTTTATTGAGCAGCAATACTTTCGGGGAGCTTAATGATCGTCAAAGTCGTTATATCAAAATGATCCATCAAAGTGGCCGACAATTAGTTTCCATTATTGATAATATTTTTGACCTAGCTAAAGCCGAATCAGGTCAACTAGAGCTATATGCTGAGACTATCTCTTTAAAAGAGGTCTGTCAAAAAACTATTCAGCAAGTTCGTAAATTAGTTCACCAAGATTCTACAATTTCCCGCAACTATAACTTTGAGGAAGGTTGGGAGCTAGATATTAACTTAGATATCGATCCCACCGCGCAAACAGTTTTTGCTGATGAAACTAGATTGCAGCAAATGTTAGTGAATTTACTTTCCAACGCTTTTAAATTTAGTTTATTACCCTCAGAATTAATGGATGATTCGCCGAGCGTATCTCCGCAAATTGGGATCACTGTACGTTGGTGGGAAGGCTGGTTAGCGATTACCGTATGGGATCAAGGAATTGGTATTCCTGAAGATAAACAATGCTTAGTATTTCAAAAGTTTCAACAGGTAGAAAATGTATTGACTCGGCGCTTTGAAGGAACAGGCTCAAGTTTGCTATTAACCAGACATTTAGCGCGTTTGCATGGTGGTGATATTACATTTGTTTCACAGGTAGATGTGGGCAGTCAGTTCACGATTTTGTTGCCTCCTGAGCCAAATAGTTCGGATATGCAAGTTAGACAAATTGATCAGCAACAGGATACTAGTCCTAGTCGTTTAGTATTAATTGTCGAAACCTCAACGGAAACTGTAGATTGGTTGAGAATCACTCTTGCAGATTTGGAATATCAAGTGGTAGTTGCGCGATCGGGGACTGAAGCATTAGAAAAAGCAAGGCGTTTACAACCTTGTTTAATTCTCTTGAGTCCAGATTTGCCAATGTTATCAGGTTGGGATGTTTTGACATTACTCAAAGGTGATGCTATGACTCAGCATATTCGGATGGTGATCATAAAACGCGCGAATGAAACAATTATTAGTTCGCATCAAGCTGATGGGATTTTGATAAAACCGATTCAAGCTGTAGAACTTAGTAGTTTTTTGTTCAATTCTTCGATAGCTCCAAAATCTATCAAATTTTTATATTTAAATCAAAATGTTGAAGATACAGTAATTAATCTGCTTCAAGCTCTTGGTCATAGTTTCGTAGAAGTGGACGATTTATCTCAAGGTAATGTGTTATCAAAAATATGGCAACCAGATTTATTTCTGCTTGATGGTGATAATCAGCTTTTGTTAAAGTATCTGGAAAATATTAGTCAGTTAGATATGCTCTCAAATCTGCCGATTTTGATCTTTACAAGATCTTTAAGCACTGAAATTGGTTGGCTACAAAACCGATTTACAAAACTAAGTTTGTATGATTGTGTAGGCTTAGACTTG
>JAYVVP010000109.1:0-5579 GCA_043786935.1 Pseudanabaena sp. | reverse complement strand
CTGAAGATATCCGCTATATCTTGCAGACCAATCAGGACGCTAGCAAAATCGAAATTTGTCGCTCTGAAGATGCCAAACCAGAGACAACTGGCAAATATACAGGTGCGGGTTATATTTTGCGTTATCCTGCCGATTGGAAAGCGATCGATCTCGGTTTGGAACCTTCGGGCGCGAGTACAGTAATTTTTACACCCAGTCGCGATGTTGATTTGGCTGGTGATAATAACTTAGATAAACTTTTGCAAAAGTTACAACAAAACCAACAGGCTTATACGATTGTGGCAAGACGACCGATTGATGGCAAGGCGATCGCTTCTGATGGTTCCGAAAATGCGAAAGATTTAGTCACACTTCCATTTGATGCAAAGGTCAAAGGCGCGAAGTCTGGATCTAAAAAGGAATTTACAACCGCGATCGCGAATAGTTCTGGAAGTCTTACAAACTGGGAAGTTAAAGCATTAACTCTAGAAACCGATAAGTTTCTCTATACAGTTCGCTATTATCAACCTGATTCTAAAACCGATCCTAATAGTTCCACTTCTAAAGCTTTTGAACAATTTGCCAATAGTTTCGCTCTCATTCAATCTCAATAGAATTTTAGGGATTTTTAAGCGATCGTTTAAAAATTATTGATACATGGCGATCGCCCTAATCTCACAACGTCACAAATCGCTGCGAATATTAGCTAATTCGTTTTAGGTGTGAAATTAGCGTGTCAGTCGTCCAGCATGGACAACCACAACCAAGAAAATCATTGTCTTGTGTCCAGATTGATGCATCTAAATGTATTGCCAAAGCTACAGTATGCCAATCATCGGGATCTCTAGGTATGCGTTCTTTAGCTTCTATTTCTAAATAACCATATTCGATTTGAGGAACGGTAATAATACGGGTTTCTAGCGGTTGAGAAGCTGCTTGCGTTAAATCGGCTCCTGCTTCTTTACTCAATTTACCTGTAGTTATCATGCGACTTATCCGCTTCTGAATTTCGTAATTAGTCTCATCTACAACCTTTTCGGATGCGTATATGATCAGTTGCGGGTTACGCAATAGTTCGCGTCCGCGCTGACGAAGTAATTCGGCAATTAGAATGTTTGCGTCAATAACCAATATCATCATGATTCTTGATTGACAAAAGCTTCTACTAATTCATCTTCTGTCATACCAGTTTCTAATAGAATTTTCTCAACTACGCGATCGAGAGCATCTATGGCACTAGTATCAATATTATTTTTGGTGACTCTTTTGGCTTCGGTGATTTCTTGACCTAGTAATTTCCATAGTTTGATTTTATGTTCAATATTGAGGGTAGTGACGGCTTCGGCTAGTAGTTCAAAGGGGATGTTGATTTGGGCGGTGGCTGTTGTCATAATGTTTTAAACCAATTTATTTTGTTTGCAAATATTTTCCTTTCTACAATTCAGACTATCTCAACTTTCCTCTGACTTGATGGCTCTAATATGCCAGAATTTCCAATCTTCATTTGAATCAATGATTCTAAAACCCAGTCTTTCAAGCAATGCACCAAATTCTTTTAGACTTTTGAAATGTGAAGTTACTTCGTAAATCCAAAGTTGTCCATCAAGTTTAAGTGTACGGGCTGCTTCTCGAATGTAGTCATCACTGTTTAATCCCATGAGCGATAAATTAAATATTGCAACGTCTAAACAGTTATCTTCTAAAGGAACTTGAGATACATCGCACTCGATGACGGAATCATTGATCGCGATAAAATCAAAATTGTGGAATGTATGTTTATCGGCTAGGGCTTTAGAAATTAGGGCTTCACCACAGCCAAAATCGCCTACAACAAGATCAGAACGCTTTTGTAGCCATTTGATAGATTCTTGATAGGGAAGAACAGACCAAGTTTTTCTAGCTTCTTGATAGAGAGTGTGATACTGCATCCACTCTTCAGGGTTGTTTTGTATGCGCTCATAGTTGGTTTTGCTATAGCTAGTATTCCAACGTGCATTCATGCGGCTAAAGTCTCCATAGTTAACATTGCGGCGCTGAACATCGGCGGGATCTGCGTCTGGAAGAGGGACAAAGATTCTGGGGCGAACGATTGGCTTTTGCTCACCAGTTTTTAAGCGTTCTAGCCATTGGCGTAGATCGCGGAATGCTTGAGATTCTGTTCTTAGTTGTCCATCAGGCATCACACCATCAACGGCAGCATCGGCAACTGTCTGTTTGTTTTGCAATCTTGCTAATCGTCCTTCATCCCAACTCCAATGTTCACCGTTATCTAAACCATAAGTAACAGGCATAAGAATTGAGAGCGTATCGTGAATTTGACCTTGACGGTTTAAGCGTCCTTCTAGCTGCTCAAGTTCAGCACTTGTCCAAGGTGGAATATTGAGAATCAAGCGATCGCAAACTTTTTGAAATCCATCAACACCTGTCGCCATTGCACTGCTAGCAATCAACACATCAATAGACCCATCAATAAAATCATTTTTCCCACTTTTATCGCCGCCCATGTGAAAACCAACTGTCCACCCTGCACTTTCAATAGCGGCTTTTAGCTGATCGACTATGCCTTCAACGTAATGGGTATAAACAATAGTTTTAGGACGGATTTCGTTAAGAATAGCTGGAATCCTTGCACTGGTTAGAATTTGTTCCATTTTTAGAATAGAAGTACCTTCTTCACGAATCTTGTCAACTAGGTGCGTACAGTCAACGGGAATTTTAATTTTGTTGATTGTAATTTTGGGTTTGACTTTAGAACGGATGCCCACAGTTGCAAATGCTTGATGTAAGCGCATACAGTTATTGAGTGTGGCTTTTTCGCCAAGATCTTTACGTTCAACACCAGTGACTAATTCAACTAAGCTTTTACCTTCTTTGAGATTGTTGATTACAGGTGTTGCACTCATACCAAGTACATGAAGGTTAGGATTTCTCTCGGTAGCATTGGTGATTAGTGCGAGAACCATCTGCCGACGTTTAGATGGATCTTCATTACGATGTTTGCAGCGATGAATCTCATCAACAATAATCAGGTCAATTTGATAGCGGTCTAGTAGTTGCCGAATATGAGCAGGGGTTGATGGCTGCTGAAACATTTCATGATTGAGAATAATGTAGTGATGTCCGCTTTCAATATCGAGCCAGTGCGGGTTAAAGTTTTTGGTTGTGACTTGACTATCAGGAAATACTTCTTTGATTTCCTTGTGCCAATTGGAAATTGTGTCTAGTGGGCAAATAATCACCGTAAGATGAGCGTCAATAATGCGACTGCTAAGAATACCGCCAATGGTTTTGCCTGTTCCAGTTAGTGATAGGTTTAACATTCGCTGTTGGTTACGAAGCCTGACCGCCGCTAACTTTTGCATTAAGTTTGGTGGTGTAATTTTGCCATTGATGCGAAATGCCCAGCCTGTGGGAATCTGCATATTTTGAGCCTGAGTATATTCGTCAAGAAATTGATCTCGCACTTGACGACCATAACCTTCTTCGGTAAAAGCTTCAACGCTTTCAACGGCAGATTCATCTTCAAAGACTTCTGCCCAAATTCGATTACGCCGAGAAGCAATAAAGAAATCAATTGCTTCTTGATCGGCTGAAGCAACGATTTGACTGTTTAAAAACTCTAGACTTTTCTGGACTTTGATTCTTGGTAGTTCACTAGGTTCTTCATTTTGTGCTGATGATTCACTACTAGTTTCAAAATCATGAGTTGTTTGAGATGTATTTGCAGCATCGACTATTTCTAGTTCATCATCAGCTTTGAGATTACCATCTGAGTTACTGTCGTCATTAGATGTTTTGACTTCTTTGCCCTGAATTAAATCGTGAAGTTTTTGTCCTGACAGTCTCCCTTTAATGATATCTTTGACAATCTTCAATCCCTCAGAGTTGGTTGTACCTAAAGCGCCTGATTGCTCAAATATTTTATACAATTCAGCTTGAGTTAGATTGGGAATGTAAACTTCCAAACTTGCTACAAATTGTCGAATTACCTCTAGACTCCAACCAAAGCAACGCGCACATCCGCTATTTCCACGATTCCAAGATCCTCTAGAAATACTCGTTATACTTGTTTCCCATTCATACCCATCAATGGGGCATTTAAACCAAGCTTTTTTGCTCGATCCACTAGTTAGTTTCATAGGATTAAGATTTAGCTCGTCATTTGCTTTGTAAAACCAATATTTAGCAACCTCATCAGGAAATTCAACTGCTATCGGTTCTCTTTGTTGCCATTCACCTCTTTTACGATCAGAAGTACCATTACAAACTCGGCAACCAGCATTATCCTTCGACCACTGCTGATTAACTGTTGAAAAGATTCTAGACTGCCATACATTTCCATCAATAGGGCATTTAAACCATACCTTCCTATTACTGCTAAGAGTTACTTCTGACGGATTAATACCTAAATCATTATTTTTTTGATAGTCCCAATACTGGGAAATAAGTTCGGGATATACTTCTATCAAATTAGCTTGTTTTGCTGGTTTTTTCTTTTTGCCAGCGCATTTAGGACATCCACTCGATCCTCTATCCCAACTTGTAGTAATATCGGCTGTTTTTTTCTGCCATGAATATTCATCAATTGGACATTTAAACCAAGTCGATATATATGCTGAATTTGCCCCTACCTCTTCAGGTCTAAGATCTCCATTCCTCTCATAGTCCCATAATTCTGCAACACGTTCTGGATACACCGCAATTATACTTTTGGCAAATTGTTCTTGTCTTTTTCTTTCTTCTTCATCTTTTTGAGCTTGAATTTCTGCTGCTTCTCTCTCGATTAAGTAAGCATGAAAAGCAGGATTAAAATCTAGAAGCTGACGCACTCTTTCTCTAGTCAAATTATAGCGATTGCCAATATCTTGATAGGTTAAGCCTTGCTTATACAATTCGAGCATTTCATTGCTCTTTGCTAATTTTGTTTTCTTTTGCTGCTGACTTTTTGATAGGGGTACATCTTCCCCTTCTATTTGACTGTGATTCCTTCCATGCAGATAATCGACTACGTTTTGACCAAGAGATGTAAGATATATTTCGTTGTTTCTTTTTTCTATTATTCCTTTCTCCTCAAGAGCATTAAGAGATTGAATAATTCTATTAGAAACATTCCTTAAGTTGTTTTCCAACAAATTTTTAGGTGGGTCTGATAGTAACCATAATCCCTCGTCGATTCGTATGGGATATTGTTGTAATTGATTGAGAAGTAGAATCTCTCTATTGTTCAAGTTCTCCGTCAAACTTTGAATATTCCACATAGTTACAGTTGAATAAAAATGATAATTACAGTTTAGCTTGTATAACTAAAATGGGGATCATTTATGAATACTCAATTACAAAAATGGTTATCCCCGTTTGATTTATTTTTGACTAGGGCGATCATCAGCAATTTTCTGTAACATTGACAGCGATCGCTCATCATAGTCAGCATTCTCAAGCAATAGCGATCGCCGATTGTTTAGTACCAACGAGATCATTTGTCTTGTTATAGTTCAGGTCTCATTTAGGCGATCGCGCTGTAGATTTAGCAATAAGCAATATAAAATATAACTACGGTAAGAGAATGAGCATCATGGCGATCGCATTAGATGCTTGGAATA
>JAYVVP010000108.1:0-5597 GCA_043786935.1 Pseudanabaena sp. | reverse complement strand
ATGCCCATCTCAATGTTCTGTTTGTCAAACAAGGAGATACTGTCACTCAGTCTCAAGTAGTGGCTGCTGTGGGTAGTACAGGGAATAGTACAGGTCCTCACCTCCACTTTGAAATCCGCCCACAAGGAAGGCTTGCTACCGATCCAATGGCTTATTTGGCAAAACAATAGTTATATTTTTTTTACCGAAGCTTTATTTATTTACTTAAACTTAAAAATGCAATTACTACCTAAAAGTGTGCTTACATTCTCCGATTCAGTACAACGTGAATGGGTTGATGGCAGTGCTATAAATCCCGAACTTTTTGCTTCTACGGTTGAAATCTTGGCTGATGAAGTGATCTCTAATGGAGATGATATCAGCTATCCCATTCATGAGGCTCTAAACTGGAATGCTTCTAAGTGGCGGACGGCTTGGCAATCTGGTCGTCAGCAACGCCCTGAACTGTTTGCGGCTCTGATTAATACTTGGAATCCACTCTTAGAGAAACCTGAAGTATTTCAGGTCAAGCTTAGTCATCCTATCATTGATTCCCAGAAAGGTAAGCCCCGAAAGTATGAGAACCCTGCTAACCGCGAGCAAGTTGGTGGATTTGCTTTGGTTACCAACTCAATTTGGCAAAAGGTGGTTGACCGCTATGCCATTGACTTGGATTGCTCTAATTTGACTACTGCGATCAACTTTTGGGATTGGGTAAGCCAGCATCCTGAAATTCCGATCTTTATTTGTGAAGGCATGAAAAAAGCTTGCTGCTTGCTTTCTCAGGGTTATGTAGCGATCGCTTTGAGTGGTATTACGATGGGACGAGTTACTGATGAGCATGGGGTGTTGTCACTTCAGCCTTATCTAGCTAAATTTGCTGGGCAAGGGCGACAGGTGCTGTTTTGCTTTGATGTGGAAACCAAGGAGAAAACCAAACATAATATTTTTCTTGCCACGGTCAGAACTGGCAAACTTTTTGTGGAAGCGCAATGTCAGGTCAAAGTAATCCAGCTTCCCTTACTTGAAAGTACTGATAAAACTGGGGTTGATGATTTTATTGTCGATCGCGGTGTGGATGCTTTCGAGCGGGTTTACTTAGCTGCCGTTTCTCTAAATACCTATGCTTGGCATCATCAGCAATCTCAACAACTTACTTTTAAGCCTTCCAAGAGTTTGCACATGAATGTTGTGTTTCAGCTAGACCAGTATCAAATTCCTGATTACATTCCCCAAACTGGTATTGTGGCGATTCAGTCGGCTAAAGGCACTGGCAAAACTAAAGCAATCGCAGCGATCGTGGCGAGGACAGATAAGCTGGCTCTACTGGGACATCGGGTCAGTTTGGTTCGCAATTTATGTAAGGTCATGAATGCTGATTTCAAGGGCGATCTCGATCTTGCCAATGGACAATTTATTACTGATTCGACTTATGCCTTGCGGGTTGGAGCCTGTGTTGATAGCTTACTTGCCTTCGATCCCCGTCAGTTTGTTGGTTGCGATCTCGTCATTGATGAGGTGGAACAGGTACTGCGACATTTGATTTCAGGCTCAACTTGTAACAAGGATGGTAAGCGTCCTGCGCTACTAGCGCGTTTGCATATTTTGGTAAAGTTAGCTAAACGGGTAATCGTGGCAGATGCCGATCTCTCTGATGTCAGTTTGAATTACCTGCAAGCTTTGCGTGGTGATGGCTCTGATGTGTTTTTGATTAAAAACGATTTCCAGCCTGAAGGATATCCTGCTAAGTTTATTGTCTCCAGTAACGATGCGCCAATTATTCAAGAACTATTAGCGGATGTGGCAAAGGGTAATCGTATCTTTGTGACTACTGATAGTAAGTCCAGTAGTAAAGCGATCGCTAAGTTAGTCGAAAGCATCAAGTCAATTCGACCCAAAGCCAAAATCTTGCTGTTCAATTCCGATACTAGTGGTGGTCGGCATGAGACTGACTTTGTGACTAATATCAATAAGCGCGTTTTCAATTACGATGTGGTGATTGCGACTCCTTCCATGAGTACGGGTATATCGATTGAGGTCAAACGGTTTAACAAAGTCTATGGTTTGTTCTATGGCACGGTTACAGATGCGGATGCTAGTCAGGCATTATCGCGAGTACGAGATAATGTCCCTCGCACGGTTTGGTGCGCTGAGCGCGGTTTCAATTTCTGTAAAATCGATCGCTCGGAGTCTCCCAAGCATCTCAAAACAACTCTCAGGAATCGCTGGGATCGGGAAGTTAGTCTGATTCGGGCTGGGCTGGGTGATTCTCTGTTGCCGATGGTTGATCATATTGCGGCGGAAAATAATCACATTGACCTCTGGGCAAATGTTGAAGCAAAATCTAATTCGGCGATGTGGGCTTTGCGGGATCATCTGCTCGAACGCCTCAAGTTTGAAGGCAATCAAGTCACAGTCGTCACCGTCAATAATGATGATTTTGGTAAGTCGATCAAAGCAGCTTTAGCGCTAGTTAAACAGGAGCATTACCAAGCTGTTGCTGGGGCAAAGTTACTGAGTAGTTCAGAACAAACAGCGATCGCTAAACATGAGTGTCAGTCTCAGGATGATCGATTGAGTGTAGAGAAAACGGCGCTATCGGATTTTTATGGACTGGATGAGGTTACACCACAACTTGTGGAATACGACCACAATGGTCAGCGCCGTTCTGAGATTCTCAAGTTGGAAGCTTTACTCCAATCAGAATCAGACCTTGCGGTAGAATCTGACATTGATATTTTTGCGCGTCAGGCAAAATTTGGCATGGGTATTTTTTTACCAGATCAGCCTTGTCACGAGTTGTGCAGGTTTATCAGAGATCGACTGGGATTGAAAGACCTACTCAATCCTGATGTTCAGTATACTGATGCTGACTTGGCAAGCTTGGGTGACATTTGCCGTCAATTTAGATTCGATATTAAAAGGTATTTGGGCTTTAACATTTCTGCCAATGCGACAAACATTTGGATATTTCGGCTTCTCTGTAACCAGCTTGGTGTGAAGATTTGCTCAAAACGTCTTCACAGTACTACTGGCATGATTAATGTGTGTTGGCTCGATCCTGATGCGTGGCAACAGTTACAGGAAATTATGCAAAGACGCACAGCATCTCTTGAACTTGCTATTGCGCCTCAGCCCGTTTCTTGCGATCGCCCCCTCCCTATAACAATTACTCAAGTGGGGGCGATCGCTAACTGTCAGTTTGCAATGTGGACTAAAGTTATCTCTGTAGCTGCCTATTTGAGCGATCTTATGCCTGCTGAACTTTCCTCTTGGAAACCTGTACGTGAGATCCAACAGCAACTGTCACTTTTATTTTTAGCTATCCGCTCAGTAATCACGCACCATATCCCTGTTCCCTGTTCATAAGCGCTGAACTAATTTCATGAATATTTTGTCATCAAGATAACTTCAGAAAGAGCTATCATGAGAAAATCAATGATTTTATTCACTAGGCTTAGATTTGGAGACAGGGCTAGAAATTTTATCTAGCAATTTTATAATGGAGTCTGAAATGGGTACTTTAACCGATATTTTCGCTGCTCCTAAAGAGAAACGACTTACTTTTCTACGCGATAACTTCATCCGTATTTTCTATCAATATCACCACGATCAATTTTCTATCAGGCAGGCAAAACTACGCTCTGTAACGATTTTCCTTGATTCTCAGATTTCTAAACCCATCGATATCAATACCACCGCTCAGTTCATTAAACAGCATCGTTCTGACATTCAAGAATTTGTTAGTAAATCCATTGATGAAGTAATTCAGCATGGCAATATCCAGTTTGCGGCTGGGTCTTCTCCTCGCACCACAAGACTTGCTCAAGGCATTTTCACTGGTGAGGATTCTTTGATCGTTAATATCAACGAAGATATTCTGAGCGAGATTATTGATTTCCTCTGCAACGATCTCTACTACCCACTTCTTTGCGATATCTGCTTTCCCTGTACCTGTCAGGTAATTGCGGCGGCTTATAAGAATCAGCTTCCTATCTCAATCAAAATTATCAAGCCTCCGATTGGTTTGCTTTCTAATCGCAATCGGGTGATTTCTTGTTCCAACTGGGGCGCTCTCGTTCAATATGCTAGTGCTGATGTCATACTCAAACTATGCGGCATCCCTTGGCTAGATGAAATTCCTTCCTTTTCTCAAATCTCTAATCCAATTCGCACTCTAAACCCTCACAGCATAAAGCGCTGTAGTTAAAAAATAGTCAATCTGAGATATTCTTTTTAGAGCATCTCAGATTGACTATTTCATTCCTTTGGTATGGCTTTCAGATATTGCTTAGTCTTACCAATAACTGCTGCAACTTCTTCTGGTGTATTGAATCTCGACCATGCTGTGCCATGTTTGCAATTCACATAGGTAGCAAAACGGGTAAGAGTTCCGCTCAGTAAGCGTAGTAACATGTCCAAAGCTTCGTCAGCAATGCGATGGTTGATTGACATCGACTGAGCGTTGATAATCGCTGCTTCTTCGCATGACAGTACTTTTTCCGTTGTCTTCTGTTCAATCAAGAGATCTGGATGTTGCAATGCGGGCGAGGGTAGCGCTGTACAAAAGGTGGAAATATGAAAAGCTCCTTTCATATTTATCACTTTGTCCTGTGAGCCAAGCAGGACTTGTCCCGAATCGTAATGATTGCCGCAGTCAAGCCAGAAAACTGATTTCCCGTTTTCTAAAACTTTGGCAATTTCAACTCTGGCTTCAGGATTGTCTACTGCACCAATACAGATCACCAAATGCTTCCAACGTAGTGCTGCCATACTCTCCTTAAATGGTAAGGCGATCGCGCTAATTTCAATTCCCCATTGCCACCCATATCTTGCTGCAAGAACTGATGCTTTAGGCAATCCAAGGTCGCTGGGAATAAAGTTTTGACGGGGAATGTTTTTTGCTTCTATCCGATCTGGATCAATGAAGGTAATCGACACCTTTTTTCCTGCTTGTTTTTGTAGATAGGCGATACGCGGCAAATTCACGGCTAGCCATCCACCTGTACCACCACAGCCAATTAAAACTAAGTGCAGTTCATCATAGGACGGGAGCAGAATGGGGACGGCTTCGGCAAATGGTAATGATAAGGTTGGCATTACCAATCCTCCGATAGACAATCTGTTAGTTGGGGCGGTAGCTCGAAAATACCAGTTGTGGCAGTTTCATAGAAATGACCGTAAATTCCTACTCGCATTCTGATTTGCGGATTTGAGAATATTTCACCCAATACTCCATAGATCCGAAAGCCTGTCTCATCGCGATTGTCCGTATCTGAGAAGTATGCGTTCATCCCATGATGTGAATGTACTTCGATTAGGGCTTTTGCATAGGAGCTATTCAGAGAATTGTCTAATGGTCTACAGGATGTGGCGGTTTGCTCTTGCTCTGGTATCGTCAGTTGCCAATTACCATTCTCAAAATGCAGGTGAAACAGTATTTCCACTGGTTTACCCTCGGCATTGCTTGGTAGGCGAGAGGCTTCTAGCATTTGCTGTACTAGTGCAACAGGTACTGGTGGGTAGGTCATCTGCACTGATGCTGATATTGCTCTCAGTCCTTTGGCTTTGTAATAGACCACAGGCGCGATCGCGGTTAGTCCTTCCCGTCTCGCTCT
>JAYVVP010000107.1:0-5605 GCA_043786935.1 Pseudanabaena sp. | reverse complement strand
GCGATCGTCCCAAAATTTACACTTAACTAGCAACTGGTATCCTCAACTTAACCAAAGACTTTTGCAACACGCTCGGCTTAACACTCAACCAAACTTGATTGCGATCGTTCTCAGTATAGTCAACCACCACCGCCCCCACGAGTGAACCAATCTCAGGATACATTTCTGAAGACAGCGCCCCACTATCTAAAGAATCTGGAATCTGGATAATTCCCTTTACATTCTCATCCCTAATATCAACAAACACCCCAAAAAGCGCATAAAATTCTACTTTTCCATAAATTAACTTCCCAAGCTGATACTTAATTTTAACTTGACTCCAAAGTTGACTATTCATTAGCTATTCTCGCTTTAACACTCTAGGGAATTGGTCTAAAATCGCCATCATTTGTGATCGCTAAAATCCTAACTAGCTGATGATTGAGGCATAGACTCGATTAAGGCTCTTAGCACTTTGTTAACTGCTTCAAGCGTAGTAAAAACCCTCGCAACATCTTCATCTAAAACCACAATATTTAGTCTTTTACCTTCACAACGATTAGAAAAGCGATTGGGTTTAGCCTTCTGGTAATCAAAGCTATATTCAGTCAAAAGCTCATCATTAGAATTTAGTTGATTTTCAAAAGCATCGCTGTTCATATTCTTCACGCTCTTTTCTGGTGGCTAAACGGTCGATAATAATCCGATCTGTAAGCAGCAAAAACGCTCAAAGTTTAACAGCACTTTTTTCTAATCTTTCGGCAAGCCAAAATTTGATTATAGACTGGCGATCTATATCTAAACGTACTGACTCTCTATCAAGTGCAGCGATCATCCACTGAGGTAAATTGACAGAAACAGAATGAGTTTCTAAAGCAGGACGTTTTAAAGTAGATAGATCGAATAAATCTAAAACATCTTCACCATCATCAAACTTTTTATCTAACTCTTCAGCTTCCATATAGCTTCACCTCATTGTTGCGCGATCGCCTTACAGAAATAATTCTAACCACAGAACCTCGATAAGTGACAATTGCTGACCAATTTTTGCCAATGATCATAAAACGTGGCTCATTTGTTGATACAGCTTGGATTTCAACTCTATAAGGATCACTCCATAGTATTTTTGCTTTTTCAAAGTCGATACCATGCTTCGATTGATTAATCTGACTTTTTACTAGATCGTAATCAAATTGCACAACTTTATTCATCCACTATAAATAGTCTTAGAGGTTAACGCGATCGCAAATCTTCCAGAAATTAAGAATCGAGGATTTGAGCGATCGCATAGAGAAAATCTGATGGTAAATCTAAATAATCGAGAGGAGTTTCTCGCACAATTAAAGATAGAGTCAATCTATAAGTTTCGATTACTGCTTCATTGAGATAGGACTTTAAACTGGGATTATCTTTTAAATGGAGCGTAATGCGATCGCATTGTTCGATAATAGTTGCTCTCCAGCTTTTACCGCGCAATTCTGCTTTTAGCGATCGCCTAAAATTTCCATCTGACTAGCAACTTGCCATCTTCACCTAACCAAAACTTGATTGCGATCTCCCTCACGATAGCCAACTCTAACCCTATCGGTATAGTGAGTTTTTTAAGACATCCTACCTAGGACATAGATTTGTTAGTACAATCCTATGTAGCGATCGCAACTACTTGATTGCGACTGAGCTAACATAATTCTTTAACAACATCCTTTTCAGTCCATGATGAATAGCAACGCATTGCCCGTAAAACAAGGTTTGTACGATCCACAATTTGAACATGATGCTTGTGGAGTCGGATTTATTGTCCATAAGTCAGGGAAAAAATCCCATGCGATCATTGAGCAAGGGCTGACGATTTTGGAGAACTTGGAACATCGCGGCGCGTGCGGTTGTGAGACAAATACGGGCGATGGTGCAGGGATTTTGATGCAAATTCCGCATAAGTTTTTGGTAAAAGTGGCGGCTGCCGAAAATATTGCTTTGCCAGAAGCAGGGCAATATGGGGTGGGCATGGTTTATGGCTCGCCTGATCGCACTGCTCGTAAGAACGGTAGAGAAGTTTTTGAAAAGTTGGCTGAATCTGAAGGTTTAAAGGTTTTAGGTTGGCGCGATGTACCGACTGATAACTCTTCCTTGGGTGCGACGGCGCAATTGAGTGAGCCGTTTATGCAGCAAGTATTTATTCAGCGATCGCCTAATTTAGTGGACGATCTTGCTTTTGATCGTAAGTTGTATGTGATTCGCAAACTTGCTCATACTGCGATTCGCACTTCTAAAATCGATTCCTATTGGTATCCGTCTAGCCTTTCCTGTCGCACGATCGTCTATAAGGGAATGTTAATGACGGCTCAGGTGGGGAAATATTTTCCAGAGCTTCACGATGCCGATTTAGAAAGTGCTTTGGCTCTAGTTCACTCGCGCTTTAGTACGAATACTTTCCCTAGCTGGGAGCGATCGCATCCTTATCGCTACATTGCTCACAACGGCGAAATCAATACTTTGCGCGGCAATACTAACTGGATGATTGCGCGTCAGTCGATGTTTGAATCAGAATTGTTTGGCGAGGACATTGCGAAAATTAAGCCTGTAATCAACATTGATGGTAGCGACTCCACAATTTTTGATAATGCTTTGGAATTACTGGTGCTAGCAGGGCGATCGCTGCCTCATGCAATGATGATGATGATTCCTGAGCCTTGGACAGCCCATGAGTCGATGAGTGATGAGAAAAAAGCGTTTTACGAGTACCACTCCTGTTTGATGGAACCTTGGGATGGACCCGCCTCGATCGCTTTCACCGATGGCACGATAATTGGTGCAGTTCTTGATCGTAATGGTTTGCGTCCCTCTCGCTATTACGTCACCAAGGATGACTTAGTGATTTTTGCTTCAGAAGCTGGTGTATTAGAAATTGAACCTGAGCGGATCGAATCTAAAGGTCGCTTGCAACCAGGGCGGATGTTTCTGGTGAATATGCAAGAAGGGCGGATTGTTGCCGATGAAGAAATCAAGCATCAAGTTGCAACTGAACATCCATATCGTGAATGGATTAATCAGCATATGGTGGATATCGCCAATCTCAAGGATGGTGTAGCTAGTGAACCAGAAGCGACTCCTTTAACTCAGAAGCAAATGGCGTTTGGTTATTCCTTTGAAGATTTACGTTTGCTATTAACACCAATGGCGCGTGATGGTGTCGAAGCGATTGGTGCAATGGGTGCGGATACTCCATTGGCAGTTCTTTCCAATCGTCCCAAACTTCTCTATGATTATTTCCAGCAATTATTCGCACAGGTAACGAATCCTCCTATTGATTCCATTCGCGAAGAAATTATTACTTCTGCCGAAACTACAATTGGTGCAGAACGAAATTTATTAAAACCTGAGCCAGAAAGCTGTCACTTGATCGAGTTAAAAACTCCTGTTCTCAGTGATGTCGAACTAGCGAAGTTGAAGCATATTAATGAAGGTGGTTTTAAATCAATTACACTTTCCACTTTGTTCAATCCTAAGTCTGGTGTATCTGGATTAGAAGCAGCGATTACCGAGATTTGTGCCAAGGCTAATCAGGCGATCGCAGATGGTGTGAATATTTTGATTTTAAGCGATCGCGGCGTGAATCCTGACAATGCACCAATCCCAGCTTTACTAGCCGTATCGGGCTTACATCATCATTTAATCCGTACAGGCACTCGTACTAGAGTTGGTCTAGTTCTAGAATCTGGTGAACCTAGGGAAGTACATCACTTCGCGCTGTTGATTGGCTATGGTTGCGGTGCAATTAATCCTTATCTTGCCTTTGAGACGATCAAAGACATGATTGAGCAGCATCTATTAGTTGGTGTGGATTACAAAACTGCTTGCAAGAACTTCATTAAATCGGCAACCAAAGGCGTAACTAAAGTTGCTTCCAAAATTGGTATTTCCACAATTCAGAGTTATCGTGGCGCTCAGATTTTTGAGGCAGTCGGACTCAATCAGGATGTGATCAAGAAATACTTTACTTGGACAGCCTCACGCATCGAAGGTGCAGATTTGGAAGTGATTACCAAAGAAGCGATCGCGCGACATACCCACGCTTTTCCTGATCGCCCCTCTAGTGGCAGCACTCTTGATGTCGGTGGTGAGTATCAATGGCGCAAAGATGGCGAAGCGCACTTGTTCAGCCCTGAAACTATCCATGCCTTACAAAAGGCTGTACGTGATGACAATTATGAACTGTTCAAAAAATATTCCACTTTGGTTAATGAACAGAATCAGCAGCATTATACCCTGCGAGGCTTGCTCGATTTCAAATCTCGCGAATCAATTCCCATTGAAGAAGTAGAACCAATTGAATTAATTTTACGCCGCTTTAAAACTGGCGCGATGAGCTATGGCTCGATTTCTCAAGAAGCTCACGAAGCTCTAGCGATCGCTATGAATCGCATCGGCGGCAAATCCAACACAGGCGAAGGCGGCGAAGATCCCGAACGCTACACATGGACAAACGAACAAGGCGATTCCAAAAATAGCGCCATCAAACAGGTTGCCTCTGGACGTTTCGGCGTAACCAGCCTCTATCTCTCCCAAGCCAAAGAACTGCAAATCAAAATGGCTCAAGGTGCAAAACCGGGGGAAGGTGGTCAACTACCTGGCAAGAAAGTCTATCCTTGGATTGCCAAAGTGCGTCACTCCACCCCTGGAGTAGGCTTGATTTCACCTCCTCCTCACCATGACATCTACTCGATCGAAGATCTCGCCGAGTTAATTCATGACCTCAAAAATGCTAACCGCGCCGCCCGCATCAGCGTCAAGCTAGTTTCAGAAGTCGGCGTAGGCACGATCGCCGCAGGGGTTTCCAAGGCACACGCTGATGTCGTTCTCATCTCTGGCTATGACGGCGGTACTGGTGCATCGCCGCAAACTTCGATCAAACACGCTGGCTTACCTTGGGAACTCGGACTTGCCGAAACTCACCAAACCCTCGTTCTCAACAATTTACGCGATCGCATTGTCGTTGAAACCGATGGACAAATGAAAACAGGGCGTGATGTCGTCATCGCCGCCCTACTTGGTGCAGAAGAATTCGGCTTTGCTACGGCTCCTCTCGTCACTTTGGGCTGCATCATGATGCGGGTCTGCCACCTCAATACCTGCCCCGTTGGAGTCGCCACACAAGATCCCAAACTACGCGACAAGTTCACAGGTGATCCCGCTCATACTGTCAACTTCATGACTTTCATCGCAATGGAAGTTCGTGAACTGATGGCAAAACTCGGTTTCCGCACCCTTAATGAAATGGTCGGTCGTACTGAAGTTCTTGAAGCGAAGCAAGCTGTCGAACATTGGAAAGCTAAAGGTCTAGACTTCTCGAAGATTCTCTATCAGCCAGAAGTTGGTGAAGATGTCGGTCGCTATTGCCAAATCTCTCAAGATCACGGATTAGACAAATCTCTTGATATGACGGTGTTGCTAGATTTATGTCAAGCCGCGATCGTTGATGGTGAACCCGTCCACGCCGTAGTTCCAATCAGAAATATCAATCGCGCCGTTGGTACAATTCTCGGCAACGAAATAACCAAACGCCATTGGGAAGGATTGCCCGATGACACTGTGCATCTGCATTTCCAAGGTACTGCTGGTCAAAGCT
>JAYVVP010000106.1:0-15174 GCA_043786935.1 Pseudanabaena sp. | reverse complement strand
AAGAATCGTGTCAAACTCCATAGCGCGGACAGTTGCAGTCCGAGGCGTGCCTGTTAATAAAGAAACTTCACCAAAAAATTCTCCTGCCCCTAACTTGGCGATCGCCTGATCATTTTTTTCAGAAAAAACTTCTACTGCACCAGATAAAATGATATAGAACTCTTCACTAGGTTCATTTTCACGACAAATTACTTCATCAATATCAAAATGTTTACGGTATCCTTTAGCAATTAAGGCAAATAGCTCCACTTCTGTACATCTCTCAAAGTAAGATGTTTGCCGCAATAAATCACGTAGATTTCTTGTGCTTAAGTCAGTGGGAATAGTTGAGATAGGTTCGACACTAATTTGTTTTTTTGACAGGTTTTCGTTTGATTTCAGATGCGATGGATGAAAAGCTTGTTTAATTACTTCAGGATTGCGAAATACAAGTTCTCTAGTTGGTAACGGAACTTTAATTGCTCTTTTTCTAATCTCGTAGGCAATCCGAAAGTTAAGAGAACTGCGAATCTTTTCATTAGCATCAGGTATGTCAATCCAAACAAGTAGCTCAAAAACAAGGCTCTCTTGTCCAAATGCTTTGAACCTTACTTCTGGGGCTGGGTTTGACAATACAAGGGGTTCATGACGGGCTGCCGTTAACAAAGCCTCAGTTAGTATTAATAAATCTGTATCTGGATCGACACTAAGGGGAATATGAATGCGGCAAGTGTGTCCCTCATAGCTCCAGTTAACAGTATTGTTTTCGATGAAACGTTGATTTGGCACAATCACAAATACATCATCATCAGTACGAAGTATTGTGGAACGAATAGAGATTTTTTCAATTGTGCCTTTAAGCTCCCCTATTTCAATATAATCGCCAACTTTAAGAGTTTGCTCAAATAGTAAAACTAATCCACTGATAAAATTGCTGGCAAGATTTTGTAATCCAAAGCCGATGCCAATCCCCACCACACCTGCAATTACGGCTAGAGAACTAAGGTTAATCCCAGCCGTTTGCAAAATAATCACGCTACTGAGAGTGATCAGTACATATTTGATAAATACGGTGATTGCTTCTTGTAATCCGCGATTAATCCGAAGTTGAGTTAAAAGCGATCGCCGAATAAGTTCACTGATAAACTTTGACAAAAAAAATGTTAAGAGAATCAGTCCTATCACAGTAGCAATCGAGGCGATCGAAAACTTAGTTCCTCCAATATCTAAAATATGCGCTGTGAAAATTTCGTACAGGTTTTTTAGTAAAACGTCCATTTTCCCGTCTAATTCTCCACAAATCTATAGCGCTTTACTTTCTAATATAGCAATCGCCATCATATTTGAGCGTAAAAGAAGAAGCGTAAAAAAAGAAGAACCGCTTAGCGTCGCCTCCTCTGGGGGGAATTAGCGAATTTTGTAAACGACTGTGGCGTTTGCGTTGGGGATTTCTGACTTTTTAAGGTTGGTATTGATTTTCCCTAAACCGCCCTCAGTGCCAATCCATACTTGGCGATCGCTAACCAGCAAATTTATAACTGAACTGCTAGGAAGATTAGAAATGGATGAAGTAATTTTTCCGTTATAAGTATCCGCAACTACTAAACCATCTCTCATACCAATCCATAACCGACCAGTTGAAGAACTGCCAAGAGCAACAATGTCTCTACCTGTAACAGAATTAATTCTGGCGATCGCTTTGTTAGTATTCGGATTGATTTCGATTACATTACGCGGCGTTCCTGCCCAAATTTTGCCTGAAGGATCAATAGTAAGAGCTTGCACAATTTGTCCTGATACAAAAGGAATATGAGCGATGATTTTTGCTGTGCCAGGATTAATTTTAAACAAACCATCTAGAGTTCCCACCCAAATGTTGCCTGCATTATCAATCTGCATCACATTAGCGGCTGTGCCTGGGATATTTGGCATTCTGGCGTAAGTTTCAGCATTGTACGGACTAATACGTGTAAGTCCTTGATCAGTTCCCACCCAAATAAATCCAGCCCGATCCATAGCGAGGCTCAAAACCCGACTTGAAGATAATTGGATCGCAATATTTTCAATCTTTCCTGAGTCAGGGTTAATCTGATATAAACCTGAAGTTGTACCGACCCAAAAAAAGCCTCGTTTATCTTCTAATAATGCAGTCACTGTGGGGTTGGGCAAAGATATAGAAGCGATCGCTCTGCCTGTCCGTTGATCAAGTTGAATTAAACCTTGCCAAGTACCAATCCATAACTTGTTCTGACTATCGATCAACGTAGCGCTAATCCGTGCATCTGAACTTGATGGTGGTCTGACAGCAATATTCGAGTTCTCATACTTTACAGAATGGCTGTTAACCTTGATTGTCTCTGCTGCTGCGGTATTTATGACTCCATAACTAATTGTGATTGCTAATAGAGTTTTTGCGATCGCGCTGGACATTTTATTTGCTGCAAACATCTTTACTGTTACCCCTAGAGGCTGTATGAACCCTTTTAAGGGCAGATGTTAACACAAGAGATTGCGATCGCCACATCAACTTTATCGCAACTATTAAAATCCAGAAAAAAGGCGATACTTTGCGCCGTCTTTCCTTTCTTGATGATAACTAACTAACCTTTAGCTGGTTTTGTCGATGGAGGAACAGGTGCAGGTATTTCAGGCTGAACTGGCTGCGGTGGTGGCTCTAGAGGTATAGGTTGTAGCGGTGCTGGTTCTATAGGAATTGCAGTCGGGCTATTAGTTATGGGCTTAGGTTCAGTTGCAGTTGAAGGCGCTATTACAGGTGCAAAAGTAGCCGACGGGATTGGTTCGGTCGGTCTTTTGGGTGCAGATACAGGTTCAGCAGTTTTGACGGCGGCTGGTTCTTCATACCGACGATTAACGGGCTGTTCTCGCTGATCGTTATTAGCAGAACCAGAAGTGTAAGTGACTCGATCAGAGTTATTAACTTCGCTAGGCTTGCTAGGTAAATCAGAGCGACGGAACTGAATTGTACTTGCCTCTTTCACCGTTGACGAGACCCCAAACTCGGAGGTTATTTGCGACAGACTAGCTAGCTGAGTATTAAATCCGAAAAGCAAAGAATTATTAGCAACTCGCTTGTCAATACTTTCTTTGTCAATCCGTTTTGGTGCGGAAGCCTTGCCGTTAGCTTTAATAACAATTTCTTCACCTTTACCAATCGTCACTATTTCCGCAGTACTTTTAAGCAAGACAGTTACAGTGCCAGTAAGGGCAATAATCCGTCGGTCTTCTGCTGCTTTGGCGGGAATTTCTAAATATATAGTCCCATCGTTGCTAGAAATTTCGCCAAAGGGAGTTTGGATCTGGGCAGTAGCTTTGCGATCGCTAGCAGCCCAAGCAACTAAGCGCCCCGATGTAAATTCAACTTTATTTTGTGGTTTTAGGGTCAAGTTAGAATTGCCACCAATGCGGATAATCGACCCATTGCGTAGCGTTAATTGAGCAGTCGAGGTTTCTTCAGTGGTAACACTTTCATCCGCTTTGAGAGGCACTCCGACGGACGCTGGTCGTGCGGATTTGGAGTTAACATATTTAACTCTCACAGGAAAACTGCGAATTTCACTAATTTCCGCGATCGCTTCTGTCGGTAAAGACTCAGAGCTAAAAGGTTTAGCTGGCTGATTGGTCATACAACTAGGTAGCGCTAGGGCTGTTAGAAGTAAGACTAGAAGCGGCAAAAATCGCCCAGATATTTTGATTAACTGCCAAAGCTGCATCGTAAATTTTTTGTAGAGTCTACAAAGCCAGTTTTTTCGCTATACTAGAAAGTCTGGTTAAAACCGTAAATCCTAATGTATACATATTAGGTCCAACATTGATGTTTGACCATAGTTAGTAGCAATTCTCATCAACATGATCTATGAAAGCGGGCTGCAAGCGCGCTCTCGTAGGCATCAATTTATTTTTAAACGAGCAAGAGTCAAAAGCACATGGCAAAGAGTAATTTGCAGGTCATGCTGACCAAAAATGTTACAAAATTAGGTAAATTAGGCGACCTAGTATCGGTAGCGCCTGGTTATGCTCAAAATTTCCTCATACCTCAAGGTATGGCAATTAGAGCCACTACAGGTGTTGTTAGAGAAGTCGAAAGACGTAAAGAAGTTGAGCGTCAGCGTTTAATCGCAATTCGTCAAGAAGCAGAAAGCCGTAAAGTGGCTCTTTTAACTATTGGCGGCTTTATTATTAAGAAAAAAGTTGGCGAAGGCAATGCAATTTTCGGTACGGTAACTGATCGCGAAGTAGCGCAGTTGATTACTGCAAAATCAATGCTAGAAATCGATCACCGCGACATCACAATTCCTGAAATTAATCAAACAGGTGCTTTTGATGTTTCGATTAAGCTTCATGCTGAAGTAACGGCAACACTCAAGATTCAAGTTGTGGCTGAATAATTGTTTTGTTTTTCTTAAAAAAGAGGTTGTGAGTAGCTCATAACCTCTTTTTTGTTTTTTAGATTTATATTTTTAGCAAAATTAATATTCGTAGTAATTCATAAATTGCCACTACGAATGTTGGCTAATTCTACGGCTAGCGCGATCGCCTCGATCATACTCGCAGGATCAGCAATTCCTTTGCCTGCAATATCAAAAGCAGTACCGTGATCAGGTGATGTTCGTACAAAGGGCAAACCAATCGTTGTATTGACAGCGCGATCAAAGGCTAAAAGCTTGACAGGAATCAAACCTTGATCATGGTACATGGCTAAATAAGCATCATAACCAAGTCCAACTTGCTGGCGATCGCCCCATGCTTTAGCAGGATTTACCCACATTGTATCGGGTGGGATTGGATTGGTAAGTTGAACATTAGAGTGCTGGTGGCGATAGCGATCTATTAGGGGTTGCAACCAGTCGCGCTCTTCGTTTCCTAGCTGTCCCTGCTCGCCACTATGAGGATTGATCCCTGATATAGCAATGCGCGGATTAGCGATCGCAAAATCTTGTAATAGCGATCGGCGGAGTAATTCTAATTTTTGCTCAATTAGCTCTGGCGTAAGTTGCTTGGTAACTTCGCTCAAAGGTATATGCACAGTCGCCAGTAAGGTTCGCAATACCCAGCCTGTGTGCAGTGATTTACCGACAAACAACATCCCAAAGTCATTAACTTGGCTACATTCAGCAAGTAACTCAGTTTGCCCTGCGTAGTCGTGCCCCGCTTGCTTCCATGCCGATTTGGCGATGGGAGCAGTGACGATCGCCTCATAATTTCCCGCTAAGGTTTGCGCGATCGCTGCATCAAGGTATGCAAAACTTGCGGCTCCACTAGCACGATTACCAGTTCCCTGTGAAATTTTGTCATCGGTACGGATATCGATAATCTCTAGGCGATCAGGATCGACGACATTGCGATGAGTTCTTAATAAGTTATAAGTTTCTTCAAGATAGCGGCGATCGCCAAAAACTGTGAATTTTGCATTTAGGGCTAACAAAGAGCAATCGGCAAGCGCTTTCAAAACTACTTCTGTGCCGATCCCTGCGGGGTCTCCTATAGTTATAGCTATTCGAGGTTTAGAAACCATGGGAAGAATTCGTAAAATATTCATAAAAAGAATTACTAATGATGTTAATTAATTCTCCAAAATTTTAGTCCACGCGATAAGATCGTAACTCGCTGTTAGACCTCTTGATCACAATCCATAATGTCTGTTGATATTTCCTTAGAAACACTCTGGAATCAAGTACTCGAACTTCTTGAAAGCCAACTTAGCCGTCCTACATATGAAGGATGGATCAAGACAGTTGTGGCAGATCAGCTTACAGCCGACCGCTTGACTATTCGCACGCCCTCAGTTTTTGCTAAAAATTGGTTACATAAATATTATTTTCAGAATATTACGGATGCAGTAACCGAGATTCTTGGCTATCCCGTCGAAGTTTATATTGTGTCGGCTCCCAGCGGTGAACCTCCCAGTGGTCAACCAGATTTGGCTGAGGATGAAAACGGTCAAGATGGAATGTTAGAAACAGCGATCGCGGCTGAGGCTGCACAGGCTATGGCATCAGCAATCCCCAGTTCTACGGTCTCTAATGTCCAAAACAATCCCCAATCAGAAACTAGCAATACGCCGCCTCGTCCTATCAATCTAAATCACAAGTATAATTTCAATCGATTTGTGGTTGGTTCAGCCAATCGTATGGCTCACGCGGCGGCTCTAGCCGTATCAGAGTTACCAGGACGTGAGTTTAATCCTTTATTTTTATGTGGTGGTGTAGGGCTAGGCAAGACACATCTGATGCAAGCGATCGCGCATTACCGCCTAGAAATCGAGCCGAGGGCGCGAATTGCCTATGTATCAACCGAACAGTTCACCAATGATCTGATTTCGGCAATTCGGAAAGATAGTATGCAAAGGTTTCGTGAGCTATATCGCGAGATCGATATGTTGATTGTTGATGACATTCAGTTTATTGAGGGTAAAGAATATACCCAAGAAGAGTTTTTCCATACTTTTAATACGCTTTACGAAACGGGTAAACAAATCGTTATTGCCAGCGATCGCCCACCTGCTCTGATTCCGCGTTTGCAAGAGCGCCTTTGTTCACGCTTCTCAATGGGCTTGATTGCTGATATTCAAGTGCCTGACCTAGAGACACGCATGGCGATTTTGCAAAAGAAAGCCGAATATGACAATCTCAAAATCCCTACCGATGTCTTGCATTACATCGCCGCTAGTTATACCTCCAACATTCGCGAACTTGAAGGAGCCTTAGTGCGAACTGTTGCCTATATTTCGATTTCGGGCTTGCCGATGACTGTCGAAAATGTTGCCCCAGTTCTCAATCCCCCCAAAGAACCTGTTGAAGTATCTGCCGAGATGGTTTTAAGCGTGGTCACAGAAATGCTAAATATTGATCTTGCCGACCTATTAGGAAATTCGCGACGGCGTGAAATTAGCCAAGCCCGTCAGTATGTGATGTATTTGATGCGTCAGCATACTAACCTTAGTTTGCCCAAAATAGGCGAAGCTGTTGGCGGTAAAGACCATACAACCGTGATGTATAGCTGTGAAAAAGTTGCCCAATTACAATCAACCGATGGTGATATTGCTCAGTTATTAAGACAACTAAGCGATCGCATTTACTTTATTGCTCAATCTAAAAACTAAAATTAAATCCAAAAGTTAAAATTTAGTGTGAGTAGCACTAAGCAACAAAAATTCCTAATATTATTAGGCATGAAACTTTCTAACTTACTCATCATCGTTGGCTTGATCGCCCTTCCTTTCGCTTTCTTTGCCGTAAAAAAAGCTATGTCTGCTCCCTTACCAGCCGGATTTCCATCGCCCACCACTGATGGCAAAATTGAAGTTAAGCAATATCCTGCCTATCGCTCAGGTACATACACCTATGAAGGCGACTTTAGAGAGGCAACTAGCTCTTCCTTTAATCCTCTATTTCGTCATATCAGCAATAATAATATTTCGATGACTTCTCCTGTAGAAGCTCGCTATCCGATCGCCACCATCGATCAACCAATCCAAACAGGAAAAGCAAAAGTCTCTTTTTTGTATAACAACAACGGAGTCAATCCGCAGCAAGTATCTCAAGATATTCAAGTGGAAGATCATGCACCGATGTTAGTCGTGAGCTTGGGAGTGCAAGGAGCTTATGGCTATGAGAGCTATCAAGAGAATGTCGCCAAGTTAAAACAGTGGCTGATCAATCATCCTGAATATGAAATTGCAGGAGAGCCAAGAGAGTTTCTCTACGATTCTCCTTTTACGCCTTCGCCCTTAAAACGCCGCGAAGTCCAAGTTCCCATTCGCAAAGTGATCTAAAAACCTCAATTTTTATCTTCTCCACCAAATATAAACAGTGCCACTTTCCATTTTGTAAGCGCGATCGCTTACTTTTTCAAACTTTCCGCTTGGATCATAAAGACCAAGCTGTTTAAAAACTTGACCGCCAGAATTATCTCTATAAGTAAACCCTACGCCATTATAGTTTTTAAAGGATTGGCGCACTCCATCTTGCCAGACAATTTCAGCATCAAAAACTTCAAGATCGGAAGAGACAGTGCAAGGCATGGCTGCTTGAGCGCGAGTAGAATCATTGGCGAAGTACTTGCAAAAAGCATTACGGCTATCAGCATTGGCTGGGAGTGCATTCCCTAGCAAAGCGAGTACCGAAATCACCCCAACTACAGAAGCTTGAATTTTCATACTTTTATTTCTTGGTTTACTCGTGAATCATATATATTACAAAGACGAATAAAACAAAAAATTGTTCAAAAATTGTTCTAACTATTTTGAATCGACATCTCAAGTGAACTGCCAGAATGAAGTGAAGGTTTTAATAAATCATCAGGTGAGGGCAGGGGTGCTGGTGTTTGGACTGGTAATTGTGGTGCAGGCGATCGCCTACGCAAAAAATAGAGGCGCTTTGCACCTCCCTTTCATTAAACAAATTCAGCTTCAAGGGTTTCGGGTTGTTGCTGAGGGCGAGGATCAAATTCAAATAGAGAGTAAACAACGTCACGTCGAATTTGGGTCATCATGTCTAAAAAGATTTCATAACCTTCGCTCTTATATTCAATCAATGGATCTTTTTGTCCATACCCCCGTAAACCAACCGATTCACGCAAAGCTTCCATCCCTTGTAAATGATCGCGCCAGAGAGCGTCAATACGTTGCAAGATAAAAAAGCGCTCGGCTTGGCGCATTAAGCCAACTTGCAATCCTTCTACTTGAGCTTCCTTGATTTCATAAGCACGGCGCACTTCTTCACGTAGAAATGCTTGCATTTCAGGTAAGAACATATCGTCAAGTTGCTCTGGTTCAAGGTCTTGTAAGAGATTTACAAATTCCTTGATCTTTTTGACCATTGCACCAAGGTTCCATTCTTCGGGTGGTAATTCAGGATTAACATAGGCATTAACGATGTCATCCATTGTGCGCTCTGCATACTCAATTACGCGATCGCGCAAATCTTCACCTTCTAAGACGCGGCGGCGCTCAGCATAGATGGCACGGCGCTGATTGTTCATTACTTCATCGTATTCAAAGACTTGTTTACGAATGTCGTAATAATAAGTTTCGACTTTTTTCTGAGCGTTTTCGAGGGCACTAGTTAACATTCCTGAACTAATCGGCATATCTTCTTCCACGCGGAAGGCGTTCATTAAGCCAGCTACGCGATCGCCTGCAAAAATTCGCATCAAGTTATCTTCGAGGCTAAGGAAAAAGCGAGTGGAACCAGGGTCTCCCTGACGACCACAACGACCGCGCAATTGATTATCAACGCGTCGTGATTCATGACGCTCAGTACCAATTACGTGCAATCCACCTGATGTTGTCACCTGTTGATGTTCTGCATCAGTTACAGATTCATATTCATGCTTAATTGCTACAAAAGCATCGCGCAACTTTTGGATTACTTGATCATCGATAGGTGCTTTTTCAGAAGCTACAGCAAGCATTTCTTCGGCTTCAAGTTCCGATTGACTCATTCGACCCAGATTGCTAACAGCAAAATCGACTGCTTCCTTTAGCAAGGTTTGAGCGTCTTTAGAGAGTTCGCAAGGGAATAAGCTGTCGGAGACCTTCCAATTCTTAATCTTTTTACCCTCTGAGATTGCCCCAAATCCTTGGGCTTTTTGAGGGCGATCGCTAAACATGCGCTGACCTTCATTGGTGAAGTCGTCATCATCTTCAGGACGAACGATCTGCGGCATAAAGTTTTCACGCACTTTTAACCGTGCCATATAATCCGCGTTACCACCGAGGATTATATCTGTGCCACGACCTGCCATGTTTGTGGCGATCGTTACTGAACCTTTACGCCCAGCTTGAGCAACGATTTCAGCTTCACGCTCTACATTCTCTGGTTTTGCATTTAGCAGATTATGAGGAATGTCTTTCTCAATTAGCAATCTTGCTAAGACTTCAGATTTCTCAACGCTAGTGGTTCCGACTAGAACAGGACGACCTGACTCGTGCATCTCGCGACATTCTTCAGCAACGGCTCGCCATTTGGCAGCTTCAGTTTTGTAAACTACATCTGACCAGTCACCGCGTCCGCTCTTTTGATTGGTGGGCATGGTCGTAACTTCGAGATTGTAGATTTTACCTAGCTCGGCTTCTTCAGTTTTTGCTGTACCTGTCATCCCGCCTAGCTTTGGATATAGCAAGAAGAAGTTTTGATAAGTAATCGTCGCAAGAGTTTGGGTTTCATTTTCGATCGCTACGCCTTCTTTTGCCTCAATTGCTTGATGCAAACCATCACTCCAACGCCGTCCTGGCATAACCCGCCCTGTAAACTCATCGACGATCGTTACTTCACCATCGCGCACGATGTAATTCACATCGCGTAGAAATAATTCTTTTGCTTTGAGGGCGTTAAACACATAATGCGCCCAAGGATCAGCTTGATCAAACAAGTCGGTAACGTTAAGTAGTTTTTCAGCAAGCTCAAAACCTTCATCGGTCATGACCACATTGCGCTGCTTTTCGTCCACCTCATAATGGGTTTCTTGTTGCATTTGATCAGCGATCGTCACTGCCCCAATATATTTTTCAGTCGGACGCTCGACCATACCCGAAATAATCAATGGTGTCCGTGCTTCGTCAATCAAGATCGAGTCAACTTCATCAATTACACAAAAGTTAAATACACGTTGCACCACTTCTTCGATGCTGGTCGCCATGTTGTCGCGCAAGTAGTCAAAACCCAGTTCGCTATTTGTGGCGTAACTGATATCACAACCATAGTTTTTGCGGCGCTCAAATGGCTCCATTGAGTTTTGGATCAAGCCCACCGACATTCCCAAAAAGCGATGTACTTGCCCCATCCATTCCGCGTCACGGCGAGCGAGATAGTCATTGACAGTAACTACATGAACGCCCTTGCCTGAGAGGGCATTGAGATAGCTAGGTAATGTCGCAACTAGTGTTTTACCTTCCCCTGTCTTCATTTCAGCAATTTCGCCACGATGCAAGATCATGCCGCCTAGCATTTGCACATCATAATGACGCAAGCCTAAAACACGAGTAGCTGCTTCACGCACTACGGCAAAGGATTCGGGCAGCAAATCATCAAGTGGTTCCCCCTTTTCCAAGCGTTGTCTAAACTCTCCTGTTTTTGCCTGCAATTCGCGATCGCTAAGCGCCGCTAACTCTGGGGCTAGAGAATTGATGAGAGCCACGTCGGGACGGAGTTTGTCGAGCTTGCGCTTATTAGGATCGCCAATCAGGTTTTTTAGGTTAAACATAGCTACCGAATGCATTTAAAACAGGGATCGAGCCAAAGGTTATATTTAATACGATTTTGGACTACACATTATATATTACCTGACTGTTGAGAATACCAGCTTCGGTTATCCGAAGCGATCGCTAAAACCGTTAGCAAATGCCGATCAAAGGCGAAAACTTCACGAATATTCTAATCTTGCTTAACTACAAATAAGACGCAATCTACTAAGCCCCAATTCTTTGTCTAGGCTGGTTTTGCATATTAGGCTATAAATAGATCGTCAAAGCTAAATTGTCTAAAACTTACCTAGCATGAGTAACTGCCTGTGTCTTACTTGCGATCGCGCAAACTCAATAACAACCAAGTTTTGCACCCAATGTGGCGCTAAGTTACAAATTCAAGAGCGTTATCGCGCTTTAAAGGTCATCGGTCAGGGTGGTTTTGGTAAAACCTTCTTGGCTCAAGATGAGTCGAAGCCATCACAGCCACGTTGTGTGATTAAGCAGTTTGCGTTTGAGACGATCAATCCTACCGCCACTCAAGGGACTTTGGATGTCGCCATCAGATTATTTGAGCAGGAGGCAAAGCGACTTGATGATTTGGGTAAACATCCGCAAATTCCTGAACTGCTATCTTTTACAATCCATGAGGGTAAGCAGTACCTCATCCAAGAGTTTATCGATGGTGAGACTTTGGAGCAGGAGTTAGCGCGGGTTGGGGCTTTTAGTGAGCAGCAGGTGCGGGATGTGTTGGTGGAGGTGCTGCAAATATTGGAGTTTGTACATAGCAAGTCGGTAATTCATCGCGATATTTCGCCAGACAATATCATTCGGCGGCGCAGTGATCAAAAGTTGGTGCTGGTGGATTTTGGGGCGGCAAAACACGCAACGGCGACGTTATTAACAAAGACGGGGACGTGCATCGGGAAGCCGAGTTATGGCGCTCCTGAGCAAATGTTGGGTAAGTCGGTGTTTCAGAGTGATTTGTTTGGGTTGGGTGTGACTTGTTTGCATTTGCTCACGAATGTGGAACCGTTTACGCTTTATGACGTTTTGGAAAATGAATATCAATGGCGACAGTTTTTGAATGGGAAGGTGGTTAGCGATGAGTTTGGGAAGTTATTGGATCGGATGACTGCTTACAAGGTGAAGGAAAGACCCAATTCAGTTGTAGAGGCGTTACAGGAGTTGGGGACTAGACTAAAAACATCAAATCATGTCAATACTTCTGCTGGGGTCTATAGCTTTAAAGCCGAAGAATTAAAAGCACAACATCGTGTGTCAATTCCTTCTGCAATATCAAATAATCAAGCAACAAAAACAACATCTTCTAATAATCCTGCTTCAAAGCAGAATGTCGCTAAATCTCCAGTTGAGTTGCGATCGTCGCAAGGAATTGACTATAGCAATTTGGATAAGTTCTTAAAAAATAAGCAATGGTATGAGGCGGATCAACTGACTGCTCGCTTAATGCTGAAGGCTTCAGGACGAGAAGAAAACGGATGGGGATGGATTGATCTCGAAAGTATTAAAAACTTTCCCTGTGAAGATTTGCAGACGATTGATCGCTTATGGGTGCATTACAGCGACGGACTCTATGGATTCAGCGTCCAAAAGCAAATTTATGTCGAGTGTGGTGGTAAGCCAGACTTTAGTCCGAGCAGTGTTCAAACTTGGTCTATATTCTGCGATCTCACTGCATGGCAAAGCGAGGGCAAGTTGCTGGATTATACAGACCAACTTTTTAAGAATAATTTTATGAGTGTGAAGGGACACCTTCCAGCATTTTTGATATGGTGTAGGCAGACTTGTGGTATTGGATGTCAAGTAATGTCTCTCTTCTCGCATGAAGACTTGTGAAGTACAATACATAAACGTTTCACTCTTTTATTAGCTTGTGTAAACCGACATTTTTTTACAGCACAATCAGCATCCCAGCATTTCATTACTTGTCACCAGCCCCCTCCTCCTCCTCTTTTTCTGAAAAGTTTTGGTAAGCCACCAATAATCTGCAAACCGCAGAGGTAATTTATCGGTAATAGCGAAGAAGCTAGAGCATTTGCGTATAGAGATTTCGGTGATAATTTATGAATATCGGCACAAATGCTCTACCCCTACAAATCCCCTAAAACTGCGGTACTATCTATCCCTACTGGCTTATATATTTCAATTGTATCTAGTGGAAATAGCTCTATTTTTTAGATATAGACTATCTCGCCAGTTTGAATACTTGCTATTACTTCCTTAATTCTTGACACTAAAGGCTTGAGGGTTTCTAGTCGATTATTTGGTGCAGATAAAACAATCATAGCTAAATCAATTTTAGTGAGGTTTTGTTGTGCTGACAGATTATTATCAATCGTAATAAATACATCAAATTCACTCGCCGCAAGCCTCAATAATTCACCGTTCTTTTTGCTTGCCCATCCTTGCTCTGGCACGGTCACAATAGTATGTCCATCAGATATTTCTCGTTTCAGTTTTTTGGGTAAGCACTCATCAAGCAGCACTTTCATAATCATGTGCCAAGTAATATTTGATGGATAGATTTAAGAACTTCACTACTTTTTCTTTCTGCACAGTTGGGAAGTCATCTAAAAATTCTTCCAGTGAGTCTCCTGCTTCTAGATAATCAATCAAGTTCTTTACAGGTACTCTAGTTCCCTTAAATACAGGTATTCCAGAAAGAATTTCAGGATCTCTTACAATTAATTGATTTTCCATTTTGTTACCTCAATAGTAATTTGCTCGATTAAAGATTTAGCTAGAAGGAATCTCTTTATTTTGTTGCTTATATGCAGCAATCATCTCCTTTAAAGCATCTTGCAAAGATTCACGACAAAGTTTGAGAGTTTCACCCTCAGTTATTACCTCTTGCCATTCAATGCGTTGACCCATTTAGCCTGAGCCAATCTTTGTATAATTTGCTGTAAAGGTTGTAAGCATGTATCTAAGTTTAGCTAAAGCCTTGAGTTGTCCCACTATAACAAAAACAGCTTTGAATATGGGCAAAATCACTGGACTAGGCGATCGCCAACTATCTGTAACTATAGTTTGGCTACAAAGAGCGATCAATCATTCGAGAAAGTCGTAATATAGCCAATTGGGAAGTATTCTTTGCTCTATCAGACCCCGTTGCATTTCATCCTTGAATTGGCGAAGTTTATTTGTTGCCGTATGCTTGCCATGCCAAATTGACAAGTGCATTAAAGATTGCCGCCGCAGCGATCGCATTACCTTTACGCCCATCAACCCGAATGTGAGGAATTTGCGTATCACTTAACCGAGATTTAATCACATCAGTATCAATGAAGCCAGCAGGAGTGCCAATTACCAAAGCAGGTTTAACATGCTCTAATTCAATCAAGTCTACTAGAGTCGCTAGAGCTGTCTGAGAATCACCGATCACAAATATTGCTTCAGGATAGCGTTTTGCTAAAGTCTCAATTCCCCAAGCAGCTTGAGTTTTACCCCTTTGAGGACGAGTTATTGCATCAACGCCACAATAAATTGGGTTAGCAAAAGTATCACAGATCTTTGGGAAGATCGCCGCTTGGACGGTTGGCACATCAACAACAATTGTGGCGCGGGTCGCAAGGGCTGTTGCTCCAGCTTCTAGAGCTTGGTCAGAGAACCTTACAAGGTGTTTATATTCAAAATCTGCGGTTGCATAAATTACTTGCCGCACAATTTCATATTCGGCTGGCGAGAGCAAATGTTCGCCAAATTCTTGATCAATTATTGCTAAACTTTGTGCGTCCGTAATGTGCCATTCCATAGAGTTTTGCGATCAATATCTAAAATTGTAAATTTAATTGAATATCTAATTGAATATTTAATTTCTGCAATTGTGATTATAGCTATCGCCCGTATATTTAAACTGAATTAATTACTAGACTTCATCGGAAATAAACAAAAGAAGTTGCTAGAATAGTGCCATTCCAGAAAATCGCAAGTTAAAAAATGCTGTCATACGCCAAAGTAAAAAGTAA
>JAYVVP010000105.1:0-15177 GCA_043786935.1 Pseudanabaena sp. | reverse complement strand
TCAGTTTAGATCTGATTTCAGGACTTCCCAATCAATCAATGATCGATTGGCAAGATTCTCTTAAGAGTGCGATCGCCTTACAGCCTAATCATCTATCTATTTACGATCTGACTATTGAAGAAGGAACTGCCTTTAATAAACGCTATCAAGCAGGTGATAAACCATTACCGACAGAAGCCCATACAGTCGCGATGTATCTTGAGGCTCATGAGTTACTTCCATCCGCAGGATATGAACATTATGAAATCTCAAATTATGCACAACCTTCCTATCAATCTCGTCATAATCTGACCTATTGGCACAATCAACCCTTTTATGGAATGGGTATGGGTGCAACCAGCTACATCAACCGTCAGAGAATTGATCGCCCTCAGAAAATGCGCGCATATCTTAATGCGATCGCCTTATGGCAAACAGAAGGAATCGGGTTTACTGCGCCGATACTTTCTGATTCAGAAGAACTAATGGATACCTTGTTGCAAGGATTACGCTTAGCGGAGGGTTTGAGCCTAAAATCTTTGCAAAAAAACTATGGTGTAGCGTTATGCGATCGCGCTATAAAATGTCTAGAAAAATACATACAAACAGGCTGGGTAAAGTTTATAGATTCACAAATATTTTTAACGGCTCCTGATGGGTGGCTATTTTCAGATGTGGCGATCGCTGATCTGTATGAAACTCTTAGCCTGTAAAAAAAGAAGGTAAGATGCTTAACTTCGGTATGCTAAGACACATTTACAAATTGAATTAATTCCCTTAGAATTAGATTCTAATAAAGTTTATAAAGTTACAGCAGTTGTTGATCAAACTTGTCACAAGAAGGGGCGCAGGGCGAAGCCCCGCAATCGGTTTTATATTATTATTTGTGACAGTCTTGAAGTTTTGCAAAAGAATTTTTTCTCTTCACGTAAACCAAAAATGCAATTAAAAATACGTTCTCATTCGGTAACTTTTGCGTTTATATCTGCGTCTTCATTACTATTTTTCTCATGCAGCAATTTTAATAAGCCTGAGAATACCAATACGGGAATACAAGTTAAACTCCTATTTGGTAGCGCTCTGGGGGATTTTTGTCAGCAAGCATCTATTAAGTTTAATCAACAAAAGCCAAAGCTTGATAATGGTCAAGAGTTTTATATTTCCTGCGAAGTTAAAGGAAGCGGTGATGTTGTTGCCGATGTGGTAGCGCAAGCTCAACAATTTAAAACTGGCAAATTAGTTGCGGGCGCACCTGAATTACCTACTGTGATTTCTGTAGATGGAGAAATTTATCAAAATCAATTAATCTTTCAAGTTAATCAAATCTATCCAGGGCAGAACTATATCCCTGCGATCGCTGATTCACCTTTGGTGGCAAGTAGCCCGATGGTATTTATGACCTCTCCAGAGGTGGCTCAGGGATTGAGCAAACTCAATACTCCATTTAAGACATTTGTAAATGCGAACGTTCTTAAAGATATTTCACCTACCGCAGGAGTAGTTCCGTTTACCTATGTGCATACCGCGCCGACTCGTTCCAATTCAGGCTTACAAAGTTTAGTTGCTCAGTATGCCGAAGTCTCAGGCAAACGCCCAGAACAACTCACTGTCGCTGATATCCAAACTTATCAAAATCAGATCAAACAGATTCAGAGCAAAGTTACTCGTTACGGGGTTTCTACTAATGCTCTTGCAAAATCGATGGTCACGAATGGACAATTTTGGGCAGCGATCGGTTCGGTATATGAGTCTTCTGTAATCGCCGCAAACTCTAGCTTGCAAGCAGGACAGCCTCGCTATCAGGCAGTTTACCCTAAATCAACTTTCTCTTCAAATATGCGTTTGATTGTTCCCAACGCGCCTTGGATGGATGCTAATAAAAAAGCTGCTGCCCAGAAAGTAGTCACATACTTACAATCTAATGAAGCTCAACAAATACTCACCGAGTTAGGCTTGCGACCTGGGACACCAGGTGTGGCTTTGGGTTCTAAATTTACCGCCGATTTTGGAGTTGATCCACAAGCTAAGTATGATTCCTATCGCCCACCCCAACCACAAGTGGTAGAAGCAATGGTGAAGAACTGGCAAGAGCAAGCCAAGAGGCCCTCTCTAGTGATGGTGGTAATTGATACTTCTGGATCAATGAAAGGAGCAAGGATTTCAGCAATGCAGAGTACGCTGCAATCCTACGTCAATAGCTTGACTCCCAAAGATACGATCGCGATGATGGATTTTAACTCTATAATAAATGCGCCAGTTTTAATTGAAGGAACGCCAGAGGGCAAGGCGAAAGGTTTGCAATATGTGGCTTCACTAAAAGCAGCAGGGCAGACAAAACTATATGACGCTACTTTGGCAGGTCGCAACTGGCTTCAACAAAACCTTAGAAAAGATAGTATCAATGCCGTACTAGTTTTAACTGATGGTGCTGACTCTGGTTCTAACACTAATATCGATCAGTTGCTGGGAGAGTTAAAGAAAAGTGGATTTGAAACCGATCAACGAATTTCTATATTCACGATTGGTTATGGCGATGAGAAGGAATTTAGTCCGAAAGCATTACAGGATATCGCTCAACAAAATGCGGGTTATTATACAAAAGGTGAGCCTGAAACGATCGCTCGTCTTTTAGCAGATATTCAAGTGGAGTTTTAAGATGAAATTAGCAAATCCACTACATTATCCTCTCGCCGTTGCCATTGGCGGTTTTGTTCTAGTCTTAGGAGTTCGTTTAGTCAATATGCCTGTAGCTGTAGCATTACCGATCTCAGCGGCGATCGCTACTTCAGGAGCGATCTTCCTTAAACGCAATGAACCCGAGTCTCTAGGATTTGATGATCCTGAATTGGAAGCAGAAATCGTGTCGGTAAAGCAGCAAGCAGTGACGTTAAGCCAACAAGCGCAAATGCTTAGGGTTGAGTCTAGCAAACTACTCACCGAGGCTGAACAAATGGATTTGTTAGTAGCAGTTCAATATGCTTGCGATCGAGCTTCTGAATTTCCTAGCAAAATCGATTTATTAGTCCAAAAATTTAAGGGCGGGAATGCACTTCTCTCTATTGAAGATTTAGAACAACAATTGCTTAAGGTTAATCAAAAGCTGCGTAACAGTTCAGGCGTGGCGCTAACCCAATTACAAGCCCTTGCTTCAGGCTTACAGCGCAATATTGAGCTGGTGCGTGGTGGTGAAAGCGCCAAACAAGCCCAAGTAGCAAGTTTAGCGACATTAATTGTTGATGCATCGGGAGTATTGCAGGAGTTACAAAATAAATTGCGCGTGGTAAATCTAACCGATCTGCAACAGACTGCCGAACTGCGATCGCTAACCGATGAGTTAAGTTGCTTCCAAGAAAATGCTGAATTATTAATTGCCAAATAGATAGAAATAGAGAGAAATCACATGACAACTACTACTCTTAAATCTTTGCCTCTAAGCAATGCTCAAAGGCAAAAAAATCTAATTACTTCATTAGGTATTGCCATATTTTCAATTGTCTTAGCGATCGCACCTATTCCTGGACTGACGAAAAAGATTGTGGTTGTCAGTGGCACTGAGATGCAAGAACCATTGCAAGCAGTGCAAGAGAAGTTTAAACAAGCTTATCCAGATATTCAATTAGAATTAGAGTTTCAAGGTTCTCAAGATATCGTCAATCGTTATATCGATAACAAGAATGAATTTACGCCAACTGTTCTTATCCCTGCCAATGCCGAAAGCTTAAAAGAACTGCAAATCCGCTGGCAGTCTCAAAATGGCAGCGATGCGTTTTATAATCAGCCAAAAGCGATCGCCAAAACCATGCTAGTGGGCATTTCATGGGCAGAACGCGGTAAAGTTCTATTTCCCAATGGGCGTTTTGATTGGAATCGTCTGGAACGAGCAATGCAGTCAGGCAATTGGCAGGCGATCGGCGGCAATCCTAGCTGGGGCAGTTTTGATTTTGTGACTACCGATCCCACGCGCTCCAACAGTGGGCAGATTACTCTGGCACTATGGGCGCAGTCCAAACTTGGCACACCCCCTACTGCGACCAATCTCAACAGTCCCAATATCACAAATCTATTTGGTTTAGTAAAGCGATCAGTCTATCAGCCACCATCATCAACCGATACTTTACTAAAGGAATTTATTACTAGGAGTGAAAACGATGCAGATGTTGCCGTTGTCTATGAAAGTGTAGCGTTATATCGCTGGCATCAATCCGCAGCTAACCAAGGCAAACCTTATCAAATCTATTACTTCAGTCCCACTATTGAAACCGTCGCAACGGCAGCGATCGCTAAACGTAACATTGACAATAATCAAGCAGAAGCGGCGCGTAAATTTATCGATTTTCTCGTTCAGCCAGACCAACAGGCAATATTTGTTCAATACGGATTCCGTCCTGTTGCCAACAATGTCGATTTAAAAGCAGTTCCTAACAGTCCTTGGAATCAGGATATTCTTGGTGTAGAAATTAAGCCGAATGTCCAAACGATTACTTCACCTAACGCAGAAGTTCTATCGGAGATTAGACGACTCTGGAAACGCGCTAATTAAATCACACTCCCGAAAGTGTTTGAGAAGATCGGATTAAACTTCGTCAGTTTGCCCTGTTTGCAAATTCCATAAGCCAGTATAAATTCCATTCTCGGCAACTAACTGGTCATGAGTACCAGTCTCAACCACTTTGCCCTGATCCATTACATAAATGCGATCCGCATTCCGAATCGTAGATAGACGATGCGCGATCGCTATTGTGGTGCGATTTTTAGTAATTCGCTCTAAGGATTTTTGAATTGCTGCTTCTGTCTCATTGTCGACCGCAGACGTTGCTTCATCAAGAATTAAGATGGGCGGATTGCGTAACACCGCACGGGCGATCGCGATTCTTTGTCTTTGACCACCTGACAGCTTTTGACCGCGTTCACCGACGATCGTATCGTAACCATTTGGCAAAGATTTGATAAACTCATGGGCTTCGGCAATTCTCGCCGCTTCGACAATTTGTTCGACTGTCGCATCAAAAGAGCCGTAAGTAATATTTTCTAAAACAGAGCCGTGAAATAGAAATACATCTTGACTGACCCAGCCTATACAAGAACGTAGCGATCGCAAATCTAAGTCACGAATATCCATGCGATCAAGGAAAATATTTCCTGACTGAATTTCGTATAAACGTAAAAGCAGCTTCACTAATGTACTTTTGCCCGAACCAGTTGCGCCGACGACGGCAGTAGTCTTGTTTGCGGCAATTTCTAAAGAGAGACTCTCGATAATTGGAAAATCAGCAACATACCCAAAAGTAACATTCTTTAATTGAATCTCGCCTTGAATCTGGGCTTGCGGCGATAGAATTTGGGAACCTGAATGAATAGAGATCGGCGTATCGAGCAAATCGAGAATACGATTAGTGGAAGCCATTGCCCTTTGATATTGATCAAGGGTGTCTCCCAAGCGCGTCAGCGGCCATAACAAGCGCTGAATTAGATAAACCATCACGGAATAATTACCAACTGAAAGTTTTTGCGCTTGCACTTCCAATCCGCCATAGTACAAAATTGCAATAAATCCGCCAAAGATCAGAATTCGTATCAAAGGAACAAAAGCAGCACTATAAGCGATCGCCTGACGATTACTTTGACGATAGCGATTACTTTCCTTCTCAATTCGTTTCCGCTCATAATCCTCGGTTACAAACGCTTTAATTGTAGTAATTCCGCCGATATTATTGGACAGTTGACCATTGAGCAAACCCACATTTTCGCGAACCTTAGCATAACGAGGTGCAAGAAATTTCTGAAACCAAATGGAACCCCACAAAATAAATGGCATTGGCAACATTGCTAACCAAGCGACACTAGGCGTAATTACAAAAAACGCACCACCAATCAAAATGATCGTCGCGCTAACTTGAATCACTTCATTTGCACCCCCATCCAGAAAGCGTTCTAATTGATTGACATCATCACTCAATATCGACATTAATTCGCCCGAATTGCGTTCCTCAAAAAATGCTAATTCCAATTCTTGTAAATGTTGATAAGTATCCAGACGCAGGTCATGCTGTACGGTTTGAGCAAGATTGCGCCATTGCAGGGCATAAGCATATTCAAAAATTGATTCCAATCCCCAAATCACTCCACTGATTGCAGACAAAACAAACAACTGTGCTGCTAGTCCCTGCACTCCTAAAGGATTAGCCCAAAAGTTTTCTTTTTGGAGTACTAGATCGATTGCCGCTCCAATTAAAACTGGGGGTGCGAGATCGAAGAACTTATTTAAAATTGAACAAGTTGTAGCAACCCAAATTTGTTGACGATAATTACTGGCATAGCGAAGCAAACGAATAAACGGATGAACATTAGACATTTCTTGAGTTCTCATGAGTTTTCTAGAAAGTAGAAGAGACGATTCTTGTTCTTTTTTCTTTCTGGTTTTTAGGTTTTGATCTCTACAGACAACAAATTAGCTTGCAAAAAACAGTCAAGACATACGGTGTGAGGCTAGTATATCAATACTTGAAATTACAATTGCGTGAACATTTTTCGTAATTGCTCAACCTAGTAAAATCAACAAAAAATGACCGTTAAAAAGTTAGTTTCGCCTCTATTTTACTTATTTATCAGCTAGTTATCATTTATTTAATGAGAATATGGCAAGCTTCAGTAATTTAGAAAGATGGGATATCGGCTATCTTAGCCTACACTTTTCCTCAATGCCCCTTAGTTACCAACTCGCTGTGATTCCTTTTTGGAATACATTCGAGGCTAACTAAGCTTGTTCTCATCTGTTGGTTGACAGTTACTTAGAAAGGTTGATGGGTAAAGCTTTGACTTATTTTGTATTAACACCTTGAGTAAGTCATACTGATGTTAAATAAGTCATACTGATATTAAAGCTAATGCAAACACGCTCTTCATCGCTGAGATTTGGCTCCACACCATGATTTAACCAGCTTGGGAAAATTATCATTTTGCCTTCTGTTGCTTTATAGGTAATTTTTTGGAGCGTCCAAGGAGTCAGTTCGGCAAGCGCAGGCATAAACATATGAGCAACATCACGAGAATCTTTAAAGAGAATACCACCGCAGTTTTCAGCAGCTTTCACATAATAGACTCCACTAAGTACTGAGTTCGGATGATTGTGGACAAAATTAAAGGCAAACTTTGGATTTACAACTGCCCAACAATTCCCAACGATCATTGTGAACCTTTTTAGGTCAAAGCCAATTTCTTCACCAGACTCTAGTGCATTAGTTACAATAATTTGGGCAATGTTTTGGAATTCTGGGCGTTGATGTAAATAGTCTTTACTATGCCATCCTATTCCATTTGACCAACTGACTCCTTGATTGTCCTTTTGTTTTTCAACATAAATTGCTTGAAGTAATTTTTTGTTTAGCTGCTCATAATTTGGAACATCAAAGTGCCAAATCGGAGTAGGAAACCAGTCATCTCTCTGTCTTACCATTATTTATACAAGTCTCACACCTGTTCAATTAACTTTCTTTGTAGACTTTTTAGCCTTTTTTAATAATCCGCCATCTCAGCCTACACTTTTGCTCAATACCCCTTAGTCACTAACTCGCTATGATTCCTTTTCGGAATATATTCGAGGCTAACTAAGCTCGTTCTCATCTGTTGGTTGACAGTTACTTAGAAAAGTTGATCGGTAAAGGCTTTGACTTACCTTATATTAGCAGCTTGCGTAAGTCCTAAGATTATCAAAAATTACTTGATAAAATGGATGAATTTTTATAATAGAAAAATATCAACATGCTTTTGAAGAAACAGATTCAGAACTTACCTAATGGTGATTTTGTAACCCTAAATATTTATTTAGCCGCAGAGTCCTAGGTAATTGCAAATAGGCGATCGCAAATCAATGAATTTAATCTCGACTTGCCAAGTTAACATAAATCTATAACGCATATTAAGAAACAGCCGATTACAAGATTTTTATGACTAGAACTGAACGTGACTCAATGGGGGAAATGTCCCTGCCTGATGATGTTTACTATGGTATTCAAACTGCTAGAGCGATCGCTAACTTTGCAATTAGTGGAATTAAGCCTCTCCCTACCTTTGTTGATGCTTGTTTGCTGATCAAAAAAGCCACAGCGTTAGTCAATGCCGAACTCGGTTGCATTCCTATGTCTATGGGCATGGCGATCGCGGCGGCGGCGGATGAAATATTAGACGGACAGTTGCGCGATCAGTTTGTCGTGGATGTCTATCAAGCTGGTGCTGGGACATCACATCACATGAATGTAAACGAAGTCTTAGCCAACCGTGCCCTTGAGGTTTTGGATGATGTAAAGGGTAATTATCAAAATGTTAGTCCTAATGATCATGTTAATTATGGACAATCGACTAATGATGTCATCCCGACCGCGATTCGGATTGGAGCATTATTAGCACTCGACCATGTGTTATTTCCTGCTTTAGCAAATCTCAATGAGCAGTTACGATTTAAGGCGATCGCTTTTGCTGATATCGTCAAATCTGGGCGTACACATTTACAGGATGCCGTACCCGTTAGGCTAGGCGATGAGTTTCAAGCCTATGCTCAAATTATTAGTGATCATGTTAATCGCATTCATCTAGCCGCAAATGATCTTAAAACTTTGGGATTAGGTGGGAGCGCGTCAGGTACAGGGCTAAACACCCATCCTCAATATTGCGATCGCGTTGCCGAAAAGTTAAGCGAGATCACTGGATTTGAACTAAAGCCGGCCAGTAATCTGATGGCGGCGATGCAAAGTATGGCTCCTTTTGTGAATGTATCAGGAGCAATTCGCAATCTCGCTCAAGATACTTGCAAAATTGCTAATGACTTGCGGCTGATGGATTCGGGACCGAAAACAGGGCTGCGCGAAATCCAATTACCACCTGTACAACCAGGCTCGTCAATCATGCCAGGGAAATATAATCCTGTGATTGCGGAAATGACGAATATGGTTTGCTATCAAGTGATTGGTTATGACACCGCGATCACTTTTGCCGCCCAAGCTGGTCAATTGGAACTAAATGTAATGATGCCGCTAATTGCTTATGATTTGATTCATAGCATTGAGATCTTAGGCAACGCGATCAACACTCTGGCGACAAAGTGCATTAAAGGGATTACTGCTGTAGAAAGTCGCTGTTTAGCCTATGCAGAAGGAAGTCTCTCACTAGTGACAGCATTAAATAACCATATCGGTTATCTCAATGCTGCTGATGTAGCCAAGGAATCACTAATTACAGGTAAATCTTTGCGTCAGATTGTTTTAGAGAAGGGATTGATGACAGAAGAGAAGCTAGCTGAAGTTCTCAATCTTGAACAGATGAGTCGTCCTAATGGATAAAATTTTAATGGAGAAAGGAAAAACCATGTTAGCAGTAGCAGTATTGGCGGCGGGAAAGGGAACAAGAATGAAGTCAAGCTTGCCTAAAGTGTTACAACCTTTAGGTGGCAAGTCTTTAGTCGAGCGCGTTTTCAATGCTACTGATTCTCTGAATGCCGATCGCCGTATTGCAATTGTTGGTTATTGCAGCGATCAAGTCCGCGCATCTCTCGCCAATTATCCTAATTTACATCCTCAAATAGAATTTGCGGAGCAAACAGAACAACTGGGTACAGGCCATGCAATTCAGCAATTATTAGAACCATTAGCGGATTTCAAAGGAGAACTGGTTGTCCTAACTGGTGACTCGCCTCTACTGCGGGCGGAGACTATCCAAAGTCTAATCGATAGCCATTGCCAACACAAAGCTTCAGCAACAGTTCTAACAGCAATTCTTCCTGATCCAACAGGTTATGGTCGTGTTTTTTGCGATCGCGATATGCAGATCAAACGCATTATCGAACATCGTGATTGCAATCCTGAACAGATTCTCAATCAACGAGTTAGTACTGGCGTTTATTGTTTTGACTGGCAACAACTTGCGGAAGCATTGCCTAAACTCACAACTAACAATGCTCAGAAAGAATATTATTTAACTGAAGTTTTTGATTATCTCGATTCTGTTTATGCCAATGATTTGAGCGATCCTGATGAGAGTCTTGGCATTAATGATCGACTTCAGCTAGCTCATGCCTATGAGATCTTGCAAAAAAGAGCGAGAGACAAATGGATGCGGGCAGGAGTGACAATGCTCCTTCCTGAAACGATTACCATTGATGATGAAGTAGAACTTGTACCTAATGTAATTATCGAGCCACATTCTCATTTGCGTGGAAACACTAAAGTCGGTTCAGGTACTACAATTGGTCCTTCAAGTATGTTGTCAAATAGCATCATTGGTGAGAACTGCACAGTGCAATTTTCGGTGATCGAAGATAGTCAAATTGCTGATAACTGTCGGATTGGTCCATTTGCACGAATTCGTGGCAAGTCAATGGTTGGTGAAAAATGTCGCATCGGTAATTTCGTAGAACTCAAAAATGCCAAAGTTGGCGATCGCACTAATGCTGCCCACCTTAGTTATTTAGGCGATGCGACTCTTGGCGAACAAGTAAACATTGGCGCGGGGACGATTACTGCTAATTATGATGGTTTTAAAAAGCATCAAACTGTAATTGGCGATCGCAGCAAGACTGGTTCTAATTCGGTTCTGGTCGCGCCCATTCAAATTGGTGACAATGTGAACATAGCCGCAGGTTCGACAATTGTGGAAAATGTTGAGTCCAATGCTTTAGCGATCGCTAGAGCAAAGCAGATTATAAAACCTGATTATTACGATTTAGAAGGTCGGAAAAGGAATTAGCACAACGACTATTCAGTAGTAAATATCGCGCTAGAGTAGAGAGACGTGCATTGTGCGCCCTCTACTCTAGTTTTTTTACAGAGCAGTTTTTTACAGAGCAGTTATGGATACGATTCGGCAGCCTCGACCCAAGATTGGTGCATTTGATAAATTACGAAAAGCTTCAGAATTTACGATCGCGGGAGTCGAAGATTCGATTCCATTGCGGGTGCTGGTGCAAATCTTTGTATTTATCAGCATTGGCGCGATGGATTCGGTGGCAAGTACCAGCAATAGCATTTGGGCGATTCCTCTAAGCGCGATCGCCGCCGTATGGGCGTGGTATGCGCGACGCAAACGCAATGTGATCGTGAAATTATTTATTGCGATCGCCATGATTGCGATGCTAGTCATATTTCTCAACGATATTGTCCGTCAAACTGAAGAAACTCGCCTGTCCTTGGCAAAATTGCTGATTCAGTTGCAGGTATTACATAGTTTTGACTTACCGCGCCGCAAGGATTTGGGATATTCAATCGTGATTGGATTGATCCTGATGGCTTTAGCGGCGACCTTGAGTCAAACGATGATTTTTGCCCTGTGGCTGATTGCCTTTTTATTGGTGGGGATTCCGATTTTATTGCTCGATCATCGATCGCGTCTAGGTGTCAAAACTCAAAGTTTTCAGCCCAAAAAGATGGGGATTTCCCTGTTGCCTCTGTCGGGGTTACTGGCGATTGTGTTGGTGCTGGGCTTAACGATTTTTGCTTTTTTGCCACGTTTACCTGGGTTTCAGTTACGCAATTTTCCTGTAAGTGTAAATCTGCCACTAGACAGACAGATTCCTCGCGGTGGGATTTTGACGCGACAACAGCAAGCTCGACAGCAGACTGGTAATAATAACAATGGGGCAAATGGTACGGGGGGAACTGGTGATAATAATGATCCAAATTCGCTGCCGCCACTGTTTGCGCCTGAAATTGATACTGCTTCATCTGGGGCTGGACAACTAGGTACTAAGCGGCAGCCTGAGTTGATGATGCGAGTGCGATCTCAAGCAGAGCTATTTTGGCGGGTGATGGCTTATGACGAATATACGGGTAAAGGATGGCGCATTTCTCGCAACGATCCTAGTCAAATTCGTACAATTAGACGTAGTGCCATTAATTATGAATTTTTCCTGCCCACTCCTACCTATGGTCTGATTGGTTCTCTCAAGTCCATAAAGCCAGTTGCTTTCCAAGAAGTAGTGCAAACCTACACGATTACTTCGCCAAATTTCCCAAACTTAGTGCCGATGGCGGCGGTACCAAATCGAATCTTTTTCTCTAGTGAAGAGTTAGATGTTGACCAAGAGGGGATGATTCGCGCACCTGCGCCACTGCCTCAAGATCTTACCTATACAGTGATTTCCAATGTGGTTGAACGCAATCCTCAACAATTACGGCAAATGCCCAATGAGTATCCGCGCGCAATTCGTAATTATTATTTAAAATTACCACCCGATCTGTCGCCTCAAGTTCGTGAAACAGCTTTGAGTTTTTTGGCAAATGCTAAAAACTCTGAGGGTAAACCGATCGCTATTGATAATAACTACGATCTCGTAGTCCAAATCGCGCAGAGCATTAAGCAAACCTATGCAGTGCAAACCCTTAAGTTTGACTATTCTAAAGGCGATCTAGTATCGCAATTTGTTGCTCAGGGCGGCGGTGAGGAGAGTCATTTTGTTTCGACTCTGGCGGTAATGTTGCGATCGCTTGGTGTTCCCACCCGTTATGTTGTTGGTTTTGCCCCTGGCAAATTTAATCCTTTTACAGGGCTATACGAAGTACAAAACATTGATACTCAGTCAGTGGTTGAGGTTTTCTTTCCACTTTATGGTTGGATCGCCTTTGATCCTGTTCCTGGTCGTCCCTTATTTCCGCCATCGATTGACAACAATCGCACCTTTGGTGTAATTCAAACTTTTTGGAGTTGGATCGCCAACTTTTTACCAAGTCCAGTTAACAACTTCTTCGCCGCCCTATTTGACAGTATCGGCAAGTTTTTGGGCGGCTTGCTTAGTTGGCTAATCGAAATGGGTTGGGTGGGGATTGCTTTTGGTTTAGCGATCGCCTTTACCGTTGGTATTGGCGGCTGGGCATTGTGGCAATTTGCGATTTGGTGGTGGCAATTGCGTCGCTTACAAAAGATGCCGATGCCCCAACGTACCTATCAGCAAATGCTGCAATGGCTATCAGAGCAGGGCAAACCAAAAGCGCGTCATCAAACGCCTCAAGAATATGTAACAAGTCTGCGCGATCGCGTCTCCGAGCAACAATCCTATGCGATCGCTCAAATTACGCAGATCTATCAAGACTGGCGCTATGGCGATCGGGTAGACCCAAGTTTTGATAACGCCACTTCAGAGCTAAAAATGTTCTTAAAACGTTTAAAAGCTAGAAAATAAAGCTTAAAAATAAAGACAGTGCCTGCGCCGTCTTTATTTTTTGAGTTTGGGATAAAATGCTGTATGAAGTTTTGTGGTTTTATTACAAATACTTGGCTCATTGACCGCTTTTGGTAGACTAGATCGCGACATATTAAATTTTCTATTTTAATCATGAGTGTAATTAGTCAAGTTTTAGAAAGAGCCGACGAAGAACTCCGCTATCCCACCATTTCTGAGTTGCAAAGTGTCAAAGACTTTCTCTCCACTGGTGCTCAAAGGATACGGATTGCCACAATCTTGGCTGAAAGCGAAGATAAAATCGTCAAAAAAGCAACCACAGAGCTATTTAGAATACATCCTGACTATATTTCCCCTGGTGGTAATGCCTATGGTCAAAGGCAACGCAACCAATGTCTAAGAGATTTTACATGGTACGTTCGCCTTACCACCTACGGAGTCTTGGCAGGTGATAAAGATCCGATCGAAAAAATCGGCATCATCGGTGTCCGTGAAATGTATAACTCCCTCGGCGTTCCTTTAGTTGGTATGGCTGATGGAGTACGCTGTCTTAAAGATGCATCTTTAGCATTATTGAGTAAAGAAGATGCAGTCACCACTGAGCCATACTTCGACTATATCATTCAAGCCTTGTCATAAAAAATTAAAGGGAGCGCTAAGCGCTCCCTTCGATTTTTTGAATGTAAAAGAGATGACTCAATCATCAGAATTTTTAGAGCAATTGATTCGCAAAGTAGATTTAACAGGATGCAACGATGCACTCTGTGATATTTCTCTGATTGTCGAATTAAATACATTTTTCAGAAGTTTCTCAATAGAAGACAAAATCGAAAGATTTAACCCTAACGATAGATCGTATAAGCGTAAGTTGATTGAAATTATTTTAACCAAAGAAGAGATTGCTGAAATTGGGGAATATTTTTTACAATGGGCTAAATTGCCTAAAAAAGTTGTAAGACAGCAAATTTTATCTATTCTGAGGAATTTTCTAGGCGAAATTGGTGCGTCAGTAATTCTAGAAATCATTCAAAAGTATGGTAATGAGTTTACATATTCAGGATCTATGAGTAGTGAAATCGAGAGCGCCATTAGTTCGCTAGCAGATGCTTTCTTCTGGAACAGAGATTTCGATGATGTTAAGGCAAGAGAACTTTTAACTGAAATGAATCCTATTCCCTTTTTAGAAAAATATATTGATTTCCCAGACGATGATGAAAACGAAATTGCTTCTTCTGCAAGATTCTTACTAGAGAGTTTTACACAAATACTTGATGGGTATATTTTTAACATAGAAACCAATGAACTGCATCCTCCACAACACCCCATATCTTAAGCCTAAATTAATTGAAGGATGACAATGTATTTACAGCCCGATCGCATAATTTCGTAGTCTATTAACGAAAGGAATTAGTGAAAAAATATGCAGCCATTGATTGAAGAAATTATCGAAATGGCAAGATCTAAGAACGAAGATATAAGAGCACAGTATCTTATGCTGATAGAGTTTATTGTAGATCTACAGCATTATTCATTTTCCTATGATGAAAGAGCTAAATGTTATAGTCATATTTCAGATAAGTATCTAGCCATATATCTATTTGGAAATGAGTGGGGTGAAATTGCTCATTTCTTGAGTAGATTATTTATTGATGATTATTCTGAAGCAACAGATAGAGTCATTTATTGTTTGAAATTAGTGGGGGCAGACACACTGGAACCTTTATTGGATATTTTGATAGAAGTGCCTGAAAGATTGGATAGTGAACGCATGAGGAATTATCTTGAGCAAACATTGTACGAACTTCTTAATTGCCGATATAGATCACCTGAAAGACTATCTGAAAGAGCAAGTGGGAAAGAATTAAAAAAGCTTCTCACAGATACAAGTCTATTATCTTTTCTCACAAAACTATCTAAATCAGACTTAGCAGGGAAACCGGTACTGGTTCCGTCAAGTGAGACACAAAAAAGTATATTTGAAGCCAGTTAAAAGACATATCGAATAGAAAACAACTGTGACCAAGAAAGCCCAACAT